>NZ_CP011567.1:2993000-3304333 GCF_001655615.1 Pseudomonas sp. GR 6-02
GCGGGTTGCCGTAGGTGACCAGCATCAGCGGTACGCTCAGGTGTTCGGCGATCTGTTCCAGATGATCGAAATCCTGCACGCCCACCATGCAAATCCCGTCGGCCCCGGCCTGTTGGTAATGCTGGGTGCGGCTGATGATTTCCTGGACCGGCAGGATCCCTGCGTTGGTGCGGGCGATGATCGCCATTTCCGAATCGACCCGGGCTTCCAGCGCCGCGCGGATCTTGCCGACACCTTCGGCGACCGTGATCAGGTCGGTGGACTTGCGACCGAATTGCGCCGGTAGCAGGGTGTCTTCGATGGTCAGGGCGGCCACGCCGGCGCGTTCGAGTTCGACGATGGTGCGCATGACATTGAGCGCGTTGCCGTAGCCGTGGTCGGCGTCGGCAATGACCGGCAATTGCGCCACTCGGCCGATGCGGGTGGCCTGTTCGGCGAACTCACTGAGGGTGATCAACGCAAAATCGGGGGCGCCCAATACCTGCAACGACGCCACCGAACCACCCAGGATTCCCACCTCAAAACCCAGGTCGGCGGCGATGCGTGCCGACATCGGGTCGAAGACAGAGGCCGTGTGGTAGCAGATGCCGGAAGCGAGCAGTTGGCGGAAATTACGGCGTAAATCTTGGTGAGAAAGCCTGGACATACGAGTTCCACCATATAAAGGAATGGAAGGGCTTGAGCAAAAGTGTCAACGCCGAAGGAACAAAAGGCTATCACGCGGGCGGGTAAAGGATGATGACGAATTTTTTTGGCAAGTGAACGCAAGATCTTTTCCGCTCACGCCGCTACCGCTTGCTGCTGTTGGTTGAGCAGCGGCACCGCGCGTACCGAGCTGCCGGGTTGCAATTGCAGGCGTTTGGCGGTGAGGCGGTCGACCACCAGGCTATTGCCCACCAGCCGCGCCCGGGCGGTGGTGATGCGGCAGTTTTCCAGGCGACGGTTGTGGATCAGCCATACCGGGGCCTGGTCGTCGGGCGTGCCGATGGCCAGCACCAGTGATTGGCTGTCGCGCACCGCGCGGATTCTCGACACCGGGGCTTCGATCACCGGGCCTGCGTCGAAGATGTCGATGTAACCCTTATGGGCAAACCCCTCGGCGGTGAGGATCTTCAGCGCCGGTTCGGTGTTGGGGTGGGGCTTGCCGATCACCGCCTGGGCCTGTTCGGTGAGCAGGCAGGTGTAGAGCGGCTGGCGCGGCATCAGTTCGGCGATGAACGCTTTGCTGCCCAGCCCCGACAAGTGATCGGCATGGCTGAAATCCATCTTGAAGAAGTGCCGGCCCAGGCTGTCCCAGAACGGTGAGCAGCCATGTTCGTCGGCACTGCCGCGCAGTTCGGCGATGAGCTTGTCGCCGAACAGCTGGGGGAATTCGGCAACGAACAGCAGTCCCCCCAGCGACAGCAATCGACCATTGCTGCCATAACGTTGATCGTGTCGCAGAAACAACGAGCAGATTTCCGATTGCCCGGTCATTTCGTTGTTGAGGAACAACGTGGGGATCTGGCGCTGAATGCCCAGGTCCGGCGATGAACTGACCGTGAGCCCGACCCGGTAGTTGTACCAGGGCTCACGCAGACCGACGGCCCCGATCAGGGCACTGACGCCGACCACTTGCTGATCATCGTCTTCGAGCACAAACAGGTAGTCGGCATCCGCGCGCTCGACCTGTTCGGCGAAAGTCCGCTGGGCCCAGCGCACCCGGTGGGTCAGGCGCTCTTCGTTGGCCGGCAGGGTAGTGAACCCGGGGCCGGCCCGTTGTACCAAATCCAGTAAAGCGGGCAGGTCGGTCATTTGAACCGGGCGCAAAATCATGATGCAGCTCCTTCTTCGCGCCTGCTCGGGCGCTGTCGTTGGGCTCGGGGCCGGTTGCCACTCACAGGGCGATCAGCCGGATCGCACTGGCGTCGGTCACGTTCAAGGCCGCGCACATCTCGGCGCTCAAGGCGATAGGTTGCCCGGCGCAGTAGTCCAGTTCGGCGACGATGGCGCGGTAGTCCTTCAACGAATCGTTGCTCACCAGGTAACTGCCACGGGCGTCGATGGGCGAGCCCGTCTGCACCGTGCCGGCCTGGCTCTGGGCGATGGAACGAATGCTTGAGGTGCGGGCGTACAGCGTCGGGCCGCCGTCGAACAGGTCGATGTAGCTGTTGGTCTCGAAGCCTTCGCGCTCCAGAATGTCGAAGGCCTCCTGGCCATCGGGGTGGATCCGGCCGATGCAATCTTGCGCAGCCTGCGACAGCATCGGCACGTAGATCGGGTATTGCGGCATCAATTCTGCGAGGAATGTCCGGCTCTGCAGGCCGCAAAGCCGCTCGGCCTCGACGTAAGGCAAATCGAAGAAATGCTTGCCCAGCGCATCCCAGAACGGCGATTGCCCCTGTTCGTCGCTGTAACCGACGATCTCGGTGATCACCGCTTCGGCAAAACGTGCCGGGTGGGCGGCGATGAACAGCAGCCGCGCCCGGGACAGCAACTCGGAAAATGGCGTGCGCTCCAGTGCCGAGTCGATATGGAAACCGCGTAGCAAAGAGTGACCGCTGAGGTCTTGGCACAACGACAACGCCGGCACCCCATGCTCGATGTTCAGCTCCCGTGAGGCGCTGGTGAAATGGCGGTTGCGCAAACTGTAGAACGGCTCGCCGAACCCGGCGGTGGCGAGCACTTCCGAGCAGCCGACCAGACGGCGAGTCGTCAGGTTTTCCAGCACGAAGAAATAGTTCTCCGGACCTTGGCCCTGGACGTCTTTTTCGAACGAAGCACAGGAATCGAGAATTTTCTCCCTCAGGCGTTCGGTGTCGTCCGGCAAGGACGTGACCCCCACCAGACTGTCACGCGCCAGTTGCTGCAACTGGGGCAGGTCGGTTAACTCGACTGGACGTAAGACCAGCATGGACATACTCCTGTATCAAAGGGTTCGGCGGCTTGCACCGAACCTGACTATCACTGTCGGTTTCCACGCGTAAAATCGGCAGTCGCCTGAAATCATGTCAGACGTTGCTCTTTTTCTTGTCAGCCGTTGCTTGGGTCGGGCAGTGCGGTGCTGGCACCCAGTTTGTTGAGGAAGAACAGATAGACCAGGCCCAGGGCAATCCAGATCAGGCCGAGTTTCTGCGCATCGACGCCCATGTTGTACATGATGGCCGCGACGATTATGAAGCCGATGACCGGGCAGATCAGGTGACGGATCACCTGGCCGGATTGCTGCCGGCGCCAGTAGTAGTTGATCACGGTCAGGTGCAGCAGCATGAAGCCGCTCAGGGCGCCGAAGTTCACCAGGGAGGTGAGGGTGTCCACCGAGTTGATGAACAGGTAGCAGATCACCAGCGACAGCACCGCCACCAGATAAATGCTCAAGTACGGTGTGTTGTGTTTCGGGTGCACTTTGGCCAGCACTTTTGGCAGTTTGCCGTCTCGGGCCATGCCGAACAGCAGTCGCGAAACCGCCGCTTGGGAGGTGATGGCGACCGCCACACCCCAGGCCAGCGCGGTGGCCACGGCGGTCAGGGTGGCCAGCCAGCTACCGGCGGCGATTTCGGCGATTTCATAGAACGCGGTGTCGGCGGACTTGAAGCCCAGGCCGGCGGCCAGGTCGGTGGCGATCCAGGTCTGCACAACGAAGATCACGCCCATCACCAGCAGCGTAATCAGCGCAGCCTTGCCGACGCTGCGGCCCGGATCGCCCTTGATCTCTTCGGCGAGGGTGGAAATGGCATCGAAACCGAGGAACGACAGCACCGCAATCGACACCGCTTGCATCAGCAGGGCGAAGTTGAAGGTTTCGGGGTTGTACAGCGGCGCCAGGGTCAGCTGACCGTTACCGCCGCCACTGTGCAAGGCAGTCCAGGCGTAGAACAGGAAGATCCCCAGCACCACCAGTTGCGCCAGCAGGAAGATGATGTTCATCCGCGCGGTGAAGGTGATGCCCCGCAGGTTGACGAAAGTGGCGCTGACCAGAAAGGCCAGGATGAAACCGACTTTCGGGATGTCCGGGTACAAATGATTCAGCGCCATCGCCGCGTATACGTAGAGCAGCGGCGGAATCAGCAGGTAATCGAGCAGCATCAGCCAGCCGGCGATAAACCCGACATGTTGGTTGAGGCCGCGTTGTGCGTAGGAATACACCGAGCCCGCCACCGGAAAGGCCCGGGCCATGCTGCCGTAACTGAGGGCGGTGAACAGCATCGCCACCATGCCGATGATGTAGGCCAGCGGCACCATGCCGGGTGCTTCGGCGTTGACGTAACCATACACGCCGAACGGAGCGATGGGGATCATGAAGATCATCCCGTACACCACCAGGTCGGTCAGTGACAGGCTACGTTTCAACTCTTGCCTGTAGCCGAATTCTTCAATGTCCATGAAGCCGTTCTCCTTGATATAAGCAGCTACACGCTGCGAGTTTGAAGCTGTTGCTATAGCAGCGGCGCCAGATAGTCGGTCCAGCGACTGACGTTCTCAGAGGTGCGCAGCAGGTCGTTGCGCACCTCGATCAGCACCGAGTCCAGCCCGCGTGCGTCGCCGTGAACCGGTACGGTCATGTCACCCAGCGGATCGACTTTGTATGGCTGATTACCGGCGACTTTCAATGGGTGCCGGCTCAGGCCGTCGATCATTCGCTGGGCGTATTCCGTGGCCTGGCCGTACAACACGCCGACTTCCAGCGATCGTGGCTGGCCGTAATATATCGGCGTGAAACTGTGAATCCCCACCACTCGAACCGGTTTATTTTGCTCCACACGGGCGTCGATCAAGGTTTGCAGGCGTGCATGAAACGGTTTGAACAGGCAGTGCCGGCGGTATTCACGGGTGGCCTCGTCCAGATCGCGATTGCCCGGCACCTGATAAATCTCGCTCTGCAACGGAATGCTGTCCGGCGCGTGGCGCGGGCGGTTGAGGTCGATCAACAGCCGCGAATAGTTGGCCGCCAACAGGGTCGCGCCCAGTGCTTCGGCCAAACCCTCGGCCAGCGCCAGGGCGCCGATGTCCCAGGCGATGTGTTCGCGGGCGGCCTCCTCGCTCAGGCCCAGGTCGTTTAACCGGTCCGGGATAAAACGACTGGCGTGTTCACACACCAGAATCAGCGGGTGCTCGGAAGCTTCCCGGCTCAGGGTGTAGGCAGGCCGGGTGTAGAGGCCCAGTTCGGCGGATTCAGTACAGGCGCGCATAGTGCTCACAGAGGTCGGCGGGCGAGAGCTGTTCCGTCAGCGTCAGTTCCTCGGTTTTCAGGGCGAAGTAGGTGTCCAGTAACGCGCTCGGCAGGGCTTCGATCAGCGCCTCGCTGTTGCGCAGGCAATCCAGTGCCCGGGACAGCGACGCGGGCAGGGCGACGATGCCGCGGGCATGGCGTTGCTCTTCGTTCAGGGAGTCAGGGATTTCATCGGTGATGGCGTTCAACGCCAGGCGCTGCTCGATACCCAGGCGCCCGGCGATCAGCAATGCAGCCATGGCCAGGTGCGGTGAGGCGGTGGCGTCCATGGCGCGAAATTCCAGGTTGTACTGCATCGCCACGGATTTGCCGCCCAGGCTGACGGTCGGGCAAATCCGCAGCGCCGCTTCGCGGTTGCGTTGGCCGAGGCAGGCGTAGGAAGCGCTCCAGTGGTGGGGCTGCAAGCGTTCATAGGAAACCGGCGTTGGGGTGGTGAACGCGCAGAGCGCCGGCAAGTAATGCAGAACGCCGGCGGCCCAATGCTGGCCGAGGGTCGACAGGCCGTTGGCGGTGCCAGCGTCATACATCACCGGTTGGCCGGCCATGTCTTGCAGGCTCACGTGCAAATGCACGCCGTTGCACACGGCATGCTCGGCCGTCTTGGGGGCGAAACTCAGGCTGAGGCCCATTTGCCGGGCAATCTCACGGGTGATCTCGCGCACGTTCACCGCGCGGTCGGCGGCGGCGACACCAAGGGCCGGGCGGCAGGTGATTTCGTATTGGTGCTTGCCGTATTCCGGCAGGAACATTTCCGGTTCGACGCCGCCGGCTCGCAGTGCACTGAGCAGCCAGCCGCCGAATTCGGCGCCTTGGCGCTGGGCTTCCAGAGAGAACGCCAGGTGCTCCGCCGCGCCGCTGTCGAGGTTGAATTCGTGTTCGAACGCGGCGTTGATCTGCAAACCCAACTCGTCGCGATAGCGCTCCACTTCGTTGCGCAACAGCGTACGAGGGCAGGCGCCCCACGGACGGCCATCGGTTTCGCGAATGTCGCCGTGAATGAAGTCCAGCGCCGGGGCGTCGGCATCCGGGCCGTTGTTGACGGTCACCCGGCTGCTCAAGTCGGGAATCAGCCGTAAATCCCCATAAGCGCCCCAAGGGTTGCTGGCGGCGATGATGTCTTGCGGGGTCAGGGCGCTATTGGCCGGCACCCAGCCGCAACCGGCCACTTGATAGGCATCGAGTTCGTCGGTGGGGAAGGAACGGCCGCGTGTCACGCCGATCAGGTCGGTGGTGACAATGGTGGTCATGGGCAGGGGTGACAGGCGTTCGCTCATGGCTGCATCTCCTGCAACCGGCCAAGCACAGTCTGGGTGTCGGTGATCCAGCAGTAGCCCTTGATGGCGTTCAGGCAGGCGTGATGCCGCTGTTCGGTGTAGGTGGCGCAGGCATCTTCGACCAGCGTTACCAGATACCCGCGGTCGGCGGCGTCGCGCACGGCCATGTCGACGCATTGGTCGGTGACGATGCCGGCGATGATCAGGTGGCGGGTTTCAAGGTTGCGCAGCACGTAGTCAATGCTGGTGGAGTTGAACACCCCGGAAGAGGTCTTGGGCAGCACGATTTCGTTTTCGGTCGGCGTCAGCTCTTCGATGATTTGCGCTTGCGGGCTGCCCTTGGGCAGGTGCATGTCCGAGAGTTTGTGGTCCAGCGAACGGTCGCGGCCATCGGCGGTGAGGCTTTCGATGAGTGTGTGCAACACGTTTTGCCGGGCGCTGCGAAAGGCATCGAGCAGCCTGCGTTGATTGGGCACCACCTGCGTGCGGGCGCGGGTCAGGAAGTAGTCGGCATCCGGCTCGTTGAGGTGCGGGTCGAACTGCGGTTCGAGCCAGGCACGTTGCATGTCCACCAGCAACAGCGCGGTGTGGTCGGCGGCAAACGGCAAGTCCCGGGGCGAATGGTGGGGGAGCATGAACATCCTTATTTATCCTCCAGCAGGTGAGTGTCGAAGTCGGCTCGCAGGGCATCGATGCCTTCCAGGCGATCGGCCAGATCGGGGCTGCGCAGGGTCAGGCAGGCAATCAGTGCTTCAACCTGGGCCAGCGCCGGCACTATCGAGTCGAAGGCCGACGCCGATTCCACCGGTGCGCTGATGATCAGGTCGGCTATTTCCCGCAGCGGTGATGCGTAGATGTCGGTGAACAACACGACGCGCGCATGTCGGCTCTTCGCGGCATTGGCGACCCGCAGGGCCTGGGACTGATAGCGGCGATAGTCGAACACCAGCAATACGTCCTGACGCTGTACGTCAAACAACCGGTCCGGTAATTGGGCGTTGTCTTCCAGGGCGAAACAGCCGGGCCGCAACAGGCGCAGGTGATTGAGCAAATAGTTGGCGAGGAAACTGCTGAAGCGACCGCCAAAGCAGTGGACCTGGTGGCGGGTGTCGAGCAGCCACTCCACCAGAATCCGCACATCTTCAGGCTGGGTCAGCGCCTGGGTTTCTACCAGTGCCCGATGGCTGTCTGCCAGATAATGGCTCCAGGGGTCATCTTTTTTGAGTTGGGCGCGGGGCTGCAACAGGGTGCTGGGGGAGCGCAGGCGGTGATCCATGTCACTGAGCAAGGCTTCCTGAAAATCGGCGTAACCGCTGAAACCAAGTTTTTTTACCAGCCGCACGATGGTCGGATCGCTGACACCGGCATGTTCGGCCAGACGTGACATCGGGCCCAGTCCGTTACGCGGGTACTGGTCCAGCAAGGCACGTATGACTTTGCGTTCCGACGGCGTGAAGTCCAGGCCGGGCTCGGTGATCAGGTCTCTGAGAGGGGGCATCCGGGCTCCTGCTGGATGGGTATGTCGGTTTCATTTCATAAAACGCTAAATTAGTATTTATGTAACGTGTGCTACATGTCTAGTTAATTTTTGTGCGGATTTTGAAAGCACTAAAATGGGGCAAAACCCCCGTGCGTGCGGGGCTGAGTGGATGTCGACAGGCTTTGTAGGACATCGCCCATAGAGGTGTGAGATATCGACCCAGCTCAGGAATAAAATGGGCGTTGTGAGCCCACGCCGTAGCAGCTGCCGAGCCCGCGAGGCTGCGTTCGGCCGCGTAGCAGTCGTAAACCCTGAGTGCACAGTGTGCCTGACGGATCACAGTGCCTGATTTTACGACCGCTACGCGGCCGAACGCAGCCTCGCAGGCTCGGCAGCTGCTACAAGGAAGGCGCCTAGAGTGCGTTTCTTGCGGCACAATGAACCGATTGTTCGCGGCATCGTGCCATCTTTCATCCCATCGACAGAGAGAACCTTCGTGCAGGCAACCCGCTTGACCCTGATTTGTCACGCTCGAACCGTCGCACAGAAACTGGCGCGTTTTCCTACGAATGAACCCGTGGAAATGGATTGGCAATCGGCGAAGGGCTCGCGCTGTCGTCTGTTCAAGCGAGCCCCCCGTTTACTCTGCGGCCCTGAACGGCGGACCCGGCAAACCGCTGAGCTGTTTGGCGACAACGTGGAGATTGTCACGGCATTGGGGGATTGCGATTTCGGACGCTGGAAGGGCACGTCGATCGACGATTTGCAAACATCCGAACCCGAGACGCTCCAGGCCTGGCTCAGCGACCCGACGTCGGCGCCCCACGGTGGAGAGTCAGTGGCGCAGCTCGGTGAGCGAGTGGCCGCGTGGATGAAAGCCCTTGAGGCGACACCGGAGCATATCGTTGCCATCACCCATCCGTTTGTCATTCGCGCCGCGCTGATGCAGGTGTTGCAGGGCACCGGGTTCAACCAGATCGATGTCGAACCGTTGTCGGCCGTCGAGTTGCGGTTCAACGGTCGCTGGCGGTTACGCTTGACGGGCATGGACCCTGAAGGAGTGCTGTGATGAAAAAACTTCTGGTTATCGGTGTCGGCGCGGGCAATCCCGACTACATCACGATGCAGGCGGTGAAAGCGCTGAACCGGGTCGACGTGTTTTTCCTCATGGACAAAGGCCAGAGCAAAGACAAACTGATCGACCTGCGCCGCGAGCTCTGCGAGCGCTACATCACCGATCACGACTACCGCTTCGTTGAAGCCCACAGCCCGGAGCGTGAGCGCGGGGATGTGGACTACAACGCCAGCGTCGAAGACCTGAACCGTGCCAAGCAGCAGACGTTCGAGCGGTTGATCAATGAGGAAATGACCGACGATCAGTGCGCCGGTTTTCTGGTGTGGGGCGATCCGGCGTTGTATGACAGCACCATTCGGATCCTGCAGGCGATTCTGGCGTCCGGTCGTTGTCTGTTCGAATTCGAGGTGATCCCTGGCATCACCAGCGTGCAGGCGCTGGCGGCGCAACATAAGGTGCCGCTGAACAGCATCGGCCGCTCGATTGAAATCACCACCGGCCGACGGCTGGCGGCCGGCCAGGTAAGCGATGCCGACAGCCTGGTGGTAATGCTGGATGCGCAAGATGCCTACCATCACGTGGCTGATCAGGAGACAGACATTTACTGGGGGGCCTATCTGGGGACGCCGGATGAAATCCTGATCAGCGGCAAGCTCAAAGACGTGGCCGATGAAATTGAGCGGGTGCGCAAGGCTGCGCGGTTGGCCAACGGGTGGATCATGGATACCTACCTGTTGCGCAAGCCTTGAACGCCGCCAACCGATTGATCAGTGTTCTTTGGCCTTTCTGATCCTGATCAAAATAAACAGCAGGATGCACAGTGCGAGCGGGGTCATGGCCAGCATGGCGTCCCGCGGGGAAATGTCCGCGCCCAGGGTATGCAGGCCCGAGTAGAACAGCTTGAACAGGCTCAGCAAATAATAGGTGATGGCGATAATCGACAAGCCTTCGACCGCACGCTGGATTTTGATTTGGGTATCGGCGCGAGCGTTCAGGCTGCTCAGGATTTCCGAGTTCTGTTCTTCCATTTCAACCTGCACCCGCGCCTGCAGCAGATCCCCGAGGTTGGCAACGCTTTTGGCCAGCTGCTCCAGGCGCTGTTCGGTGACGTCACAGTACCTGACGGTAGGTTTGAAGCGTCTTTCGATGAAGATCCCGAGTCGCTGGCAATCGCCCACGTGAGTTTCCCTGAGTTCGCCCAAACGCTCGAAAACCAGCTGGGCATACGCTTGGGTGGCGCTGAAGCGGTGTCTAGTTTTCGCGGTGCTGCTGACCACTTGCGCCGACAAACTGGCGATATCAGTCAACAACGCTTTCGCATTGCCGGTATCGGGGCCGGCGTTACGTTCCGAAAGGTTGACCAATGTCTTATCGAAGACGTTGAGCTGAGCGCTCAAGGTTTTCGCGGTGGTAAGGGAAAGCGACGCCATCATGCGGTAGGTTTCGATTTCCAGCAGACGGCGGATCATCCGGCCTTGGCGATAGGCATTCAGGCGCTTGTTGACGAACAGGAAACGGTTAGTGCCGTCCTCGCTCAGGCGAAAATCGCTCCAGACCGTCGCATCGCCACCGCCTATGCATGAGCCGCAAGGGTCTTTGAATCCATAAGCCGACAGATCGCCGGAAAACGACGCATCGTTGCGCACCACAATCTGCACGGCGTTGATCACGTGCTGCATGAAGGGTTCGACGCGGTCCATCAAGGTCTTGGGGGGCTGGCTCCAGTCAGGCTCCTGACTGGAAGAAGGCACCACCAGTGTCAGCGTCAGGAACTCCGCGTGCCGCTCCCACTTCAAGGCATGCCCCTCCAGCCGGGTGATGCCCTGTGCCGCATCCGGGTCGACGGGGCCGGGGCAGCAGCGACTCAGCAGGGTGTCGCATTGCCCGTCATTAGCCAGAAACGCCAAATGAAACACGTGGGCGGGTTCGTCGAAATACAGCGAAGGGCGCGCGTGCAACTCATTGTGCAGGGTCAGTCTTTGCGGGTGCATGCTGTCGAGGCCATGTTGGAGTTGTTTGTTCTTGGGACTGGGTGACCGATTCTTGAGTCACAAACAAACCCGAGCCATCGACCATCCGGTGGGCATTTCCACAACACCGTTGTGAACTATTCTTTCCCAAGTGGGCACCTTCAATGACGCCCACAGGGGATTGATATAAATCAAGGCCCAAGAGACTTTAAGGAGGGAGTCTGGGCTGAAGCCGGGTTGCTGACCTGGCGAAAACGCCATCGCTGTCCGGAGTCAGATCATGAGCCAGTATCAACGGTTATTACTGATCATCAACCCGCTCCTGCGCCAGTCTCCCGCGCTCAACCATGCCGCTGCCGTGGCCAAGGCCAGCGGGGCGAGTTTGCATATTGCGGCGCTGATCCCCTCGTTGGACATTCTGTCGTTGCTCGAAGAGGGCGACCGGAAAGTGGCTCGGGCGAACTACCTGCAGGAACACCGCGACTGGCTCAAGGAGCAGGCGGAAAAAATGCAGGGCAGGGGGATCGAGGTGACAACCGAGGTCGCCTGGGCCGACAACATGCGCCAGGACATCCTTGATCACGTCACGGAAATGCAACCCGATCTGTTGATCAAGCAAGTCCAGCATGAACCCGTGCTCAAGCGCGCGTTCTTTACGCCGCTGGACTGGCGTTTGTTGCGCCATTGTCCGGTGCCGGTCTATCTGGTGGGCGCCGAAAGCCATGCCTTGCCGCAGAAGGTGGTGGCCGCGGTTGATGTTGTCGATACCGAGCCTTCGAACAGCGAACTCAATGACCGGATCATCCTGCAGGCGTCTGCCCTTGCGCTGCAATGCAATGCCGAGTTGCATCTGCTGTACGCGTGTGACATTCCGGCCGCTTTTCTGGCGGATCTGGGCGGTGGCCTGACGCTATCGGAGCTTACCCGGGAATTGCGCAAGGACCTGGAAACCTCATTCCTCAAGTTGGCCGCCCGGTTCGGCGTGCCCGCTGAATGCCGGCATTTCATCACGGGGCATCCGGTGTCGGCGCTGAGTGAGTTCGCCCACGAACACCAGATAGATGTGATCGTGATGGGCAGAACACAGTACGGCAGTCTGGAGAAACTGCTCGGCAGCACGACCGAACATATTCTGTATCAGGTGCCTTGCAGCATTCTAGCGGTGTAGTCGCAAGCATCCTTGGCGAAATTGACTTGCCCGTTTCGGGGTTCCCGCCCCAGGGAGGTTTTCAGATGAATCACAGTCCTTCATTGCAAACCATCTTGCATGACCGGGTTGATGCCGGCCGAAGCCTGGTGGAGTCGCTGCTTAAATACGCCAAAAGAGCCGATGTCATCGTCCTCGCCTTGCCCCGTGGCGGCGTGCCGGTCGCCTATGAAGTGGCCACGGCCCTGGAGGTTCGCCTGGACCTGATGCTGGTCCGCAAGCTGGGCGTGCCGTCCCACCAGGAATTCGCCATGGGCGCTATCGCCAGCGGTGGCATTCAAATCGTCAATGACGATGCGCTGCGGGCTAATGGCATCGACCAGCGTACGCTCGACGCTGTGGTGGCGAAGGAAACGCAGGAAATGTTGCGTCGCGAGCAGCTATTCCGGGCATCCCGCGAGCCTTTGGCACTCAAGGATCAAGTGGTGATTCTGATCGACGACGGCCTGGCGACAGGGGCCACGATGATGGCCGCGATACAGGCCGTGCGCTTGCAAGCGCCATCGCGCATCGTCGTTGCCGTGCCGGTGGCCCCCATGGAAACGGCAGAGGCGCTGCGTGACGAAGTGGACGAGCTGATTTGCCCGCTCACCCCCGATTGGCTGGTATCAATCGGCTATTGGTACACGGATTTCTCTCAGACGTCGGATGAAGAGGTCATCGATCTTTTACATCGGGCCTGGCAGAGAGAATCAATGATGAAATGAGGCAAACTGCTGGCCCCCCGATCTTCGGTTCGTTGTCAAACTTGCTTTCTTTTCAGCAGGTTAGGCATTGGCGATATGCGGACTTTGGTATGGATGACTGCAACGTTTGTCCTGGTGGCTATTTCGTTTGGAGCCCAGGCAAAGGAACTGAGCAAGAACTCTCGCTATGTATGCAGCTGGGGCTCGGAAATAGCCGAGGGCGCGCAAGCCTCGAAACTTTCCGGGCTTACGCTTTACGGAGCACGCAAGAAGCTGCAATCGCGCAAGTTTCCCCGGCCGTGGATGCGCATGACGGCCATGGGTATCACGGAGCAAACCTATAACAGCCCTTCGCGTCTCAAGCCTGCCGGCATCAAGCAAACGTATTATGAGCAATGCATCCGGCATGAGTTGGCGCAACGGTAAACCGCCGGTCGCAGGGGCCGTTCCTACGACCCCCATCCCTCCCGCACAGCCTTGCGAATCCCCTTCAGCAACATCGCAAACGCCGGGTTGTCTACGGATCGCATTGCGGCCAATGACTGGTCATGCATTATCCGGCGCCTCACGAAACCGTTGTGCAAGGCGATCCGCAAACGGATAAAACGAAAACCAGGGCCTGGCTTCGTCGATCACCCGCAGGAATGACGGTCGCTGTATCAACCGGTCGAAATAGGCGCTCAAGTGCTGGTAGTCGTCGGGGAACGGCACCAGTGTGCAGGCATAGAACAGCGCCGGGGCGGCGGCACAATCGGCCAGGCTGAAGTCCGGGCTGGCCACCCAGATCCTGGACGCCATTCGGCGCTCGAGCATGCTGTACGCCGTCGCAAGTGTGGCCCGTTCCCTGGTCAAATCACCGTTGGTCGCGTGTAGTCGATCACTGACAATCTGTTGGACCGGCGTTTGTAGATAATTGTCGAAAAACCGGTCCCATAAGCGCACCTCCAACGCGGTCTCCCAATCGTCCGGAACCAGGCGCTGTTCACCTGGATACAGGCGATCCAGGTACTCGATGATGACGCTGGACTCCGGCAGATTACGTTGACGAGCATGATCGCGAAGTACCGGGAATTTTCCGATGGGCCACAATGCCTGAAGCTCTGCGCGGTCGGCGGCGTCCGTGAGATCGATGATTCTTCTGTCGAACTCGATGCCGTTTTCGTAAAGCGCGATGAGCACTTTGTGGCAGTACGACGACAGCGGATGGTAGTAAAGCGTTAGCGACATTTTTCAACTCCTTGTTGGGCAGATGAAAAGGGTGGGGCAATCAACAAGCATAGGCTGATGCCGGCGAAGCGTCTGGGCAGATGCTTTCGAGCTTGTGAGCTTGCACACGGGAGAATTCCTGCTTAACTGGAAACCGCTGGTCGGGTTGTGACTCATTGGTCATGGCGTTCATCTCAGCGCCCTTGTACCGTTGTCGCTGGTTTGTGCTGTCAGGCTTGTCCGGAGGAAGCCGGACAGTCGACCACGCTGTGTGTCTGGTCCAATTTGTTCAAGGAATAGAATGAAATGATGCCGAAAACTGCCATCGTCGAGATTGGTAAAAAGTACAAGGTTTATACCGAGCACTATCTCAACGCCGCTGCTGACAAGACGATCATTCTGGTCAATGGCTCGCTGGCAACGACCGCATCCTTTGCGCAAACGGTGCGTTACCTGCGGCCACGCTTCAATGTGGTCCTCTACGATCAGCCCTACGCCGGTCAATCGAAACAACACAACCGGCATGACCAACCGATCCGCAAGGAAGACGAGGCCGAAATACTGCTGGAGTTGATCGAGCACTTTCGCGCCCAGCATGTGCTGTCCTTTTCCTGGGGTGGCGCGGCGACCTTGGTAGCGCTGGCCCAGCGGCCCCGCCGGATCGAAAAGGCGGTGATCAGTTCATTCGCCGCGCGGATCAATACGCCGATGCGTGAGTATCTGGAGAGCGGGCGGCACTTTCTCCATGCCTGCGATCGACGCAACGTCGGGCGTTTGATCAACAGCACGATCGGCAAACACCTGCCGTCGCTGTTCAAGCGTTTCAATGAGCGCCATGTCAGCAGCCTGGACGAACACGAATACCGGCAGATGCATTTTCACGTCAATGAGGTGCTGACCCAGGACACTCACTGCTACGTGTCTTGTGCCGATGCCATCGAAGTCCCGCTGCTGTTTATCAACGGTGAATGGGATGAGTACACCTCGGTGGAAGACGCCCGTCTGTTTGCGGCGCATACCCCCAAGGCGCAGTTTCAGACCATCGAGAACACCGGGCACTTCCTTGACATGGAACACCCCACGGCCTGGCATGACACGCAGCGGGCCTTGCTGGGCTTTCTGCAGCCGCCAGCCGTGAGGACACCGAACCAGCCACGCAACCTGGCTTTCAGCGGCAAATCGTCAGTGATTCCGCCCCTGCAATCAGCTAACTGGCTGCGGCCTTAACTGACGCAGCAACTCGATTTGATCCGCAGGGACCAGCGTGCGCAGGGCTTTATACAGTGCGCGGGTCTCTAGCAGGTTCCAGACCCGCAGCATGGTTTCCAGGGCGTCCAATGGCTTGCTGATGAAGTCCTTGGCGCCCAGGGCCAGCGCGCGCAGGCGGGTATCGCGGGTGGCGTCGGCGGTGAGCACGAGGATCGGCAGGTATTCGCCGGCCGGAATGCGCCGGTTGAGCTGTTCGAGCACGGCAAAGCCGTCGAACTCCGGCATGTGCAGGTCGAGAATCACCAGGTCCGGCTCGAAGCTGTTGAACAGGTCCAGGGTTCGCAGCGGCTGGGTGCTGCTCAGTACATTGGTCAGGCCTTCGCGGACCAGCAACTGCTCCATCAAATCGAGGTTGGGTCGTTGGTCGTCGATGATCAGAATGCGCAGGTCGGTGTTCACACGGGCTCCGGTAGGTGCTGGTCAAGATGGGCGAGGAATGAAGGAATATGAATCGGCTTGGTCAGCACCGCGGTCGCTCCTGCTTCCAGCAAGGCCTGGTGAGTGAGGTCGCTGGCATCGGCGGTGATCATCAGCACGGGCGTGGCGCGGGTGCTGGAGGACAGACGCAAGCGCTGCAGAACGTTGAAACCATCAAGATCCGGCAGCGCCACATCCAGCAAAATCAGCTGCGGCGCATGTTGCCGGGCCAGGTCCAGGCCCATTTGCCCCTGCATGCTTGAGAGCAACTGGATGTGTGGCCGTCGCTGCAGCAGGGTTTCGATCAGAGCCAGGCTCGACAGATTGTCTTCGATGCACAGCACTTTGCCCTGGTAATCGGGGGCGGCGAGGGCGGGTGTTGCGGTTGGCGGGCTGATCAGTGCCGCAGGTGGCTCAGTGGTTGACGGCAATCGTTCGAAGGGTAGCTCCAGGGTGAAACTGGAGCCGTTGCCGGGTTGGCTTTTGACGGTCAGGCTGCCGTTCATCATTTCCAGAAGACTTTTGCTCAACGCCAGGCCGAGGCCCGTGCCTTCAACGTTCGGGTCGGTCTCCAGGCGTTCGAACGGCTTGAACAGTTGGTCCTGCCGATCAGCTGCAATGCCCTTGCCGGTATCGCAGACCGATACTGCAATTCGTTGTTGATGAACCCTGACCTCAATGTGCACCTGACCCTGGGGCCGGTTGTATTTGATCGCGTTGGACAACAGGTTCAGCAGCACCTGAACCAGCCGTTGCCGATCGGCGACGATCCCGCTGTCGGCGGCCAGCATCGGCAGTTCCACCAGTTGAATGCCGGCGTCGCAGGCCATGGGCGACACCAGCGTCAGGGCTTCTTGCAGCACCACCGCCAGGGGCACAGCCTCAACGTTGAGCGGCAGCCGCCCGGCTTCGATCTTGGCGATGTCCAGCACTTCGTTGATCAGGGTCAGCAGGTGTTGCCCGGCCCGCAGGATGTGACCGATCTGCGCCCGCTGCCCTTTGGGCGAATCCATATCCAGCAGTTGTGCGAAGCCGAGAATCGAGTTGAGCGGAGTACGCAGTTCGTGGCTCATGCGCGACAGAAACTCGCTTTTGGCGCGGCTGGCGCGTTCCGCTTCTTCCCGCGCAGTACTTAGCGCGATCTCGGCAACACGGCGATCGGTGATGTCGCGGGTGATCTTGGAGAACCCGCGCAGGGCGCCACTGCTGTCGTACTGGGCGGTAATCACCACACTGGCCCAGAATCGGCTGCCATCCTTGCGGCAACGCCAGGCCTCCTCCATGTAATGACCATTGCGTGTGGCCTCGCGCAGCGCCATGTCGGGATGCTGCGGACATTCTTGCGGCAGATAAAACACCGAGAAATGCTGGCCGACGATCTCCTGTTCGGTGTAGCCCTTGATCCGTTCGGCGCCGGCATTCCAACTGGTGACGAAGCCGCGTGTGTCGAGGGCGAAGATACCGTAGTCCTTCACCCCGTCGATGATCAGCCGCAAGCGTTCTTCGTTGTCGCGCAAGGCTCGTTCACGTTCGGCCAGTAACAGCCCGGCCTCGACCAGGCGCGTGCCCAATTGACCGATCTCATCGTTCTCCGGCGGTTGCGGCAATAACGGCTGGCCGAGTGCCAGCCGTTGGGCGTTACGCTGAACCTGCTGCACCCGGGCGACGATGCCTTTGGACAGAAACAGCACCGCGACAATGGCGCCGAACAACCCGCAAACGGCGGCCAGCAAGGTGGAGAACAACAGGCGCTGTCGAGTGGAGGCCGCCGCTGCGGTGCGCTCGGCCAGCAGGGTGTCCTCGAGGGTGCGCATGGCGCTGATGCGTTCGCGTAATTCGTCGAGGACATGTTTGTTGTTGATCAGGATCGTGGTGATCGACTCTGGGGTTGCGTTGCGATCATCGAGCAGTTCAACCAGACCTTCGACCTTGGTGTCGATCAGCGGCGTGATCGCCTCCAGATGTTTACGCACCCGCTGATCGCGAACGTTGCGGTCGAGCCGCTGCAGGGCCGATTCGATCAAGGGCTTGGCTTGCCGGTAACCTGGCAGGAAATCCTCGCGATGGGTCAGCAGATAGCCGCGCACGCTGGCGGCGGCCTCGGCGAGCAGGGTGTGCACCGCCTGAATATCGCCTTGCACCAGCAACACGCGGCGCACGTCTTCTTCCGCGCGCGCGGTCTGCCGTTCGGTGGTGTAGATCAGCACCAGCGAGAGCAACAGAATCACCAACGGCAGGGAAATCACCACGAGGGCTTTGCCGCGTAACGGCAGATCGGCCCAGCGGCGGGCGCTTGACACTTTCATGACTGGGTCACCAGACCCAGCGCAATGCCACGCACAGCGGCCTGGGTGCGGTCGGCGGCGCCGAGTTTGCCGATGACCCGTTCCACGTGGGCTTTGGCCGTGCCGGTGGTGATGCCGAGCTTTGCGCCTATTTCACGGTTGCTCATGCCGCTGGCCACCAGCCCCAGCACCTGGCGTTCCCGTGGGGTCAGGGTTACGGGGGCAGCGCCGCTGGCGTTGCGCTCGGTCAGGCGGCGCAGCAACTGCGCGCTGACTGAACTGTTGAGGGCCTGCTCGCCGGCGGCGACACGTTGCAAGGCGTCGATCACTTCGTGGCGACTGGCATCCTTGAGCAGATAGCCCACGGCGCCGGCGTTCATGGCGGCTTCAAGGTGATCGGGGCTGTCGTCCATGGTGAACATCATCACTTTCAGGCTCGGCAGGCGCTCTTGAAGCAGGCGTGCGGCGCCCAGCCCGTTGAGCACCGGCATGCGGATGTCGAGGATGACGATGTCGGGCAATAGGCGTTCACATAAGTCCAGTGCTTGCTGGCCATTGCACGCCTGGCCGACCACTTCGAATTGCTTCAGGCCGGCGAGCAACGAGACGAAGCCGGTGCGCGTGACTTCATGGTCGTCCGCGACCACCAGTCGTATAACGTCAGTCATTGAGGGGTTCCATTCAGGCCGGAGGGGACGGTGGCGCGCAGTTGCGTTCCGCCGTGCGCATGGCTGATGCAGGTGAACTCGCCGCCCAGCAGGCTCGCGCGTTCCTGCATCGCGGCAAGCCCCAGGTGCCGGGCGCCGCAGGTATCGAGGGGTTGTTCCATGGCAAAGCCCTGGCCGTTATCGTCCACCCGCAGCGAGGCGTGTCCGTCATGCAGTTGCAGCGCCAGCACGACGTGGCTGGCCTGCGCATGTTTGAGAATATTGTTGATGCCTTCCTGGGCGATCCTGAACAGGGCGATCTCCACCTGGCTGGGCAAACGTGCTTCGCAACGTGCACTCCAGTTCACTTTGATCCCGGCCTCGCGCAGGCGATCGGCCTCTTTGTCGACCGCTTTCAGCAAGCCAAAGTCGTCGAGCACCGTCGGACGCAGGCCACGGATCAATTGCCGGCCTTCACCGACGCAATGCTGGGCCAGTTGAAGAATCGTCTGTAAGTCCGCACCGAGTTCATCGGGCAATGGCGGGCAGCGACCGGCAAAACCTTGCAGGCGCTGATGCAGCCCGGCAAGGGTTTGTGCCAGGCCGTCGTGCAGGTCGTAGGCCATGCGTTTGCGTTCGTCTTCCTGTGCCCGGAACAGTCTGTGGACCAGATCGGACATGGTGCGCTCGCGGGCCACCAATGCGTCGAGCAAGCGCTGGTTTTCCAGGTGCGCGGCGAGCAGCGTGGCGAGCAGTTGCAGGGATTCGAGGTCTTCGGTGTCCGGTGCGCTGATGCTGACGCTGTTGGCCAGCACCAACGCACCGAAGGCGGCACCATCGCCACCGCGTAAAGGCACCCGCAACACATTGGGCAGATCCGCGCTCGGCTGTTCCTGCCATTGCGGTGCGCACATTGCGGTGTCGGCGAGGTGCTCGAGGCTGTGCAAACGATCACGGCTGCCGTGACTGGCGGTGGTCCGGACCTGCGCATCCATGTCCCATTCCAGCAGTAGCGCATGGTCCATCGCCAGGAAGGCGCAGGCCCGTTGCAGCACCCGTTGGCGCATGGCCTCGGGAGCCAGTTGGGTCAGCTCCTGGCCGGTATCCACCAGCAGCCGCAGCCGCGCGGCGCGACTTTGCGACTGCCGATATTGAGTGCGAATGGCCAGGGCGCTACCGGGGTCATGATCAGGGTTTTGCATGGGGGCAGGTTCCGACGCGGGCACGCCCGTTCGGGCAGGGGCGCCATTAAACCTTGTTAGCGGGGCAGGGCGCTATCTGCCGAATGGCATAGGCAAATGGCTCCGGTTGGCCGATGGCGGGCCGCGTTCAGGGCGGCACAGTGTGCCCATCGACCATCATTGGAATAGCGCAATGAAATTCAAGACCTCGACCATCGCCCTGTTATTCGCCCTGACCGCCCCGTTGGCTCAGGCGTTGGAAGCGGTGCCTTACGTTTACAGCAGCGTGGCGCAGCAACCGACCAGCGCGAAGGATCGTGAAATCGCCGCCCTGTTTGACCATTGGAACAGCGCGTTGAAGAGTGGCAATGTTCAGAGCGTGGTCGACCTGTATGCGCCGAACGCGGTGCTGCAACCGACGGTATCCAATCAGGTGCGCACCACGCCGGCACAGATCAAGGACTACTTCGATCACTTCATGGCGCTCAAGCCGGTAGGGCTGATCAACTTCCGTGAGATCCGCCCATTGGGCGCCAACGTGGCCATGGACAGTGGCGTCTACACCTTTACGTTGACCGAAGCCGATGGCAAGACCCGTCAGGTGCAGGCACGCTACACCTTCGTTTATGAGCAGGTGGGCGGTCAGTGGAAGATTCTCAACCACCACTCTTCGGCGATGCCGCAAACGCAGGTGTTGCACGCGGGGAAATAAACAAGAGGATGTGCAAAACCGACACGGCCCACACTCAGGTGGGCCGTTTGCATTGTGCTCAGTTCAACGCCAGGTCGTCTTCGGGCTGCTGCCCGCGAGCCTGTGCCGCGCGTTGCAACCGGCTGGCGATCAAGGTGTTCTTCAACAGATAGGCAATGGTCATCGGCCCGACGCCACCGGGAACCGGGGTGATCGCGCTGGCGACGGTGCGGGCGCTGGCGTAGTCGACATCGCCCACCAGACGGTTGCCGAACTCGCTGGTGATGCGGTTGATGCCGACATCGATCACCACCGCGCCGGGCTTGAGCCAACTGGCGTCGATCAACGCTGGTCGGCCCACCGCCGCGACCACGATATCCGCCAACCGGCACAATGCCGGGGCATCGACGCTGCGCGAGTGCACCACGCTGACCGAACAATTGGCCTGCAGCAGCAAGGTCGCCATCGGTTTTCCGACGATGTTCGACCGGCCGATGACCACCGCGTGCAAACCACTCAAGTCATCACCGCAGGTTTCGTGCAACAGGCGCATGCAGCCGCTGGGCGTGCACGGAGTCAGCACTTCGATGCCTTGCACCAGCCCGCCAACGTTTTCCCGGTGAAAACCGTCCACGTCCTTGATCGGGTCGATGGCATGAATCACTGCCTGCTCATCGATAGGGGCCGGCAAGGGCAGTTGCACCAGGATGCCGTTCACCGTGGGATCGGCATTGAGTTGTGCAATCAGTTCCAGGACCTGGGCCTGGCTGGCGGTTTCCGGCAGGCGGTATTCCAGGGAGCGGATACCGACTTCCTTGGCGCGCAGCAGTTTATTGCGCACATACACATGGCTGGCCGGGTCGTCGCCGACCAACAAGACCGCCAGGGCGGGGTAGATCTGTTGGCCAGCCAGGGCCAGAACCTCTTCCCGGACCTCATCGAGAACCTTGGCAGAAATGGCTTTGCCGTCGATATCGCGGGCAAATGTGGGGGTGCTGCTGATCAAGAGAGTCACCGTTGTCTTGATTGAATGGGGGTGAAGTGATCATCGCGGCGTCTTCACGCGCCGATGATCCATCAGAGACATGCAGGCAAGGGTGCTCAGGCTATCAGGTGAGGGCAGGCATACGCCACCGGAACACCAGCCAGCGATCAGACAGGCTGGGATCGAGCTCTCAATGCATCTTGCTGTGATCAGGCATGCCGAGCGCCTGAGTCTCGGCGTCAACGGTGATCGTCTCTTTTTCGCCCTTGGCGTTTTCCACGGTCAGGGTCAGGGGCACTTTGCCGCCTTCCTTAACCTGGGCCGTCAAATCCATCAACATGATGTGATAGCCATGGGGATCGAAGCTTACCGGTTTGCCGGCCGGCAGCGCGACGGACTCGACCTGGCTCATGCTCATCACATCGTCTTTCATGCTGGATTGGTGAATTTGCACGGTGTTCGCTACCGGCGACTGTACGCTGAGCAGTTTGCTATCGCTGTCGGCCTGCAGGGTCATGAAGGCGCCGGTCGAATGCTGACCGGCCACCGTCGCGCGGACCCAGGCGTCGCTCACCTGGGTTTGAGCGGACACCTGCCAGGCCATGCCAATCAGGGAAAGACCCAGGACCAGTTGTTTGATACCCAGCTGTTTAATACGTGGTGCGCAAATCGAAGTCATCAGCAGACCTCCATGACGGTGAGCAGGTCTTCTGCACACTCTTTAGCGGTAAGGGACGCGGACAGCCCCAGGCGCAAATTGCCTCGGGAGTCGAAAACGAAGCTGGTCGCGGTGTGGGAGAGGGTATAGGTCGAACCGCTCGGGATCTTTTCATAGAACACACCGAACTCCTTGGCGGTGGCGGCGGTTTCTTCCAGCGTACCGTACAGTGCCTCGAAACTCGGATCGAAGGCCTTGACGTAGGCGTCGAGCATTTGCGGCGTATCGCGCTCGGGGTCCAGGGTGATGAAGATCACTTGCAGGCGTTCGCCATCGCGGCCCATCAGTTTTTTCGCCTGTGCCGCACGGGCCAGCGTCGTCGGGCAGACCGCCGGACATTGGGTGAAACCGAAAAAAACCATCGGCATCAGGCCCCGATAGCTGGTCAGCATCCGGGATTCGCCCTGGGCGTCCTTGAGCTTGAAGGTACGCCCCATGATCTTGTCACTGAGGTCCTTGCCGTACTTGAACGACAGCTTGCTGCTGTCATCGCAGCCAGCGAGCAGGCCGAGGCTCAGCAGGCTCATGCCGCGCAGGACCGTGCGACGGGTATACAACGTACTCATGAACAAAAGCATCCTGTGTAGCGACCGGGAATCTACAGTGGCTGATCAATCAGACGAAAAAAAGCGCATGGATGTTAACAAACTGTTGCCCTGTGACGCTTAATCGATGGCTTGGCGGCATGCGCCAAAAGGTCGCGGCCTCGATATATCTGAAAATACAAATACGCGATGCTGCTGAAGGCAACGCTTACCCGGGCCGGTAAGTTGAGCAGCGACGAGCCGCAATTACTGATTTGACGACTGCTGCGCAGCCGAACGCAGCCTCGCAGGCTCGGCAGCTGCTACAGATCGGCATTGACGCTTGCCCGAATGGCACCGGGAAATGCCCGGCAGGGTGTAGCGCATGCACTTTTAAAGAGCCACGCCTGACAACATGCACCAGTGCGAAGCGGTTTCCTGAGCTGTTCCTTCCTTCAGTCCCAACGTCCGCCCACCCGCTCGCGGGGGGCTGCAAAGTTGACTCGCGCCTGATGAGACCCGCCCGGGGCGCGGTCTTTATCAAACTCTCCCATCGTTCAGCCGTTGGTTTTCCAGAACTGAGGAAGTCATGCGCTGCAGACTGGCACAAAGGCTGCATTCTCCCTTCAGCCTCATCTGAAAAAGAGGGGCAGCCCACTCGATCAACGAAGATCGACCGGCCGGGCAGGTCGTGGGCAACATCGGTGGATCAGGCGAAGGCGCCAGGTCGAACACCGCGAAGAACAGGCAAAGACGCCTGAAACCGAGAGGTTTCAGGCGTTTTTTTTTGCTTTTTTATCCGTGATTGGCTTTGGCTGGGTGCTTACTATGAATTCCAATGTTGCCGCATTGAACAAACTGCAAACGCTGATCGTGATCGGCAATGGCATGGTCGGACATCATTGTGTCGAGCAGCTCATCGAGCGCGGCGCCCTCGACCATTACCGCCTGCATGTCTTCAGCGAAGAGCCGATGCGTGCCTACGATCGTGTGCATCTGTCCGAGTATTTCGGCGGTCGCGATGCCGAATCGCTAGCCCTGGGCGAAGCATCCCTATACCAGACACCGGGCGTCACCCTGCATCTGGGCGTGCCGGTGCTGGAGATCGACCGCGCCCGGCGCCAGGTGATTACCGCGCAAGGTTGCGTCGCTTACGACAAGTTGGTTCTGGCCACCGGCTCTTATCCCTTCGTGCCACCTATTGAAGGTGCCGAAGGCGACTCGCGCCTGGTGTATCGCACTCTTGAAGACCTCGACGCGATTCGTGCTGCGGCGGCCAATGCCCGGCGTGGCGTGGTGGTCGGCGGTGGCCTGCTCGGTCTGGAGGCCGCCAACGCCCTGAAAAGCCTGGGCCTGGAAGCCCATGTGGTGGAATTCGCCCCGCGCCTGATGCCGGTGCAGCTGGACGAGCAGGGCGGTCTGGCGCTGAAGGCGCAAATCGAGCGGCTCGGTGTGGGTGTGCACCTGTCCCGTGGCACGCAGTCGATCAGTGCCGGCGAGCAGTACCGCTACCGGATGAATTTTGCCAACGACGAATTTCTTGAAGCCGACCTGATCGTGTTCTCCGCCGGCATCCGTGCGCAAGATGCATTGGCCCGCCAATGCGCGCTGGACATTGGTCCTCGCGGCGGCGTGGTGATCGACGACCAGTGCCTGACCAGCGACCCGAACATCTACGCCATCGGCGAGTGTGCCGCCTGGAATGGCAGCCTCTTCGGCCTGGTCGCCCCCGGTTATCAGATGGCCCGTGGCGTCGCGTCGCTGCTGTGTAATCAAGCCGCCGAGCCGTTCCAGGGCGCCGATATGTCGACCAAGCTCAAACTGCTCGGTGTTGACGTCGGCTCCATCGGCGATGCCCATGCCCAGACACCGGGCGCGCGCAGTTATCAGTTCATCGATGAAGCGACGGCCAGCTATCGCCGCCTGGTGGTGGATGCCGACAGCAAGCGTGTACTTGGCGCAGTGTTGGTCGGCGACAACAGCTATTACGACACCTTGCTGCAATACATGCAGAACGGCATTGCCTTGCCGTCGGAACCGGCCAGCCTGATTCTGCCGTCCTCCACCGGCGCGCCAACCCTGGGCCCGGGCGCGTTGCCCGAGTCGGCAACGGTGTGCTCGTGCCATAACGTCACCAAGGGCTCGATCTGCTCGGCCATCGATGGCGGCTGCACCGACCTGGGCCTGCTCAAGTCGCAGACCAAGGCGTGCACCGGTTGCGGCGGTTGCGCTGGGCTGCTCAAGCAAGTCTTCGAGCATGAACTGATTGCCCGTGGCGTCAGCGTCGACAAGAGCCTGTGCGAACACTTCGCCTACACCCGCCAAGAGCTTTATGCGCTGGTGCGGGTAGAAGGGGTGATCACTTTCGAAGAACTGCTGGCCAAGCACGGCCGTGGACACACCGGTTGCGACGTGTGCAAACCGGCAGTGGGCTCGATCCTCGCCTCGTGCTGGAACCAGCCGATCATGGACGCCTCGCTGGTGCCGTTGCAGGACACCAACGATACCTTCATGGCCAACATGCAGAAAAACGGCACCTATTCGGTCGTGCCGCGCATTGCTGGCGGTGAGATCACTGCCGACAAACTGATCGCGATCGGCGTGGTGGCGAAGAAATACGACCTCTACACCAAGATCACCGGCGGCCAGCGGATCGACCTGTTCGGCGCGCAGTTGCATCAGTTGCCGGACATTTGGTCCGAGCTGATCGAGGCCGGTTTCGAAACCGGGCACGCCTACGGCAAGTCGACCCGCACCGTGAAGTCTTGCGTGGGCAGCACCTGGTGCCGTTACGGCGTGCAGGACAGCGTGAAAATGGCCCTGACCCTCGAAGATCGCTACAAAGGCCTGCGCTCGCCGCACAAGCTCAAGTTCGCCGTCTCCGGTTGCACCCGTGAATGTGCCGAGGCGCAGAGCAAGGACGTGGGCGTGATCGCTACCGAGAACGGCTGGAACCTCTATGTGGCCGGCAACGGCGGCATGCGTCCGCGTCACGCCGAGTTGTTCGCCACCGACCTGGACGATGCAACCCTGATCCGTTACATCGACCGTTTCTTGATGTTCTACATCCGCACCGCCGATAAATTGCAGCGCACCTCGGTGTGGCGCGAAAGCCTGGAGGGCGGGCTGGATTACCTCAAGGACGTGATCATCAACGACAGCCTGGGGCTTGGCGCAGAACTTGAGTCGCAGATGCAACTGGTGGTCAACCGCTACGAATGCGAATGGGCCAATGCCCTCAAAGACCCGGAAAAACTCAAGCGCTTCCGCACCTTCGTCAACGATAAACGCCCGGACCCGGACATTCATTTTGTCCAGGAGCGCGGTCAGCGCCGGCCGATCATGGCCGCCGAACTCAACCTTATCCCTGTCACCGAGGAGAATGCCTGATGAGCCAGTCCAATACCCAGCGTGTCGATGCCCTTGCCACCGCAGCCAATGCCCAAGCCTGGCAGGCGGTGTGCAGCCAGCAGGATCTGGTCAGCAACTCCGGCGTTGTCGTCTGGCTCGACGGCGCCCAGGTCGCGCTGTTCTACCTGCCACAAGCCGAAGGCCGCACCCTCTACGCCATCGACAACCATGATCCGCAATCTGGCGCGAACGTCATTGGCCGCGGACTGATCGGCAGTCTCAAGGGTGATCTGGTGGTGGCGTCGCCGATCTACAAGCAGCATTTCCGTCTTGAAGACGGCAGCTGCCTGGAGTACCCGGAACAGCGCCTGCGGGTGTGGCCGGTGCGCTTGAACGCCGGCGTCGTGGAAGTCGCGGCGGCTTGACCGTCGCCCTGGACCGTATCGGAGAACGTTGATGAAAACAGCCGCACAGTTGCTGAAACTGAAGATCGTGCAAAACCAGCAGGTGCACAGCATCGCACCGGATCAGATGGTGCTCGACGCCCTGAAAATGATGGCCGAGAAGAACGTCGGCGCGCTGCCCGTGATCGAAGAAGGGCAGGTGGTCGGCGTCATCAGCGAGCGCGACTATGCGCGCAAGGTAGTGCTACAGGGGCGTTCTTCGGTCGGCACGCCGGTGCGCGAGATCATGAGCGCACCGGTGGTGACTGCCGACAGTTTGCAGAGCATCGAGCGCTGCATGGAGGTCATGACCGACAGTCATTTGCGTCATCTGCCGGTGCTGGAAGGCGGGGAACTGATCGGGCTGCTGTCGATCGGCGATCTGGTCAAGGAAGCCATCGTCGAGCAGGCCGATTTGATACGGCAACTTGAGCACTACATTCGCGGGCATTGAGCCCGCGCATACCGTAGGTCGCAAAAATCGGCTGGCGTGGAAATAAACCTAAGTAACCGGTTGGAACAGTCGATAACCCCAGCAGTAGGCAATTAGCCGACCACGCACCTGCCGACAGGGGAACCATCGAGTGTCCATAAAATTACGTTTGATCTTGTTGATCGGCACTGGCTTGCTCACCGCCCTGATCGTGAGTCTGGTCAGCTATGTGGGTAACACTCGGATGGCTGAAGCGGTGAGTGACAACGAGGTCAGTATGACCGCGCTGCGCAACCACCTCGAAGCCGACATGATGCACGATGCACTGCGCGCCGATGTGCTGTCGGCGATGCTGGTAGGGTTGGGCAAGAGCCCCAGCAGCAAGGCCGAGGTGCGCAGTTCACTCAATGAGCATGCCGCGCATTTTCGCGAGATGCTCGGTGACAACCTCAAGCTGCCGGTCAACGACACCCTCAAGGCCGCGCTGGACAAGATCAAGCCAAGCCTCGATACGTACATCAGTGCCGCCGAGCGCATTGTCGGGCTGGCGCTGGATAATCCTGATTCCGCACAACAGCAACTGGGTACGTTCAATAACGCGTTCAGCCAACTGGAAAGCCAGATGGCCACCCTCAGTGAGCTGATCGAAACCAACACTCAACAGACAAGCGCGGGCACTCGGCAAACCATCAGCAGTGCCAACTTCACCCTCGGTGTCGTACTCATTGCCAGCTTGTTGCTGCTGCTCGCCCTGGGACGCTCGGTCATCCTGAGCATCATGGGGCCGTTGCAGATCGCCAGCCGGATTGCCGACAGCATCGCCCATGGCAACCTGAGCGAGCCTATCGTCGAGCCCACCCGCAAGGATGAAGCCAGCACCTTGATTCGCAGCCTGGCAACCATGCAGCGTGACCTGCGCGGCATGATCGAAGTGGTTCGCAGCAACGCCCACGGCGTAAGTGGCATGAGCCAGCGGTTGAGCAGCGGTTGCCATCAGGTCGCGGGCAGCAGCCAGCAGCAAAGCGTTGCCGCCAGCACCATGGCCGCGGCGGCCAGCGAAATGACTGCGAGCATCGAGGAAATCACCCGGCATGCCGAGCGTGCTCTGAACATGGCCAACCAGGCCGAGGAACTGGCCAAGGACGGCGGTCGGGTGATTCATCAAGTGGTCAGCGACATGGACGGGATTGCCCGTTCGGCGCAGCAGTCGGCCCAGGTGATCCGCACCCTGGACAAGGAGTCCGAGGGGATTTTCAGCATCATTCAGGTGATCAAGGGCATCGCCGATCAAACCAACCTGTTGGCGCTTAACGCCGCCATCGAGGCCGCCCGTGCCGGTGAGCAGGGCCGTGGTTTCGCTGTCGTCGCCGATGAAGTGCGTAGCCTGGCGGGCCGCACCAGCGCCTCCACCCAGGAAATCGCCACCATGGTCGCGCGTATCCAGCAAAGCACCCGCGAGGCGGTCAGCAGCATGGAGGCGGGCGTCGCGCAGGTCGACAAGGGCATGGCGGTGACTGCCGACGTCGAGCGCGCCATCCGCGAAATACTCCAGGCCACGCTCAACACCACGGAGCTGGTCAATGACATCAGCCGCACGATCGGCGAACAGAGCCTGGCCAGTAACGAAATCGCACATCAGGTGGAAATGATTGCCGGCATGTCCGAAGGCAACAGCAAGGTGATCAACCAGACCGCCTCGACCACCGATGAACTGTCCAGCCTGGCCGGACAGCTCTCGCAGTCGGTGGATCGGTTTCGCCTTTGAGGCATTGGCTGGCCCTGATATCAGGGCCAGTCAGCTCATCCAGTTGCCGCCATCGACGTTATAGGTTTGCGCCACGATGTAATCGCTTTCGGCCGATGCCAGGAAGATCGCCATGCCGACAAGGTCATCCGCCGTGCCCATGCGCCCGTACGGCACTTCCTGTCCCGCCAGTTTTTTCTTTTCCCCGAGCGGGCGGTTTTCATACCGGGCGAACAGCGCGTCGACGCCGTCCCAATGCTCGCCGTCCACCACCCCCGGCGCGATGGCGTTCACGTTGATGCGATGGGGAATGAGATTGAGACCGGCCGATTGCGTGAGGCTGATCACCGCCGCCTTGGTCGCGCAATACACCGCGACCAGCGCTTCACCGCGCCGCCCGGCCTGGCTGGCCATATTGATGATCTTGCCACCATGGCCCTGGCGGATCATCTGCTTGGCCGCGGACTGCAGTGTGAACAGGGTGCCGGAAACGTTGATCGAGAACAGCCGTTCGTAGCTGTCGCGAGAAATCTCTGTGATCGGCGCGAGATCAAACAGCGCCGCGTTGTTGATCAGGATGTCGAGCTTGCCTGTGGTGGCGATCACCGTGGCGATGGCAGCGTCGATGGATTGCTGATCGGTCACATCCATCTCGACTGCATAAGCATTGGGCCCCAACTCGGTTGCCGTGGCTTGGGCGCGCTCCAGGTTGATGTCGGCGATCGCGACCGTAGCGCCTTCGCGGATATAGGCTTGCGCGAACGTCCTGCCTATTCCTCTGGCGGAACCGGTAATCAGGGCGCTTTTTCCTTCTAGACGTTTCATTGTTCCCATCCAATCGTAAGAGCTAAAGAGTTGCCCAATCGAGGGCATCAAAACCAGTCGTTAGTCTGCGAAGACCCCGCAGTGATTGCGCCTAGCCGTTGCTACTTGGGATAACCGGCGCGCTTCATCTCGCGTTCGGTGCTTTGCTGCGCGGAGGCCAGGGCCTGTTCCACCGGCATCTGCCCGGTGAGCGCCGCGGATACCAGCTTGCCGACCGACGTGCCAATCGCCTGGAATTCGGGAATGGTCACGTACTGAATACCGACGTAGGGCACGGGCTGGACTGATGGGTGCGCCGGGTCGGCGTTCTGCATCATTTTCAGCGTGACACCGGCGAAGGGCGCAGCCTGCAAATAGGCGTCGCTGTAGGTCGACATGCGGGTGCCCGGTGGTACGTTGCTGATGCCATCCGTCTTGGCAACCAGTTGGATGTATTCCCTGGAGGTGGCCCAGGTCACAAAGGCTTTGGCGGCTTCCTTGTGTTTGGATGTCGCCGGAATGGCCAGTGACCAGGCATAGAGCCAGGACGAACCCTTGTCGGTGACTTCTGTTGGCGCGGCGACGAAACCAACATCATTGGCCACCTTGCTTTGCGTTGTGTCGGTGATGAACGAGCCGGCGACGCTGGCATCGACCCAGATTGCGCATTTGCCACTGTTGAACAGGGCGAGCGTCTCGTTGAAGCCATTGCTCGACACACCCGGTGGGCCGTACTGCTTGAGGGTGTTGACGTAGAAGTTGGCGGCGGCAGTCCATTGCGGCCCGGTGAGTTGCGGCTGCCACTGCTCATTGAACCAGCGCGCGCCAAAGGCGTTGGACATGGTCGTCAGCAGCGCCATGTTCTCACCCCAACCGGCCTTGCCGCGCAAGCACATCCCATACTGTTCTTTATCCGGCTGGTGCAGCTTGCCGGCGAACTCGCCGAGCTGCGTCCAGGTCGGGTGCTCGGGCATGCTCAGGCCGGCGTTCTTGAACAGGTCGGTTCGGTAATAGGTGACGGTACTTTCGCCATAGAACGGCAGGGCGTAGAGCGTGTCGTTGACCGATAACCCTTGGCGAACCGCAGGGAAAATATCTTCGAGGTCATAGCTGGCGGGCAGGTCCTTTATTGGCTCCAGCCAATGCTTGGCGCCCCACAACGGTGTTTCGTAAGTGCCGATGGTGAGCACGTCGAACTGGCCGCCCTGAGTGGCTATGTCGGTGGTCAGGCGCTGACGCAACACGTTCTCTTCAAGCACCACCCAGTTGAGCTTCACGTCGGGGTGCAGCTGTTCGAATGTTTTGGACAGTCGCTGCATGCGGATCATGTCGCTGTTGTTCACGGTGGCGATGGTCACCGTTTCACCCGCCTGGCAGAGCAGGGCAGAGCACAGCCCGGCGGACAGAAAAAGTGCGCTTGGAATGATCTTCATCGTGATCTCCGCTCTGCGCCTTGGGCGGCAGAAGCTTTATTGTTGTTGTAATCCACGAGGCGGGGCATAGCCGCACCGGGATGAACACAGAATTGCAGCTACCCAAGCAGCGAACAAATGAATGGCATACGCGCCGCTGATACTTTTTTGACCGTGGAAAAAAAGTATCAGTGGGCGCCATGTAACGTGCTAGGCGCCGGGCGTCGTTAGTGCGAGTCTCATGTCAGCGTCCCGAGACTTCGCCCCGTCCTAGGCTTCGCGGTATCTTGATAAAACCAACAAAAACGGAATCGCCAGGGTGATGAACCATCACGTAACCGCAGACAAGCCGCCAGCGCTTGAAGTCATCCTCAACGAGCCCCAGCACAGCTTTCGTTGGTATGAGCACGACTATCCCTTCGACCTGGCGCGCTGGAACCATCATCCGGAATTCGAGATCCACCTGATCCGCGAAGGCAGCGGTCGGCTACTGGCTGGTGACTACATCGGCGTATTCGAAGCCGGCCATGTCGCCCTCATCGGCCCGGGCCTGCCTCATGACTGGATCAGCGATTTGGGCAAAGGCGAGGTGATTACCGGTCGTGACGTCGTGTTGCAGTTCGATGGCCAGATGCTGATGCAACTGCGCGACAAGGTTCCGGAGCTCAGCGAGTTACAAAGCCTGTTTCGCCAGGCGGCGCAGGGCATCGAATTTCATGGCAACACCCGCAAAAAAGCAGCTCGACTGATGGAAGAGATCGGCCAGTGCCACGGCTTGCAGCGACTGTGCCTGTTCCTGTCGTTGCTGCAACTGCTGGCATCGGCCCCTGACAGCGAGAGACAGACGCTTGCCAGCCTGCAATACGCGCCCATGCTCGACGCATTGACGGCCCAGCGCATGAGCATTGTCTTCGACTACATCCTGAACGACCTCGCTGACGAGTTGCGGATGTCGGTCATCGCCCAGCGGCTGGACATGAACGAGCCGGCCTTCTCCAAATTCTTCAAGCGCGCCACCGGCCATACCTTCGTCGACCTGACGCGCAAACTACGAGTCCAGCGCGCCTGCCGTTTGCTGGCGCAAAGCAGTTTCAGCGTTGCCGATATCTGTTTTGAGGTGGGGTACGCCAACTTGTCGAATTTCAATCGGCACTTTCGCCATGAAATGCATGAGACACCCAGCGAGTATCGGCAGCGGTTGCAGCGCGCATCTTGCGGTGGGTAGCGCTTTCTGTGGCGCTGAAGTGTTAGTCTCGAAAGCAACCGGGTAGTGGCGTTAGCGCATCTGGAATTATTTTCTTCCAGTTCTTGACATGCCTTTCGAACCAGTCCAGAATTGCGTCCATTCCTGATTCAGGAACACGAAAACCCCTTAGATTTCAAAGGGTTGGAAGCTAGATTAGAATCTTGTTTCCAGGTACGAGTTTACACGTTTGATGTTGCGCTACTGAACATCAGATGTTTGAGGCCGAATAGCAAAATGGTTATGCAGTGGATTGCAAATCCACCTACGCCGGTTCGATTCCGACTTCGGCCTCCACTTTAAACGAGCTCCGTAGATCCATGATCTACGGAGCTTTTTTATTTTCGCAGTCCTGCAAGATTTAGTCTTGAAAAGGGGATTTGCGAACTTGCTTCACCGGGGCGGGATGTATATATTTCCCCCTCTGTTGCACAAGCGTCAGAACTGCCAGATCGTTATTTGGACAGTCTTCAGACTGCTTACCGCGCTACCGCCCGAATGGCGAAACTGGTAGACGCATGGGACTTAAAATCCCCCGCTCGTAAGGGCGTGCCGGTTCGATTCCGGCTTCGGGCACCATCTAAAATCAAGGGTTTGCGGGCGAAAGCTAATGCAAACCCTTGTTTGTTTCTGGTCCGCTATTTTGGAGTTGCTCCGCAATTCACTTGGTAGGAGTGACTTTCTTGCCAAGGCGATGACGGATGTATTGCTCCGTCATCACCACCGTCGTATGCCCAAGTTGATCTCTCGCCTGTAAGATGTCACCGATGGATTCGGCTTTATCTGTACCTGCTTTGGCGCGTAAATCCCGCATCTGAAATTCAGATTTCTGGACGCCGGCCGCTTCTCTGGTCAAATCAAACCTTCTCCGCAACATCGCCACCGTCATTGGTGTGCCATCCTCTGTAACGATCAGCCGTGTCGAGCGGACCTTCTGACTTTCGGGGCATGATTCGATCAATCAAAACTTCAGCTCGCCAGTGACTTCAATCCGGCGCTTCGCCTTTGTTTTCCCCTGCAGAATCCAAATTTGCCCCTCGGCGTACGTGTCTTGTCCAGTTTCTTTATTGCCCTTGATGCCGGCACAAGGATTGGCCAGCGATGTGTAGCCTTTGTCCCGCGCGTAGTTCCAGATCGCCCTGAGGAGGGGCTTTTCACGGTTCGCTCGGACCGGCGCTGATTTGCGCCAGGTTAGGTACTGGCGAACGTGCAGAGGTTCGATCGTTTCTAGAGGGCTGGATCCTCATTCTGATACTACGACGCGTTTAAAGTGTACTTAGAGAAGTCTGACATGTTGCTTTCCTTGCTTTGAGTTGGGTCAACACCAATATCGGCAACACGCCGCTAGTTCAATCCCTGCTTTAGGCTTAACAGGTAACGAAATATGACAACCAAGCAACTGGGAGTCGATCGAGCGTGCCTACCGGGAAATGTCGCAGCACATCACAACCATTCCGATCTCGGTCTTGTCGGTGCTAAATGGGATCTCACCTAGTACTTCGAAGCCGAAGCCCTCGTAGAAACGCCTCGCACTGGCGTTGGTTTTGAGTACGTCGAGCCAAATGAAATGCTCTTTACGATCTTCGGCCAGTTGACGGATGAATTGCAGAAGCTGTTTCCCGTAGCCTTTGCCTGCTTGGGTCTTGAGGAAGTAAATTTTTTGGAGCTCCGCACCGGCCTTGCCGGAAATAGGCATCGGCTTCGACCAGTTAACCTTTGAGAACCCTACCGCTCTGTCGTCTTCATCGAGTGCTATGAGCCAACAGTGACGTGCGGGTGCCCCTATCGATTCCTGAAGCGCCAGGACTGAAAAGTCTTCACTCAAGAAATGCTGCATGCCTGAGGGGGTCCATATGTCGGAGAAGTGGTCTCGATACGTCTCTATACCGATATCACTAAGTGTGTGGATGTCCTCAATGGTCGCCTCTCGAATTTTGATCACTGTCTCGCTCCTTGCGTTGAGTTGATCTCGACCAATACCTACAACGCGCCAGTATTTCAAGTATTAGGTAGCCCATGAACAGGCCACGCCCTCCTATGTCACTGCTTGAACTGTCAGACCTGTCCGACTAGGCAGAAAACCGGCGGGGCCCCTGGGGACTTGCAAAGGACACGGGGTCGGAAACCCGCGGGATCTTGTTAGTGGAAGGCCTGCCAGCTTACTGAAATTTCAATCACTGAAATCTTGAAAGGATTCATTGAGAAGCCGCTGAAAAGGAGAGCTCCTAAGCGTATTCGACTACCTGTACAAGAGCGCCTTCGCGGCACGGATCGGCAGGTCGCCGAGCACCATCACCTGGTTGAAGACGAACGGCAGGTTGGTGATCGTTATTAAGGATGCAAACGGCAACGAGAAAGAGCTCGAATACAACGACGCTGGCCAACTCGTGAAATATACCGACTGCTCCGGCAAAACCAGTGCTTGGGAATACGACGAGCGCGGCCTGATGATCTGTTTTACCGACGCGGCGGGGCAGAGCATCGAGTACCACCGCAAAAATCTATCTCTGCTCCGCAATTCGCTACCACTGGTCATTTTGTGGGCGTGACTTTCATCCCTTTACGCATTCGAATGTACTTCTCTGTCATGCCTACGGTGGTGTGCCCAAGTTGATCGCGTGCAGCACGAATGTTGCGTGTCGATTCTTCCTTATCCGTCGCGGCCTTCGTCCGTACGCGCATTTGAAAATCAGCCTTGGGAATGCCGGCAAACTTCGGGGCATTATCAAACCACTTCCGGAGCATACTCGGCGTCATCGGCTACACCGCCAAGGTCGGCAGCGCTGGATGATCTCGGCCGTGGCGCGGATGATGCTGCAATGGCCATTGCTTGAATGAAGTGATGACTTTATCGAAGATTGTTTTTGTTAATGGGAATCAGTGTTAATTACGAATGGTTTTGTATAGCATGCGCCGCAGTTTTTGGCGGTTTCACTCCCTGCATTGGCCTATTCGTAAAGGTTTTTCTCTTCATGCGTCGAACCCTGCTTTCCATTTGTGTGCTGCAAGCATTGTCGTCTACCTCATGGGCTGAACAAACGGAGGTGTCACCCTCAACGCTTGAGCTGGACGCAACCGATGTTATCGGTACTGCGAATTACGAAAGGGCGGACGGCCCGGTGCAGGGTTATCTGGCTACGCGCTCGGCCAGCGCCACACGCACCGACACGTCGATCCACGAAACCCCGCAATCGATCAGTGTGGTCTCGAAAGATGCGGTCGAGGATCTGGGAGCCACCCGTTTGCAGGACGCGCTGGACTACGCCGGGGGTGTGGGGCGGGCGAACAATTTTGGTGGACAGGGTCTGACCACGTTTACCGTTCGTGGCTTCACCACTGGCGAGTTTTATCGCAACGGTTTTCCGATCAACCGCGGTTATCCGAACATGCCGGATGCCAACACTATCGAGCGACTCGAAGTGCTACGCGGTCCGGCAACCATGCTCTACGGTCGGGGTGATCCTGGCGGCACGTTCAACGTGGTTTCCAAACAGCCGTTGCCCGAGCGCACCGTCACCTTGGGCAGTCAACTGAACGATCAGGGCATGAAGCGTGGCACGCTGGATGCCTCCGGCCCGCTCGACGAAGAAGGGCGCCTGGCCTATCGACTGAACGTAGTGGGCGAGGGCGGCGACACCTTCCGCGATCACGTCGAAACCGAGCGCTACGGTATCACTCCGGTGCTCACGTGGCAGGCAACCGACGCGACCAAGCTGATTTTCGAAGGCGACTTCATGCGTAACAACGCACCTTTGGATCGAGGCGTTACACGTTACCCGAGGCAGACAGGTACCGCCTCTCGCGACAGTTTTTTCGGCGAAAAAGACGCTGGCAAACTGCATAACGACAACAACATGGCGCAGCTGCGTTTCGAGCACATGCTCAATGACGACTGGACGCTGGGTGGTGGCTTCCAGTGGCTCGATGGTTCGCTCAAGGGCAACGCAGTCGAGGCCAACGGTATTGCCGCTGACGGCCGCACCTTGGGGCGCAACTTCAACTATCGCAAGCTGGAGTGGACCGACAAGGATACCCAGCTCAATCTGACCGGCCATTTCGATACCGCTGGTTTGCAGCACACTTTGCTCACCGGTATCGAGTACGAAGATTATGACTACAAGTCGATCATTCAACGCTCCAGCGGTGCTGTCGATGCGTATCCGATCGACATCTTCGATCCGGTGTACGGCCAGTCGCGTCCAGCACTGACTCGCACGCCGACCCACGACAAGGAAAACCTCAAAACTTATGCCGCGTTTGTGCAGGATCAATTGGCACTGACCGACAAACTGAAGGTGCTGGCAGGGGCGCGTCTCGAACGCTTCGAACATGACTACGAAACCTTTGTCCCGGGCGGCAAGAGTTGGCAGGCGAGTGACAACGCAGTAACTCCGCGCATCGGCGTGACCTACGATTTGACCGAGACATTAGCGGTTTATGCCGACACCGCGCGCTCGTTCAAGCCCAACACCGGCGCTAGCCGCCTCGGGGGAGGGTTTGCGCCGGAGAAGGGCAAGTCGTACGAAATGGGTATCAAGTGGGAAGCACTGGATCAGCGGTTGAGTGTCGATGCGGCGATCTATCAGATCGAGAAGCGTAACGTGCTGACCACCGACCCTGTCGATTCCACCTTCAGCGTTGCTGCCGGTGAAGTGCGAAGCCGTGGTTTCGACATCAACGTTGCCGGCAACCTCACTCCCGAATGGCGCGTGATTGGCGGCTACGCCTATGTCGATGCCGAAGTGACCAAAGACAACGTACTGCGCTCTGGCACGCGGCTGCTGAACATCCCGAAAAACAGCTTCAGCCTGCTGAATATGTACGAGTTCCAGGACGGCACCCTCAAGGGATTGGGCTTGGGCACCGGATTCAAGTACGTCGACGAGCGCGCCGGACAAACCGCTAACACTGCGTTTTCGATGGGCAGCTACACCGTTGTCGACTTGCTTGGCTTCTACAAGATCAATGACAAGGTGCGGCTCAATCTTGACGTGAAAAACCTGTTTGATCGCGATTATGAAGAAGGCGCGTTCGGCAATGTTTACGCTTATCCGGGTGCGCCACGAACCGTGCAAGTCGGTATTTCCTACACGTTGTAGTGCGTTCTGCTGGTGCACACTGAGCAAGCTCGATAACGCTGGAAGTGAGGCGATGTGCGTCAGCAGTAGAGTCTGTGGATCCTGCAAAGGCGACAGTTGCAGATTTGAGCTACAGACAGGTCAGTCGTCAGCTTATCTCAGGTCGCTCGTGCCTGGTGCTGGACCGTGGGCGGATCGTGGAGCAGGGCGAGGTGTGGCAGATTTTTGGTGACCCGCAACACGAGGTGTCACCGGCCGTGGCGACCGATCTGCTGGGCATCGCCCAGGCACTGGGTGGGCAGGTCAGCTTGCTGCATGGCGGTATCGAGCGTATCCAGAGCCGCGCCCAGGGACGTTGACTCCTGGGCGTAGCGACGAGCCAGGGGCCAGGCGCGTTGCTGGTCCGTGCTTCGTCGCTGGCCGATCAGGTGCCGGGGTATCTGGCACCCGCGTGATGTCGACTTACTTCGATCCTCCACCGATCTGCCAGACGTAGGGCGGTTCGGTGCCGTTGATTTCCCAGTCGCCGATGATGCGTTCCTTGTAGATCAGCGGGTTGTGCGAGGCCGCGGTGCGAGCGTTGCGCCAGTGACGATCGAGGGCTTTGCCGGTGCTGGTGGCCGAGGCGCTGAGGGCGTTGAACAGGTCGCTGGTGGCGCGTAGCACCAGGTCGGCGATCACCACTTGGGCCTGGGCGGATTCCAGTTCGGCGGCGATGTTGGCATCGCGTTCGGCTTCGTCGTTATGGGCGAAGCGGCTTTCGTAGGCCACCTGCAAGGCAGCCGCGGCGCGCAGGGTGGTGGCGTGTGCGGCATAGACCTGCGCTGAAGCCTTGCCCACCACTTGCTGCACCTGGACATCCTGGCTGACGTGGCTGGCGTTGCCGGTGCTGAAGATGCGCGTGCGCTTGCGTACTTCTTCCGTGATGTCGCGCACCGCGGCACGGCCGGCACCGGTCTGGACCGCCAACAGCACCAGTTGATAGAAGGCCGTCTGGTATTTGAAGCGGGTGGTGAAGTCCAGCAGGTTTTCGGGCTCCACCACGGCGTTCTCGAATACCGAGGTGCCGCTGCCGGTGGTGCGCTGACCAAAGCCATCCCAGTCGTCGCTCTGCACAATACCCGGTTGCTGCACGCGAACGGCGGCAATCACATCGGCGCCGTTGTCATCGCGCTGGGCATAGAGGTCGATCCAGTCGGCGAAGATACTGCCGGTGCTGTAGTACTTGGTGCCGTTGACCACCCATTGTTCACCCAGACGCGAGACACGGGTGCCAACCTGGCCGATCTTGATGCTGCCGACTTCGGTCCAGGCGTTGCCCACCAGATCGCCGTCGACAAAACGCTTGAACCAGGTGTCCTGGGGCGCATCGGCATGGGCGTTGAGGCGGTCTTCGACAAAGGCAAAGTGACCGCGCAACGCCTGCGGCAGATTGGAATCGGCTTCGGCCAGTTCGATCAGCAACTCAAACAACTGGGGCAGGGAAGCGCCGGCGCCACCGTACTGCACCGGCACGCGCACGGCGCCAAAGCCGGCTTCCTTCAGCCACTTCACTTGTTCAAAGGGCAGGCTGCGAGTTTGCTCGCGCTCCAGTGCGCCGGCGGCGATGCGTGCAAAGATCGGCCGGAAGCGCTCGGCCAGGGCCTGGTAGTCGGTACCGCTGGAGAGGGGGTGTGGCAGGTGCTGTTGCTGGACAGTCATGGTGCAGCTCCTTATGGAAGGCAAGAGAAGCAACAGTGCAGTCGATCTGTTGCGTACTACTGCCAGTGCACAGGTCGTGCCTGGCACTGCAAAAGCCGTTTAATCGGGCGCGCAGGGCTGTTCGCCAGGGTGGTTGCTGTCGTCTGCCGGGCAACTTGCTGAAGCGCTGACTGCCCGGCAACAGCGGCCTGGGCGCGCTGCACGGCATGGGCAGAGAGGCAGCTGTTGTGAGCGCAACAGTTGATCAACAGCCTGCCCGGTGGACGACACTGCGGCGTTTTGCGAAAAACTTTATAACTTGTTGATTTATATTGAATTATAGAGGTGGCACGGTTGCTGCTCTAGTCCTTGTGCAGGTGCCGCGGTGGCCTCTGCCACCATGAGGACGGGCAATGAGCAACACACTGAAAGTGGTCGCGGTATCCGGGAGCGTGCAGCGGCCTACGCGCACCCTGGTGCTGCTCAAGGCTCTGGTCGCCGGTCTTGCGCAACAGCTGCCGATCGCGCTGCACCTGATCGAGTTGTCCGAGGTCGGCCCGCAGTTTGCCGGGGTGCTGTGCCGTGAAGACTTGCCCGCTGCGGTAGAGGCCGATCTGCAGGCCATTGAAACGGCCGACCTGCTGATTGCTGCCAGCCCGGTGTACCGCGCCTCGTACACCGGACTGTTCAAGCACCTGTTCGATTTCGTCCATCACCAGGCGTTGAACAACGTGCCGGTGTTACTGGCCGCCACCGGTGGCTCGGACCGCCACGCCCTGATCATTGATCACCAGTTGCGCCCGCTGTTTGGTTTCTTCCAGGCCCTGAGCTTGCCCATCGGTGTGTATGCCGCCGAAGCCGATTTCACCGACTACCAGATCACCAGTCCGCAGTTGCTCGAACGCATCGAGCGCGCTGTCGAGTCGGCGGTCCTGAGCCTCAATCCGAAAGTTCACCGGGATGCCAGCGCTGCCTGACGTCCCGGGTCAACCCTCATTTCAACGAGTCAATGGAGTACGTACAATGAGCCAGGACAACATCAAGTTTGCCTATTGGGTTCCCAACGTCAGCGGTGGCCTTGTGGTCAGCAAGATCGAACAGCGCACCAGCTGGGACATCGATTACAACCGCAAGCTGGCGCAAATCGCCGAAAAGGCCGGCTTCGAATACGCCTTGTCACAGATCCGCTTTACCGCCGGTTATGGCGCCGAAAACCAGCACGAGTCGGTGACCATAAGCCACGCGCTGTTGGCCGCCACCGAGAAGCTCAAGGTGATCGCCGCCATCCTGCCTGGGCCCTGGAGTCCGGTACTGGCGGCCAAACAGCTGGCCACCATCGACCAGTTCACCAACGGTCGGGTCGCGGTGAATATCGTGTCGGGTTGGTTCAAGGGCGAGTTCCGGGCCATTGGCGAGCCGTGGCTGGACCACGATGAGCGCTATCGTCGCTCGGAAGAATTCATCCAGGCGCTCAAGGGCATTTGGACCCAGGACAACTTCAGTTTTCATGGCGATTTCTACCGCTTCCATGACTACACCCTCAAACCCAAGCCACTGCAGCAACCGCACCCGGAAATCTTCCAGGGTGGCAGCTCGCGCGCGGCGCGGGACATGGCTTCGCGGGTTTCCGATTGGTACTTCACCAACGGCAACAGCGTCGAAGGCATCAAGGCCCAGGTCGACGACATTCGGGCCAAGGCCGCGATCAATGGCCACTCAGTGAAAGTTGGGGTGAACGCCTTTGTCATTGCCCGCAAAACCGAGGCTGAAGCCCGAGCGGTATTGCAGGAAATTATCGCCAAGGCCGATCCGGAGGCCGTCAACGGTTTCGGCAGCGAGGCGAAGAACGCCGGCGCCTCCAGCCCTGAAGGCGAAGGCAACTGGGCCAAGTCCACCTTCGAAGACCTGGTGCAGTACAACGATGGCTTCAAGACCAACCTGATCGGTACGCCGCAGCAGATTGCCGAACGCATCGTCGCCCTCAAGGCGGTGGGCGTGGACCTGGTGCTCACTGGCTTCCTGCACTTTCATGAAGAAGTGGAGTACTTCGGCCGCAAGGTGTTGCCGTTGGTGCGTGAGCTGGAGCGCGAGGCGGTCGCGGCCAAGGCTGCGGCGCTCGCCTAAAGGACGGGAAAGGTCATGGCGACATTCACTGATAACACGCAATCCGACACCTTGCCGCAGTGGCTGCAACAGCAGGCACGTCAGCAAGGGACGGGCATTGCCCTGCGACATAAGCGCCTGGGGGTGTGGCAGGTGCGAACCTGGCGCCAACTGGCCGCTGAGGTTGAACACCTGGCAATGGCCTTGCAGGTGCGTGGTTTTGTGCCTGGCGCGAGCTTGGTGATTGTCAGCCGCCCGCGGCCGGAGGCGTTGATTGCTGTACTGGCGGCACAGTGGTTGGGCGGGGTGGCCGCGCTGTTGGATCCGCTGGAGGCAGCGGCTGCACAGGTGCCGCTGTTGCGTGAGCTGCACAGTGAATGGGTGTTCGCCGAAGGCCATGAGGAGATTCAGCGCCTGCGCGCCGCCGGACTGGCGCCCAGGCTGCTGATTTACGCCGACGGCCGCGGCATGGCTGAGGTGAGTCAGACCGGTGACACCCTGGCGTTCGCACAACTGCTGCTGGGCAGCGATCACCGGCTGGAACCCGAGGCCCGAGCCGAGCGCACAGCTTTTACCTTCTACCGTTTGGGTGCGGGGCAGCGCATCGAGCAGCAGCGCATTAGCCACGCCGAGTTGCTAAAGGAAGGCCGGCGCCTGGTGCACAGCGAGCAGCTGGGGCGGCAGGAAGAAGCCCTGGCGGCGCGAGCGTTTGCCGCGGGTAGTCAAGCGCGTTACTTGCTGGCGCCTTGGTTGATTGCCGGCTTTCGACTGAATTTTCCGGAGAACCTGGCGACTCGCGACCAGGACCGTCGCGAGTTGGGCCCGACGCTGGTGGCCGGCACCCGGGAAACCTACGAGCGCCTGCATGCCCAGGTCCTGGCCCGCTTGCCGGAGCCAGGCAGCTGGCGTCGGCGTCTGGTGGACTGGGCGCTGGTGGCGCACCCCGGTGCGCTGCAACGGCATCTGGGGTACTGGCTGATCCGCCGGCCGTTGCGCGACATCCTCGGCTTTTCCCGCACCCGCGCGCCGTTGGTGGTGGGCGAGGCGCTGGCGCCACACACCCAGGCGTTTTTCCAGGCCTTGGCGATTGAAGTACGCACCTGGCCTGACCCGGCACAGTGGCACCGGCCCGCGCGCTGGCCAGCCCCGTTGGTCAACGGCTGGATCGAAGACAGCACGCAACCGGCCTGACAAGGACATGACTCATGGCACAGACACAGGCGACAAAGGTTGAACATCTGCTGGAGCTGGAAAATATTGGCTTGTCGTTCAAGGGCGTCAAGGCGGTGACCGACATCAGCTTTGCCGTGGCCGCCGGCGAGATTTGCGCCTTGATCGGCCCCAATGGCGCGGGTAAAAGCTCACTGCTGAATGTGATCAACGGCGTGTACCAGGCCCAGCAGGGGCGCATTCGCTTTGCCGGAGAAGGGCGCCGGCGCATGAGCCCGCATGATGCGGCGGTGCGCGGCATTGCCCGCACCTTTCAGAACATCGCCTTGTTCAAAGGCATGAGTGTGCTCGACAACGTGCTCACCGGACGCACCCTCAAGCGTCGCAGCAGCTGGATCGAGCAGGCTCTGCGCATCGGCCGCGCCGCTGGCGAGGACGACCGCCAACGTGAGGCCGCCGAGCGGATAATCGACTTTCTGCACATCCAGCCCTGGCGCGACACCCTTGTCGGCAAGCTGCCCTATGGCTTGCAGAAACGGGTGGAACTCGCCCGTGCCCTGGCCGCCGAACCGCGTTTGCTGTTGCTGGACGAACCGATGGCCGGGATGAACGCCGAAGAGAAGCAGCAGATGAGCCGCTTCATCGTCGACATCAACCGTGAGTTGGGCACTACGGTGGTGTTGATCGAGCACGACATCGGCGTGGTCATGGGCATTTGCGATCACGTGGTGGTGCTCGACTACGGCCGCAAGATCGGCGACGGCCCACCCGAAGAAGTGCGACAAAACCCCGAGGTGATCGCCGCCTACCTCGGCATGCGCCACTAACCCCTTGGTCGATAGCGCCGCCAGCCGCCAGCCGCCTGGTGGCCAGGAACCCTTTGCCCGCAAAACAGGAAGGCCCATGGAATTTTTCTTAGAGGTGTTGATCGGTGGGCTGCTGGCCGGGGTGATGTACGCCCTGGTGGCCATCGGTTTTGTCCTGATCTACAAGGCCTCCGGCGTCTTCAACTTCGCCCAGGGGGCGATGGTGCTGTTTTCGGCGCTGACCTTTGTCAGCCTCTTGGAGCGCGGGGTGCCGTTCTGGCTGGCGTTTGTCATTAGCCTGGCGGCGATGGTGCTGCTGGCGTTGGCGGTGGAGCGGGTGGTATTGCGTCCGCTGGTCAACCGCTCGCCAATCACCTTGTTCATGGCCACCCTCGGCTTGTCCTACGTGATCGAAGGGGGCGCCCAGGCGCTGTGGGGCGCCCAGGTGCATGGCCTGGAACTGGGCATCAGTGACGAGCCACTGGAACTGGGCGGCATGCTGTTGTCGCAGTTCGACATTTTTGCCGCCGTGACCGCTGCGCTGCTGGTGTTGGCGCTGTCGCTGCTGTTCAACAAGACCCGTATCGGTTTGTCGTTGCGTGCCGTGGCCGATGACCCGCTGGCGGCGTTGGCCATGGGCATCCGCCTCCAACGGGTGTGGGTGCTGGTGTGGGCGGTGGCCGGGTTTGTCGGTCTGGTGGCCGGCCTGCTCTGGGGCGCGCGGCTGGGGGTGCAGTTTTCGCTGTCGCTGGTGGTACTCAAGGCATTGCCGGTGCTGATCATCGGCGGTTTTACCTCGATCAGTGGGGCGATTGTCGGCGGCTTGATCGTCGGCGCCTCGGAGAAGCTGGCCGAGGTGTACCTGGGCCCCGTCATCGGCGGCGGTATCGAGAACTGGTTTCCCTATGTGCTGGCGTTGCTGTTCCTGCTGGTGCGGCCGGCCGGGCTATTTGGTGACCGCGCGATCGAGCGGGTTTAAGGAGAGGCGTGATGTTTTATCAGGAAGCTGGTCAGTTCAGTACTCGCTATGCCCAGGACCGCCGGGTGTTTCGCCTGCGGCAGGACCGTTACGGCTTGGTTGCCTTGCTGCTGTTGGCCTTTGTAGGTGTGCCGTATCTGGGTAACGACTATTGGTTCAGCGCCATTCTGATTCCGTTTCTGGTGCTATCACTGGCCGGGCTGGGGCTGAACCTGCTGACCGGCTATGCCGGGCAGTTGTCGCTGGGCTCGGCGGCCTTCATGGCTGTGGGCGCCTTTGCCACTTACAACGTTGAACTGCGGGTGCCGGGCTCGCCGTTATTGCTCAGCATGGCCCTGGGCGGGGGAGTGGCAGCGCTGGTGGCGGTGCTGTTCGGCCTGCCGAGCCTGCGGATCAAGGGCTTCTATCTGCTGGTGTCGACCCTGGCGGCACAGTTCTTTGTGACCTGGGCGCTGACCCGCTTCAGCTGGTTCTCCAATAACAGCGCCTCGGGGGTGATTAGTGCACCGCGCCTGGAGATACTCGGGGTGGATTTGAACTCACCGGTGGGCCGTTATCTGCTGACGTTGGGGGTGGTGGTGGCGTTGTTCTGGCTGGGCAAGAACCTGGTGCGCAGTGAACTGGGACGCAACTGGATGGCCGTGCGTGACATGGACACGGCCGCTGCAGTGATGGGCATTGCGTTGCTCAAGACCAAGCTGCTGGCGTTTGCCATCAGCGGCTTCTTTCTCGGGGTGGCCGGAGCGCTGTGGGCCTTCACTTACCTGGGCACCGTGGAGCCCCACGGTTTCGATCTGAATCGGTCCTTCCAGATCCTGTTCATCATCATTATCGGTGGCCTGGGCAGCATCCTCGGCAACTTCCTGGGCGCGGCGTTCATTGTGCTGTTTCCGGTGCTGCTGTCGAACCTGGTGGCCTTGTTGCCGGCGGGGCTGATCGATGCCGGGCAGATAGAAAACCTGCAGAAGATGGCATTTGGCGCCCTGATCATTGTGTTCCTGGTCAAGGAGCCGGAGGGCCTGGCGCGCCTCTGGCAGAAGTTCCGCGAGCGCGCTCGGTTGTGGCCCCTGCGCTACTGAGCAAACCGGCGCAGGCATGGACTGCGCTTCGATCCTCCTGCGGCAAACGTGCGATTGAATCATTGATAAGGAAAATACCGATGTTGAAACGATCTCTACTCAGTAGCCTCGCCCTGGCCGTCAGCCTGAGCGTTGCCACATTGACTGCGCAGGCGGATAACGAACAGTACTTCCCGCTGCAGAGCTATCGGGTCGGTCCTTATGCCGCCGGTGGTACCGGGTTTTTTGGTGGTTTTATCGACTACCTCAAGTACGTCAATGCCAATGGCGGGGTCAACGGCGTCAAGCTGACCTGGAGCGAGTGCGAAACCGAATACGTGGTCGAGAAGGGCGTGGAGTGCTACGAGCGTCTGAAAAAAGGCCTCAATGGTGCGCCGGCTGCCGCCACTAACCCGCTGTCGGTGGGCATCGCCTATGCCACCCTGGAGCGCTCGACCGCGGACAAACTGCCTTTGATCACCATCAACCACGGCCGCACTGACTCCACTGACGGCAGCGTTTTCCCCTATGTCTTCCCGTTGCAGCTGAACCCGTACTCCGAAGTCTCGGCGATCATCAACTACATCGGCCAGCAGGCCGGGGGGCTGGACCAGCTCAAGGGCAAGAAGATAGTCACCCTGTATCATGGCTCGCCCTACGGCAAGGAAACCAATGAGGTGTTGCAGACCCTGGCCGACAAGTACGGGTTCAAGCTGACCCTGCTGGAAGTGCCCCATCCGGGTAACGAACAGCAGTCGCAATGGCTCAACATTCGCCGGGAAAAACCCGACTGGGTGATTCTGCGAGGCTGGGGCGTGATGAACCCGGTGGCGTTGAAAACCGCGCAGAAAGTCGGCTTCCCGGCGGATCACATCATCGGCAACATCTGGAGTAACTCCGAGGACGATGCCGCACCGGCCGGTGCCGCCGCCAAAGGCTTTATCGCGATCACCACGCACCCCACGGGCACCGATTTCCCGGTCCTGCAAGGCATCCAGCAGCAGGTGGTGGCCAGGGGCAATGGTGACCTGGCCGATCCGAAACGCTTCGGCACCGTGTATTACAACCTCGGTGTGGTGAACGGCATTCTCAATGTCGAAGCGGTGCGCATTGCCCAGGAGAAATTCGGCAAGCAACCGCTCACCGGCGAGCAGGTGCGCTGGGGCTTCGAGCACCTCAAACTGGACGATGCCCGCCTCAAGGAGCTGGGTGCACTGGGCTTGGTGCAACCATTGCAGCTGTCGTGCTCGGACCATGAAGGGGGCGGTGCCGTGCGCTTCCAGCAGTGGGATGGCAGCCAGTGGAAACTGATCAGTGACTGGGTGCAGGCCGACCGTGCCTTGCTCAGGCCGATCATCGAAGCCTCGTCGCACCAGTACGCCAAGGAAAAAGGCATCACACCGCGCGATTGCAGCCAGGACAGCTGAGATGTGAATCGGGTCGGGGAGGCGTCCCCAATGCTTTTCCGTTAAGGCAATGTCTGCTCAATACACATCCCGTGGCGAGGGAGCAAGTCACTCGCCACAAGTCACTTGTTTCAAGCTTTTATTAATTGAAGAGCATGGGGATAGGCGTATGAACCAAGTACCGATCTTGCGGATCGACGCGATTGAAGTCCTGTATGAACAGGCCATCCTCGCGGTGTGCGGGGTATCGCTGGCGGTACCGCAAGGGCAGATCGTGGTGTTGCTGGGGGCCAACGGTGCCGGCAAGAGCACCACCTTGAAGGCCGCCTCCAATCTGGTGCGCGCCGAGCGGGGCGAGGTAGTGCAGGGGCGGATCCTCTATCGAGGCGAGGATGTCACCCGTAGCACGCCCCATAGCCTGGTGGCCAGTGGCCTGGTGCAGGTACTGGAAGGCCGGCATTGCTTTGCCCAACTGACAGTGGAAGAAAACTTGCTGACGGGTGCCTTTGCGCGTCAGGTGTCCCGCGGGCAACTGAAGGCCGATCTTGAGCGTATCTACAGCCAGTTTCCGCGCCTCAAGCTGCGGCGCAAAAGCCTGGCCGGCTACACCTCCGGCGGTGAACAGCAGATGGTTGCGCTCGGGCGGGCGCTGATGGCCCGGCCGCAGCTGGTATTGCTGGACGAACCTTCGATGGGCCTGGCACCGCAGATCGTCGAGGAGATCTTCGAGATCATCCAGCAGCTCAATCAGCGCGACGGCGTGAGCTTCCTGATTGCCGAGCAGAACATCAACCTGGCCCTGCGTTACGCCCAGTACGGCTACGTGCTGGAAAGCGGCCGGGTTGTCAGCGAAGGCACGACCGGGCAGTTGGCCGCGCGCAGTGATATTCAGGACTTCTATCTGGGGGGCGGGACAGCGGGTAAAGGAGCTGCTGCTTGACCGCCACCAGTCAGATCGACAGGTTGACCACTTTGACCGTCTGGGCGTCCTGTACCGGGCGGCGTTTGTTCACCACCAGTTCACCGACCTTGATCAGCATCGCGCGGGTGATGTTGCGACTCAGCCCCAGCAAGCTGGCGGTGTGCACCTGGTTGTAGTGGCAGAAGCGATAGGCCGCGCGCAACAGCGCTTCCTCGACCCGCTCGTGGAGGGCGCCGCTTTCTTCCTCGAACAGCTTCTTGAAGGCTTGCTGCAACAGGGCGTCGGCACTGTCGTCCTGGACGGTATTGCTGGCGTCCAGGCGTTCGATACGCAGGTTGGACAGGTGCAAGTCCTGGACGCGGATCAGATTGTTACGGCAGATCAGTAAGGTGTGGTGAATGACGTTTTCCAGCTCGCGAATATTGCCCGGCCATGAGTAATTCACCAGCTTCTGTTCGGCTTCGGTATCCAGCACCACTTCGCCATAGCCCAGCCGACGACTGTACTCGGCGATGAAGTGGCGGATCAGCGGCAGGATGTCGCCCGGTCGCTCGCGCAGCGGGCTGAGTTCCAGGCTGACCACGTTTAGCCGGTAATAGAGGTCTTCGCGAAAGTGCCCGGCGTTGATGGCTTTTTCCAGCTGCACGTTGGTCGCAGCCAGCACCCGTACATCGATTGGGATGCTTTTGCGTGAACCCAGGCGAACCACTTCACGCTCCTGCAGCACCCGCAGCAACTTGACCTGGATTGGCATCGGCAAGTCGCCGATTTCGTCGAGGAACAGCGTGCCGCCGTTGGCTTCCTCGAACCAGCCGGCTTTGGCGCTCAGGGCGCCGGTGAAGGCGCCTTTTTCGTGGCCGAACAGTTCGGCCTCCACCAAACTTTCGGAAAACGCGCCGCAGTTGACCGCGATAAACGGTTTGTTGCGACGAGCGCTGAGGTTGTGCAGGTGACGGGCCACCAGCTCCTTGCCGGTCCCGGTTTCGCCGATGATCAACACGCTGGCATCACTGGGCGCAACCTGTTGCAGGTGCGCCAGCAGCGCCTGTGATTTCGGGTCTTCGAAGACTTGCGCGGTGGCGCGTATCGAGGTGGCCAAGGCTGGTGAGGGCGGCAGCGTGAGTAGTTGCATGGTCGGGCCTATGAGTAAAAGGACGGAGTGGGCAGCGCCGTGTTGAGCGCCCAGTCACCCAGTTCATGGAGCTTGTAGTCCACGGGGTCGTGCAGGGTCTGGGTGCGCAGGTTGCGCCAGTGACGATCAAGGCGCAGCGCGGCATGGGTGGCGCGGGCGCCGGTCACTTCAAACAGGCTGCTGGTCAGGTCCAGGCCGGTGCGGGTGGCGGCGACCTTGGCGGTGGCAATGGCCAGGGCCAGTTGGCCACGTTCCTCGGCGGCGAGTTGGTGCTCCTTGCTCCAGGCTTGGTCGAGCAGGGCGTTGGCTCGTTCAGTGAGCAGGCGCACGCTTTCCAGCCCGACCCAGAATTCGCCGTAATGGCGCAGGACATAGGGGTCCTGATTGGCCTGGCTGACGTTGGCCTTGAACCAGGGGCGCGTTTCCTTGAGGGTGTAATCGCGGGCCTCTTCGAACGCGCCCTCGGCAATGCCGAGGAAGATATTGACGAAGGTCAGTTGGGCGATCAGCGGGCGCAGGCAGGCAAAGGGCGTGCTCAGCGGGCCGGGATCGAGCAGCAGCTCATTCTCTTCCACGCGCACCCGTTCGAAGGTGGCGCTGCCGCTGTCGGTCTGCCGTTGGCCGATGTTGTCCCAGTCGCCGTGCAAGGTGATGCCGGTGCGGTGGCTGGGAATGGCGGCGATCAACAGCTTGCCGCTGGTGGATTCATCCAGTGCCGAGGCAATCAGCATTTCCGAATCGGCGGAGCCGGAGCAGAAACTCTTGCGCCCGGAAAACTCGCGATAGCCGGCAAACTTTTTCGACAGGGTGCGGGTGTCCAGCGGGTTAAGGGCATTACCCCAGAACCAGTTGTTGCGCGCGGTCTGTTCAAACCAGGGCTGCCACTGTTCGGGCCGGGAAAACAGCCGCACCGTGGCCAGCATCAAGTGCTGGAAGCCGAACACGTGGGCGATCGAGCTGTCGATCCTGGCGAATTCGCGCACCACTTCCAGGGTGTCGCTCCAGCTGGCGCCAAGGCCACCGTATTGCTGGTCAATTTTCATCGCCAGCAGACCGCTACGGCGCAACTCGTCGCGCTCGGCTTTCGGCGTGCCGCCCAGATGGTCGCGTTCGGCGGCGGTTCGGGAAAACTCGGCGGCGAGCGTCCGAGCGATCTGCAGCGGGGTTTCAAGTTTGGATGTATGGATAGCGGTCACAGGCTGTTCCTCAGGCTGTTTTCCGCAGGTCGGCGGCATTGGCGGTGAACAGCGGTGCGGCCCGTTCGACTGCCAGGCGGATGCGTGTTTTCAGCGCTTCGCTGCTGATCTGGTAATTCGTGAAATCGGCCTCCGAGGCATACACGCCCAGGGGTAGGGTCACCGACTGGAAGAAGCTGAACAGCGGGCGCAACTGGTGATCGATTACCAGCGCATGCCGGTCGCTGCCACCGGTGGCGGCCAGCAACACCGGGGTATCGATCAATGCGTCCTGGCCAATCAGGTCGAACAGGTGCTTGAACTGGCCCGGGTAGGCACCACGGTAGACCGGTGCGGCCACCACCAGCAGATCCGCCGACTCAATCGCACTCAACTCGTACTCAACAGTTTCCGGCAGCTCCCGACGGGATATGGCGCTGCCCAGCGGGCGGACAATGTTACCCAGCTCGATGATGCGGCTTTCGATTGGCAGGTACTGGCTCAGCTCAGCAACGATGGCTTGGACCAGTACCAGGGTGCGTGACGGACGATAGGTTCCACCGGAAACGGCGACGACTTTAAGTGGAGTGCTCATGGGGTCTGTTCCTGTTCGAGTTGCGGGATGTGCAGCCATCAGAGCAAGAGTTGTTCCATGGTTAAAATAACTATAAAAAACAATAAGTTAGTCTGTTGCTTGGTCTCGACTGCTGTTGTCTGGGCAGATAACTGTTGAGCGACTGTTGCGTGAGCAGCAATGGCGCTGCTGTTTGTCGGGCAACACTGTGGCATCCATGAATTGAATGTAAGTGATCTAAAAAACATCTAATAAATACTTTTTGGTTATTAGCTTAAGGCTTTGTCGGGCTGTCAGTGCCAGGGGAGCAGCTTTTGGCAGGCTTTAGCCGGCCGAAATCAGTGGGTAATGTCTCTCGGATCGGCCAAGTGTTGCTCAGACAATAGCGGTTCAACATCACTGTTGGGTGGGCAACAGTGGGTGGACCAAAGCGCATGGCATTCACCTTCCACCGTCGCCGCTCAGGTGGTTGTGCACGCTGCCTGCAGCCCGCAACGCAGGGTTTCAGGGCTTCTGGTATGGCTCTTGCTCAGGCACCTGACTCTCCAGCAACAGTGCTGATCAGGGCGCCACAGAGTGCTCGCTTCCTATATCTGCCGGCCGATGTGCCGTGCGCCTTGTGATCCAGCCCTGTATAACTCCCTGAGGCCCGTACCATGAATTTGGATATTTTCTGGTTTCTCCCCACCTCCGGTGACACCCGCTACCTGGGTAAGTCCGAGTCCGGCCGCCCGGCCACCAACCAGTACATGCGGCAGATTGCTGTGGCTGCGGAAAGCCTTGGCTACGACGGCCTGTTGATTCCCACCGGCAGCAGTTGTCTTGATCCCTGGGTCACCGCTGCCAGCCTGGTACCAGTGACCAGCCGGATTAAATTGTTGGTGGCCTTGCGCACGTCAATCAGCAGCCCGACCGTAACGGCACGTCAGGCTGCCAGCCTCGACCAGGCCCTGGGTGGGCGCCTGCTGCTCAACGTGGTCCCCGGTGGCGATGCGGCCGAGCTGGCCGCCGAGGGCGTGTACCTCAAGCACGATGAGCGCTATGAGGCCGCCGATGAGTTCCTCACCGTCTGGCGTCGGGTATTGCAGGGTGAAACGGTCGACTTCGAGGGCAAGCACATCCATGTGAAGCGGGCGCAGAATTTCTTCCCGCCGGTGCAGAAGCCCTATCCGCCGCTGTACTTCGGTGGCTCTTCGCCGGCCGCCCACGAGCTGGCCGCCAAACACGTGGACACCTACCTGACCTGGGGCGAGCCACCGGCCGCGGTGGCCGAGAAGATCGGCGATGTACGTACCCGCGCCGCGAAGCACGGCCGCACAGTGCGTTTTGGCGTACGTCTGCACGTGATCGTGCGTGAAACCAACGAGCAAGCCTGGGCCGCTGCCAACGAACTGATTCAGTACCTGGACGACGAGACCATCGCCCAGGCCCAGGCCAACTACGCGACCATGGACTCCGAAGGCCAGCGCCGCATGGCTGCGCTGCACGGTGGCTGTCGCGATCAGCTGGAAGTCAGTCCCAACCTGTGGGCCGGTGTCGGCCTGGTGCGCGGCGGTGCCGGTACTGCCTTGGTCGGTGACCCGCAGACCGTCGCCGCCCGGCTGCAGGAATACGTCGACCTCGGCGTCGACAGCTTCGTGCTCTCAGGTTATCCGCACCTGGAAGAGGCCTACCGCTTCGCCGAACTGGTGTTCCCGTCGTTGCCCGGTAAACAGGCGGTGACCGTCAATGAGGTGCTCACGGGCGGAGCCTTCGATGTGCGAGCCAAGACCAAACAAGAGGAAACCGCGGTATGAAAGTGATCGACATGCGCTGCCGCCCGGCCTATCTGCACGATTTCTTTGGCGCCAACCCGGGCTCGGCGGGCTACGCCACCGCGCGCTGGCTGAATCGCCGCGTCGGAGCTCGCGGCAGCGACGAGCATTTTGCCCGCTCGCTGACGCCAGAGGGCTTTATTGCCGAAGTCCGAGAAGCCGGTTTGAGCCAGGCGGTGGTGGTGGGGCGACACACCCCTGGGCAACACCTGCCGAATGATTTCATCCACGAAATCACCCATCCCCATCAGGAGCTGCTGGGTATCGCCGGGGTTGACCCGACGCTGCAGGGTATCGATGGCGCTATTGCCGAAATCGACCGGGTGATTGATCAACTCGGTCTGGTCGGTATCGGCCTGGAGCCGGGTTTCGCCGCGCCGGCACGGCATCCGGATGACCCGCTGTACTTTCCCCTCTACGAACACTTGTCGCGCCGTGGCATTGCGCTGTTCCTGATGAGCGGACCGACCACGCCGGATCCGGCCTTCAACGACCCTGGCCGCCTGGCAGCGGTGGCACGAGCGTTTCCCGAACTGAAAATAGTCTGTTACCACGGCTACTGGCCGAATGTGGCGCAACTGCTGGGCGTAGCTTTTCGCTATGAAAACATCTTCGCCGTGCCAGACATGTACCTGTTCCTGCCGGGCAGCGAGGCCTTTGTCGCAGCAGCCAATGGCTTTCTGGGCGACCAACTGTTGTTTGGCTCGTCCTACCCGTTCCGGCCGATCCGCCAGTCGATCGAGGATTTTCAGGCGCTGGGGTTCAAGGATCAGGTGCTGGATAAGTTGCTTTATGGGAATGCGGCGCGGTTGTTAGGGTTGAGGAGGTAGCCTTGAATCGACGCCAGCCGTTTCGACGGACGCCCAATCGGGCTATAGAAGTCGGCGAGGTAATGGCGCGGGTCGCCCAGCAGCGCGTTGACGCCGACGGCAATTGGCTGTGTCAAACCGATGGAAAGATCCAGGACAAGGCGCCTTGAGCGATAAGCTGTTGGCGAGCCTCCCATTGGCGCAACAGCCTGTCGCGGCAGGCCAGGCGCTCGTTCAGTTCGGCGACTTCCAGGCTCAGTGCGCGCACCTCGTCTTTCTGCATCCGACGCTCTTGCAGCAATTGCTCGACGCTGGTCAGGATGCGTCGCAACAACGGGTTGTTCGACGACAACGGCGTGCTCGCCTGGTCAGGCTGGTCCAGTCTGTCGGCGAGCGGAGCCAATACCCAGTGGGTTGTCCGGCTAAAAAAAACATGGAGCACCTCTACCTGAGTGAAGTGATGTCAGCCGCCAGGGGCTGCGGTGGACGTACCGACAACGACTGCGAATCAAACACTGTCGCCCCCGGCAGGGCTTGCCAGGCCAGTGGGCCGGCGGCGATTTCCCGGGTACTGAGCAGGCAGTGGTCAAGCTCGCGCTGTAAAACCTCGGTGTCGAGGCCCTGGCCGATGAACACCAATTCCTGGCGACAATCACCGACCACGTTGTCCCACTTGGCCATGATGCTCTGGAGCCGGTATTCATCCCGTGGCCATTGCGACGGTTCGATAAAGTTCCACCAGTGGCCGACATAGTCCCACTGGAACTGCCCGCCGCTCTGCACCAGCATGCCGGTTTCCAGGTGCCGGCTGGCGAGCCAGAAATAGCCTTTGCTGCGCAACAGCCGTCCGTTGCGCCAGGGGCGCTGGAGAAAGTCGAGCAAGCGCTGTGGGTGAAAGGGTGTCCGCTCACGGTAGACCCAGGATGTCACACCGTAGGTGTCCGCTTCGGAGGCTGGCGCGTCGGTCGCCTCCATTTTCCTCATCCAGCCCGGCGACGCGGCAAGGCTGGGTAAATCAAACAGATGGGTGCCGAGGATGCTCGACAGCGCGACTTGACCGTGGGTCATCGGCAGGATCCGCGCGCCGGGGTTCAGGCCGGCGAGAATGGCGTGCAGTGCCTGGTAACCGGCGTCATCGATCAGGTCCAGTTTGTTGACGAGAATAACGTTGGCGTACTCCACCTGCTCGATCAGAAGGTCGGCCAGATGGCGCTCCGGCGCGTCTTCCATGGCATCCGCACGGGCCACGGTATCCGGCGACTCGAGCAGCGCCTGAAACTGGCTGCCATCGACCACCGTCACCAAGGTGTCCAGGCGTGCCAGTTCGCTGAGGCTGAAGCCTTCGGTGTCAAGGAAGGCGAACGTCTCCGCCACCGGCATCGGCTCGGAGATCCCGGTGGATTCAATGAGCAGGTAGTCGAAACGCTGCTGACGTGCCAGATCACTGATCTGCTCCAGCAAATCGGCGCGCAGTGTGCAGCAAATACAGCCGTTGCTCATCTCGATTAACTCATCGCGACCACGGTGCAGCGACACGTCGCGCTGCACCGCTTCGGCATCGATGTTGACTTCGCTCATATCGTTGACGATGACCGCGACTCTCAGGCCTTCGCGATTGCGCAGGATATGGTTCAGCAGGGTGGTTTTGCCGGCACCGAGGAAGCCCGAAAGGACCGTCACCGGCAGTCGGCCCGCCTGGGCGCCGTCAATCATGCGTTCACCGCTTTTGCGCTGGGCGCCTTGTCGAGGTAGCTTTCAAAAAGATCGACCACCACGAAACCATCGTCCGCCGCGTCGCCCCAAAGGTCTTTCACACGAAATTCGACGTGGTAGGTCGGCTGATGCGCCGCGCTCACATCGCCATGGCCGATGGCATCCGGGAAGGGCCACTGTTCTGACGTGCGGTGCAGGATCACGCCTTCCTTGCCGCGTACGTAGGCCGGCATGCGGATATGCCCGGCCACATATTCGTCGCGAACGACCACCCGATCGCCCACCTCGAAGGGGGGCCGACCGGTGATCGCCTGGCGACCGCCCGCGTGGGCGGGGTTCGCCAGCTTGAAGTGAGAGCCTAGGGCCTCATCAAGTTCTGCCTGGGTAATCACGCCTGTTTCTACCAGCAGGGTCGCGGTGGCGATGATGTAGCGCTCGTAGTATTGCGTGCCGACATGTTGGCGAACATCCAGGCGTTCGACGGCGTGGCGCACTTCGTCGACGCTGAATTTTTTCAGGTGATCGACGCCGATGAACATCAAGCTGTAGGCCAGGTGTTCCCAGTCCTGCTTGAACACCTGTTTGTAGCTCAGGCTATTGATGGTGTGCGGGACTTTGCCAAAGCCTTGAAAACCGCCGAGATCGTGAAAGCCATCCATTGTGAATACCTCTGAAAAGTGAAAGAAACCCAGCGCCCTGGCTACGCTACCTGCGGCAGCGCCACGCCGATCAGGACGTCCTTGGTGATCAGGGCCCGCAGGGCCTCTTCATCCATGCCCTCACTGCCCTCGGGTCGTACCGGCAGCACCAGATAGCGGCTTTCGGCACTGGTGTCCCACACTTTGATGGTGACTCCCTCTGGCAGCTCGGTGCCCAGTTCCCGCAGAACGGTGCGCCCTTCGCGGACCAGGCGGGCACGGAATTCGAAGCCCTTGTACCACTCCGGCGGCAGGCCGAGGACGGGCCAGTTGGTGCAGGAGCACAGGCTGCAGACGATCACGTTTTTCAGCGTGGGGGTGTCTTCCAGGGCGACGATGTATTCACCTTGTGGGCCGGTATAGCCGAATTGCGCGCAGGCAGCGGTACCGTCCTTGAGCAGCAGTTCACGAAACTGCGGGTCGACCCAGGCCTTGGCCACCACTCGAGCGCCATTCTCCGGGCTCCAGTCGTGGGCCATGAGTTGGGTCAGCTGTTCGATATAGCCGTCGGGAATCAGCTCCTTTTGCTTGAGCACCTGGAATAGGGCGCGGGCTCGCTCGCCTGGGGTCGAGGTGGTTTTTTCATCGGTGTTCATCAGTTAACTCCTCATCGTTGAGCGTTTAAGCAGCGCCTGGGGTGTTTGTTTTTGTGCGCTGCGCGGGGACCGACCGGTTAATTGTTTTTCCAGTCAACGGACGCTTCGAACGCTGCGGCCGCCTGGTAAATCGTGCCTTCGGCATAGTGCTTGCCCACCAGCATGAGCCCGACCGGCAGGCCGTCCACCAGCCCGCAGGGAATCGACATGGCCGGATGGCCGGTGATGTCCTGGGCTGAGGCGTTGCCGATCATTTCCAGCGCCCGGGCCACGTATTCCGTGATCGAGCAACCGGGTTCCGGATGAGGCTGGGCGATGATCGGCACGGTCGGCATCACCAGCAGGTCGTAGCGCGCCAGCGCCGCGTCGTAACCGGCCCGGGCCATGCGTGTGAGATTCTGCGCCTTGGCGTAGAAACGGCCGTTGTAGTGCTTGATGCCGTATTCACCGACAAACATGCACAGCTTGAGAGACGCGGACAACTGATCCGCCTGCTCGCGCCACCCGGCTTGCTTGTCCAGCAACGTGAGGTCGTACAGGCCTTTCCAGTTAAAACCGGCGCCATTGCCGTGCATCATCTGCATTGTCAGGCCTTCACAGCCGATGGGGAGCCACAGCGAGCCGGCGATCTTGTGCTCTGGCACAGAGACTTCCTCGACATGCGCGCCGAGCCGCTCAAACTGGGCGATGGCGTTACGCACCGATGCAGCTACGCGCGGGTCCTGGTTGGCCAGCTGGAAACCTTCCTGCAGGATGCCGATCCTGAGCCCTTGCACGCCACGGTCCAGGTAATCGCTGTAGGTATCGACCCGGGGCGCGGCCTGGCGTGGGTCGAGGCCGTCGGCGCCGGCCATGACTTCCAGCATCAACGCGTTGTCGCGCACGTTGGCCGTGATGGGCCCGGCATGGTCGATGGTCGCTTCGATCGCCATGATCCCGGTGTAGGGCACCAGGCCGTGGGTCGGCTTCATCCCGTAAGTACCGCAGAATGCCGAAGGAATCCGAATGGAGCCGCCCTGATCGCCGCCGACCGCGAGATCCACTTCGCCGGCGGCCACCAGTGCCGCGCTGCCGGAAGAGGAACCACCGGAGGCGAAACCCTGACGATAGGGGTTGTGTACCGGTGCGGGGTCAGAGGTGTGACTGCCACCGGACAGGCAGTAGTGCTCGCACGTGGCCTTGCCGAGAATGGTCGCCCCCGCATCCAGTAAGCGCGTGACCACGGTGGCATCGAACGACGGGACGAAACCTTCGAGTGGCGCGGCACCGTTCATCGTGGGGACGCCGGCCAGGGCGATATTGTCCTTGAGCGCGACGGTTTTGCCCGCCAGCTTGCCTTGCGGTGCGCCGTTGACTTCGGTGCGGTAATACCAGGCGTTCAAGGGGTTGTGGGCCGCCGAAGGGCGGTAGCCGGAACTGCGCTCGTAACGGACGGGCGGCACGCAATCGGGCAGCTCGTCGATCAGGTCGTAGGCGTCGAAGCTCGACTGCATCAGGGCCAGGTATTCACTGGCTTGTTCACGGCTGAGCTGCATGTGCAGGCCGTTCGCGATGTCCAGTAAGTGTTCAAGGGTGGGACGAACGATTGCCATGGTGGGGCTGTCCTTATCGTGGTGGTCTGGGGTTCAAGATAATCCGTGCCTCTGCGCGGTGGCTTGGTTGAAAAAGACACCGACTTGGTTGAGCCGGACATCCTTGCGCCAGGCGCAGGAAGGGTGTCCGGCGGCTGTCTGCTGGACGGTTGGCTAGAACACGTGCGCGTAACGCAGGTTCATGCGGAAGTCCTCTTTGGCGCCGTTATCCACTGAAAGGTCCTTGCCCAGCTGCAGCTGGAGCTGGTCCTGGGCGGTGACGAATTTGGTGGCTGTCAGGCGGAAGTTGGTGGTGCCCATTTCGTCGTCCTGGTTGACACGCGCGACGCTGGTTTCACCGCCCCAGGTACGCCCGAAGCCGACGCCGAATGCCATGGTGGGGTCTGGCATGTAACGGCCCATCACCTGGGCAGCGTAGGACACGTCCTGCTTGAGGCGGTCGCCATTGGCGCCGTAATCGGTGTTATCGCCATACCAGGTGGCACCGCCGACCAGGTCCATTGCCCACTTCTCCGTGAAGTGCTTGACGTAGGCGCTCTGCAGCTCGAATTTCCAGCGGTTCTCACCGAGGTTGAGCGCGTCGTTCTTGTCGTAGGTACCGGAAGGGACATACACATAGGGGGCGATACTGAGGGTGTCGCGGGCTTCATTGAGCCGCCACTTGACCGGCGCGGTGAGGATCAAGTCGCCGACGCCCCGGGTACTGCCGAGTGTCGAGGCATCGCCGCCAGTGGAAACGTGCCCGAAGGGCAGGAGGAATTGCGGGTCGATGGTGACCGTTTCACTCAGCGCGTACACATGGAGCAGACGCAGGATGCCGACGTCCGAGCTCAACCTGAAGTCCGAGCTGGCCTTATGGCCATTGGCGTAGGCCGAGTCTGTGGTGGAGTGCTGGTAGTAAATCGCGCCGATGGTAGCGCCGACCGGGTATTGCTCGTAATCGCCAGGGGCCACCTCGCCAGCGTTCGCGTGGAGTACGGGCAACAGCGTGGAGAGTGTCAGCAGACGGATCTTATTCATCTTTTATTCCTTGCACGGCAAGGCCGTGCCACCCGGGCAGGGCGGCAAAACGGCAGAAATTTTTTTTGGGGGGGTTAGACGCCGACCAGATTCAGGATGCAGGCGATTGCGCGTCGCGCAGCATTCCGGTCTGCGGGTGACAGTTGATGTACTCGAACACCTGGCTCTTGGCGTCCGACACCGACACTTCGTGGTACAGCCGCAATTTCTTCAGGCCCGCCGCGACACGGAAGAAGGTCACGAAAATTCGCAGATGGGTGGGGTGGGATTCCGCCCAGCGTTCGAGCTTCTCGATCGAGCGCCAGTGACCGATGTTGTAGCTCACGTCGAGGAAGTTGCCGTCCAGGTCGATATTGCGCACGAAGCGGTTGCTGTAGCAGCCCAGGGGTTGGCCGTTGTCACGCAGGAAGTCCATGCCGTCCTGCAGGGTCGGCCGGATCTCGTCGAGGTACAGTGAACGTTCTTCAGCCTCGGCGTCCGCCCAGTCCTGGCCTGAGCGAATCAAGGCGAGGTTGTCATGCCCCATGATCACCACCCGGCCACCCTTGGCGGGATCACCCGCGACCACTTGCAGCTCGCTGGTGGGCATCATCCAGTCTGTCTGGGAGATCGGGAAGCGGTCGCGCATCGAGCCCCAGTAGCCGTGTTCTTCGATTTCACCACTGGTCGTATCCATTACCGCGCCGACGCCGGGCAGGTTGTCCTGGAAGGCATACAGGGTCTCAAACTGCTCGGCGCGCGGGGCGCTGATTTCACGGAAATAGCCAAGGCCATCACTCAGCCGATCCGACGAAGCCCACCAGTCATTCACCTCCGGTGAACGCAACCAGCGACAGTGGGCCGCCGGGTCTTTCCAATACCCGACGACAATCAGATTGTCGAAGCCGCTGTTGTCGGTGTGGTGGGTCAAGTCGTGGTTCTGCGGGCCATTGGCCAGGCTGAAACTGCCGACGATATGACGCATCGCCTGCAACGCGGCCTCGCGCTGTGCATCGCCTTGATACTGCACGCCGAAGTACCCCATCACTACTTGTTGCAGTTGCTCGTCAGCGCGTGCCACCCACATCGGAAACGGCGGCTGATACTCATCGGGCACGCGGCGGGACAGGGTGCGTGGGCATTTGAGATGTTTGTCGATTGCAGATTCCATCTTGAGCTCCTCGTTTTTTTTTCAGGCAAGCGGTTTGGATTCACGCTTCGGCGGCGGGGTGCGCTTGGCGACCTGCCGTCGATGCAGCAGCTTCATGGCTCCCCATTCAATCAACCAGTAAGCCGACTCCTCAGGCACGAGATCGCGCATGTGCAGAAGCCAGGATGAGTCAGGCAATTGTTTTGAATATTGTCGGTCCATGGGAGGCCTCATCAGCAGGGGGATGAGCTGCTGTGAGGTGAAAATTAGGCTGGACGGCGATAGGCCGCTTTGTTCGTCAGGACAACCGTTTGGTTGTAAAAGACAACGCCGACACACGCGGCGCGGCCATGATCGGCATTGGTGCACCCACGCCGAATACGTCAGGCACTCTGCCTCTAAGTGGGGATTTTGAGGTGTTCTCGCGTCACGTTGGCCGGGCGAAAACCTCGATGGCAGTCACTTCGCAGAGCCCTTCAGGATCGGCATGAATGCGCTTGGCCTGTTAATTGCTGCGATAAAGCCGTTAGAACTTCTCGCGCTCTTACTGCAAGGTTGTACTGAGGTCCGTGGCATGAACCCAAGCACTCAATATTCGACCCTCGCTGTCGCGGCCCCGCGCCGCTTTGATTATTGGAAGGAAGTGGTCTGCCGCCATTGCCTGGCGGCCGATAGCAAACCTTTGTCCCAGAGCAGTTTTGATGGCTCGCTTGCAGTCAATACCGTGGGTGATCTGGACATTTGTTCGCTGTCTGCACCCCTGCATTACTGGGAACGCTCCGAGCAGCATCTGCGCAGTGGTCCTTCCGAAGATTTATGGTTGGGGTTCTCTCGAAATGGCCACGGCCAGATTGAACAAGGCGGCAGAAAAGCCAACCTGGCGGCGGGCAATTTGTTTCTTTATGACGCAACTCAGGCGTTTCGATTCAGCTTCGGTGGCACTGAAAACCACCTGGTGCGCATTCCGCGAGCCTTGCTCGTCGAACGCCTGCCACGTATCGCCGATTACACCGCGATGGTTCTCGACGAGCGGCGTCCGGGAGTCATTCCATTGCGTGAAATGTTGCGTCAGGCCGCGAGTGCGCCGGCATCGTTGCAGGATGAGGCCATCTCGAACCGTTACTCCAGCGCTTTGCTCGACCTCCTTGTCATCAGCCTGGAACTCCAGGACTTGAAGATCAGTCACGATGAGCTGGATCTCTACGGCCGCATCATGAAGTACATTCAACGGCACTTGACCGAGCCGGACTTGTCGATTGAAGTCATCGCGCAGGCCCACAATGTGTCCACCCGCACCGTCACCCGAGCCTTCGCCCGCTACCAGAAGACCCCCGTGGCAGAAATTTGGAAAGAGCGCCTGAATGCCAGCCGTGAAGCGATCGAGCGCGGTCAGGTGCGCAGTGTGTCCCAGGCGGCGCTGGACTTCGGGTTTTCTGACTTCTCCCATTTCAGCCATGCGTTTCGCAAAGCATTTGGCGTTGCGCCCAATACCCTGTTGCATCGAAATTGAGTGATGCCCCGAAGGACAGTGCCCTTGCGCTTGAACGCTCTTCTGTGAAAGCGCAGGGCGTTTCCTGCGGGGCGTTCTGTTTGGACCGGGGGACATGGTGGACACATGTTCGGAGACATAGTGGACAGTTAACGAAGCCGTTTACCTGATATTACGGATCGGGCGTTCATCTCAATTTGTGCAACGCGATGCCTACCCAGTAGACATCGTGCTTGCCGTCCTCCAAGGTCCTGCGCAAGCCCACACGCTCACCGGTAAACGCCCGGGCCCAGCTTGAGCTCCTACCCTCACCAGTTGAGCTCCCCGTTGGCTTGCACTGTTCGCACTTCGTCATCATCGCCGTACTCCAGTTCCGCCGGTACCTCCTGATAGCACAGCTCGCTTTGCCGGTACCGGGAGGCAGGAACGTTAAAATCCGGAGCTTGGTGTGGACGTTGGTGATTATAGATTTCCCGCGATTGGTCTGTTACGGTCGACGTATATCTAATACTTTCAATCATGTTCAGACCACTTTGCACGTCAACCACGCCCCCCAGAAAAGGCTGCTGAAGAAACGGGTAGCGTCTCCAAATCCGGCGTCATGCAAGAGTTTTTGAACCGCCGCCTCGGAATGTGGAGGATCAGCGCCTTGAAGGATTTTCCCAAGCTTGACCTTCACTTCATCCGGGCTGGCTCCATGCTGCCGCCACCGCTGCCCCCAAGCCGCAAGCAGTAGCGGCTGGCTGGCATAAGCGTATTGATTCCCCGCGACTATCAGCGGCGCCCCCGGTTTTAGATGAGCCCGAATGGATCGTAAAATTTGTCGCTTGGTTTCATCTCCATCGAGATGATGGAGTACCCCGATCAAGGTCGCTGCGTCGTATGACTCGTCTGCTGCCAGGTCTTCAACATGCCCAAGATGCATGGCCGTTCTTTCAAGCAAGTTGTTTGCCTCTAATTGCTGCTTTGCAGCCTCCAACATCGGCTCGGACGGATCAACGGCCGTGAAGCGCCAACCCGGCTCAAGCTTGGCCATAGCAACAATTTCCTGCGCCGTACCGCCAGCGCCAACTACAAGTATTTTTGCCGAACGTGCAGTGCCCAGGCTTGCCGCCAGCATGCACGCCGCCAAGTCTTGGCAGGCGTCATATCCTGCTAGCGCAATACGGCTCTGTCGTCCGTACTCATTGGCTCGTGAGGTATCAAATTTTTCTGAGTTGAGAGGGGATGATTTCAAGGCGGTTCTCCATGTCCTGAAATCAAGCTACGCCAGACACAGCAATAATAAAAATTCATTAATTTTATGTGGAGCATTCCTGAAGGGAATGCATACCTCAAAAAATTGCATCGTCGGATCAAGTCCAATGGCTGTTACCCATGTTTTGACTATTCGAGCGTATTGCCTGATGGAGAGATGATCCGGGTCATCCACAGCGATCGGCAGTGCGCGTGGGTCGGGCGCAAGTCAAGGGGGGGGAGGGACGCTTTGGTCTGGTCGTGCGGCGTTGGGAAGGTATGTATGATGACGCATCTATTGTTACCGATGGTCCCCATCCGCCGCTCAGAACCGCCCCGACGAGGCTATTGCAGCGGTGCACTTGTATTAAGGGGTCTATTTTATGGCCTACATGTCGTCCAAGCTCAGTGGTCAGTCGCCCGAAGTGTTTCACTTGGAGACTAGCGACACCAGTGGCTACGCCGTGGATTGGCACGCCCATGACTGTCATATGCTGCTGTTACCACGCCAGGGTGGGCTATTCCTGTCGACCGAAAGCAGCCAGACTTCTCACGTTTCGCCCCAGTTGTTTTCCTTTGTGCCGGCAGACTTTGCACACGCAACCCAAGCGGCTCCGGGGCGGGAGAAACATATGACCTTGTATGTCGATCCCTCTTACATCAAACATCAAGGACAGATGAACGGTTACAGCGGTTTCGCCAAACAGGTAAATCGATCGGGGATCTGGCAAGGAACAGAGACGCTGGAAAGTATCTTGCGCCTGTACGACCAACTGCAAGGCAGTGCATCTGCGGAGGCCTTTCAGCGCCAATTACCCCATCTCAATCATCTGCTCTTCGAGGAGTGCGCGCGGGTTATCGCTTGTCAGCAGACTCAGCCGCAGCCGAGTGAACATCAGCAGCAGGCGACGCTGGTTCGCGACATACAGCGCTACATTCAGGAGAATCTGGAAACAGATTTGGATATTGAGTCGATTGGGCATGAGTTCCACCTGTCACGGCGTCACCTTACTCGTATCTTCAAAGACATTACGGGCGAAACCCTGCTGGATTTCACCAACCGCACCCGAGTGGAAACGGCCGCCCGGCTTGTTTCATGCACTTCACTATCGATCCTCGAAGTCAGCCTCGCGGTAGGCCTGGACTCCCCCTCATACCTTGCTCGACTGTTCAAGCGCCACCTGGGTCTAACCCCAAGCGGGCTACGCAAACCCCGCTAACGATCTGGCCCAAACGGGCGCATGGACGGCCCGATCAAGCGCTTTCGCCAAAATGATGCTGGCCACAATAGACCTCGTCTCCAACATTGAGAGGTCACAATGAACGACGTGGACGTTGTAGAAGTCTTCAAGTCCAGCCAGGGAGGCGACAAACGGGTATCCATCGCAATCGGTGCCGCCGGGCTGGGCGCTGAGCCGATCATGACGATGGCATGCGCCAATCTGCGACTCATAGCGACCAATAACGGGCCGGGCAGACTGAGTTATTGGCAGGAGCGAAAAGCAAAAGAAGTCATGATGGAAAACCTTGATTGCGGCATTCAGGTTTCGGCCGTAGCCAAGGAGTGTTCCTTGTCACGAAGTCACTTCTCCCGAGCTTTCAAGAATGCTACGGGCCACTCCCCACGTGATTGGCTTCAGCTTGCAAGATTAACCCGAGCGAAAGAATTCCTTGAGCAAACTGATTTTTCTATTTCTCAAGTGGGGTTGGAGTGCGGGTTTGCTGATCAAGCCCATTTCACCCGAATGTTCTCCAGTAAATTCAATATGCCCCCAGGAAAGTGGCGGACACAAAAAAAGTCCCAGCTGTAGGGGTGGATCCCCCCTGGAGAATCCATCAAGGCCACCACACCCGTCCGATTGTCAGTTGGACGGGTGTGGTGGGGGCTGCCATTGATAGCAGGCACTCCTTGTTGGTTTTCGGTCCGCTATTTTTGATGGCTTGAGCAGGTAAAGTCCGAAGGGTCGAACCGATCGGTCGTGTCCATCCGGATACTGCGCAGGCTCACCGTTTCCAGGTGTGACGCGTATAAAGGCTCCGAAAAATAGCTGATCAGGATGGAGCGTCGGCGTGCGCCGATCGAGTTCAGACTGCCCGCATGCACTAAATCGGCATCAAACACCAGGATGTCACCCGCGGAGCCTGAAAGCTGCACGGACCGGGACTCGTCATTGAAGTCGTATGGCGGCGCTTCCTGGTCAGGGCGATGGCTGCCGGGAACGATACGTGTTGCGCCGTTCTCGGGGCCATAATCGTCGAAGTAAGCAATAGCGTTCACAATGTCGCCTGGCCGTTGGACCGACAAGTCGCGGTGCAGCTGCTGATGACCGCCACCTGCAAGGGGCTCGCGACCCTCCACCTGCGAGAGGAAAAACCGCTCTCCGATCAGCTCACCCACCACCGTCAGCAGCTCCGGCAGACGACACACCGCCTGAATCTTCGAATCAGAATCCAGCAGCGAATGGCGCCAATCCATGCCACGCGGCACTGGCCATTGGTCCGCCGGCTTCACGCCCGCATCGAACACGGCACGAAGGTCACCCAGCCACTCGGCCGGGATCGCTCCACGGAGCAGCGCAAAGCCATCTCGATGGAGTTGTTCGCGGTCAGTCATGGATTCCTCTATTCCCTTGCCACCAACGCATCAAAAATCCTGCAGTTGCACGCGCAACTGATGGACATCATAGAAGAACAAAGTGGACAGCCTGTTCTTCGCGCTCGTTCAGATCTGTTCCAGCAACCAGGTACGGAACGCGATAAGCGATGGCAGCATTTCGTTACGCGGCGGGTAGGTCAGGTAGTAGCTGCGCTGGCTGGCGAACGGCTGGTCGAGGCTGATCAGCTCTGCGTTGGCCAACTCGTCGGCCACTAGAATACGTGGCACCAAACCGATGCCGATGCCAGCCCTGACGGCCTGGATCAAGTGCGAGGTGAGTTCGAAACTCGGCCCCAGCCGCATCATTCGATGGGGCAGGGCGTGGTGGCTGAACCACTCGCCCCAGACGTTAGCGTTGTTTGCGACGTTGAGCAGTGTCTGTGCGCCAATGCGCTCCGGCGTCCAGGCGTCGTGGAGCTCGGCCGCTTCTGGAGAAATGATCACCATCAGTTCTTCGGTGTGCAGGCGATGGCTGATCAGGCCCGGCAAATCGGCATTGCCGACGACGATCGCGGCATCGATACCGCTGGTTTCGAAGTCGATGGCGTCGATCCGGGAATTGATGTGCACCAGCATGCCGGGATGGGTTTTGTAGAAGTCATGAAGGCGCGGCAATAACCACTTCGAGCCGAAAGTCGGCAAGGTGGCCAGGCGCAAGGTGCCGCTGCCGGATTGATAAGCCATGGCTTGCAGCGTGGCGCTGCGGATGCGTCCGAGGGCTTCGCTCATTTCCCGCTGGTAGAGACGACCGACATCGGTCAACTGCACTTGCCGGCCTTCACGGCGAAACAGCGTCAGGCCCAGTTGCTGTTCCAGCGCCTGGACTTGCCGGCTCACGGCGCTTTGGGTCAGTGACAGTTCCATCGCGGCGCGGGTGTAGCTTTCATGGCGGGCGGCGGCCTCAAAGGCCAGCAGCAACGACATCGAGGGCGTGAGGTGACGGTAATTCATTCGTAAAAGTCATCGATAGCGGCAGGATTATCCGTTTGTCCGGCGCCAGAGCCTACAGGATCATTGGCGTAGCCGACGACCTGAGGCTGACCCATTAATGCTCAGGCGACAAGTGTTTTGATTTTTTCCCATGATTAGACCGACAAGAGAACAGCCTGCGATGATCGCTCAGTTGCCCACCGTTGCACTTGCGGCAGACTACCCGGAATTTCTTCAGGCCCTGCGCGCCATCGGCTTTCGTGGCCAGCTCAGCGCCGACTACGCCACTCGCACCGTGCTGGCGACCGATAACTCGATTTACCAGCGCCTGCCGCAAGCGGCGGTGTTCCCCATGGACGCGGACGACATCGCACGCATCGCGACCTTGATGGCCGAACCACGCTTTCGCCAGATCAAGCTGACCCCGCGAGGCGGCGGCACCGGCACCAACGGCCAGTCATTGACCGATGGCATCGTGGTCGACTTGTCGCGGCACATGAACACCATCCTGGAAATCAACGTCGCCGAGCGTTGGGTGCGGGTGCAGGCGGGCGTGGTCAAGGACCAGCTGAATGCCGCGCTCAAACCCCATGGGCTGTTCTTCGCCCCGGAGCTGTCGACGTCCAACCGCGCCACCGTCGGCGGCATGATCAACACCGACGCCAGCGGCCAGGGGAGTTGCACCTATGGCAAGACCCGCGATCACGTGCTGGAACTGCACAGTGTGCTGCTCGGTGGCGAGCGCCTGCACAGCCGGCCTCTGTCCGACGCGGAGTTGGAAGTGGCATGCACGCAATCCGGCCGCATCGGCGAGGTGTACCGGACGGCGCGGCACATTCAGGAAACCCAGGCCGACCTGATCGAGTCGGTGTTCCCGAAACTCAACCGCTGCCTGACCGGTTACGACCTGGCGCACCTGCGCGACGAGCACGGGCGTTTCAACCTCAACAGTGTGCTGTGCGGTGCGGAAGGTTCGTTGGGCTACATCGTCGAAGCCAAGCTCAACGTGCTGCCGATTCCCAAGTATTCGGTGTTGGTGAACGTGCGCTACAGCAGCTTCATGGATGCGTTGCGCGACGCTAATGCGTTATTGGCGCACAAGCCGTTGTCCATCGAAACCGTGGACTCCAAAGTGTTGATGCTGGCGATGAAAGACATTGTCTGGCACAGCGTCGCCGAGTACTTCCCGACGGACGCCGGGCGCGCGACGCTGGGCATCAACCTGGTGGAGTTCAGCGGGGAAGACCTGGCGGACGTAAATGCTCGCGTGGCGTCGTTCGTGGAGCATCTGCAGGCCGACACGACGATTGAGCGACTGGGCCACACCCTGGCCGAGGGGGCCGAAGCCGTGACCCGCGTATACACCATGCGCAAACGCTCGGTCGGGCTGCTGGGTAACGTTGACGGCGAGGTTCGCCCGCAGCCTTTCGTCGAAGACACCGCCGTGCCGCCGGAGAAACTGGCTGACTACATCGCTGAGTTCCGCGCCTTGCTGGATAGCCATGGCCTGGCCTATGGCATGTTCGGTCACGTCGATGCCGGTGTGTTGCATGTACGTCCGGCGCTGGATATGAAAGATCCGGCGCAGGCCGCTCTGGTCAAGCCGATTTCCGATGCCGTCGCCGAGCTGACCCGGCGTTATGGGGGGCTGCTGTGGGGTGAGCACGGCAAAGGATTGCGTTCGGAATATGTCCCCGAGTTTTTTGGCGAGCTGTACCCGGCGCTGCAATCGCTCAAGGGCGCGTTCGACCCGCACAATCAGCTCAATCCCGGCAAAATCTGCACTCCGCCGGACGCCGCCCAAGGCTTGCTCAAGGTCAACGAAGTCACGCTGCGTGGTGACCTGGACCGGCAAATCGACGAGCGCGTGTGGCAAAGCTTCGGCTCCGCCGTGCACTGCAACGGTAATGGCGCCTGCTACAACTACGATCCCAACGATGCGATGTGCCCGTCGTGGAAAGCCACCCGTGAACGCCAGCATTCGCCAAAGGGCAGGGCTTCATTGATTCGCGAGTGGTTGCGTCTGCAAGGCGCGGCCAATATCGATGTACTGCAAGCGGCCCGAGGCAAATTGTCGTGGCTGAGCGGGTTGCCAGCTCGGTTGCGCAACAACCTGGCGCGCTCGCGCGGCGAGGCGGATTTCTCCCATGAGGTCTACGACGCGATGGCGGGGTGTCTGGCCTGTAAATCCTGTGCGGGACAATGCCCGGTCAAGGTCAACGTGCCGGAATTCCGTTCGCGATTTCTGGAGCTGTACCACGGTCGTTATCAACGCCCGCTGCGCGACTATTTGATCGGCTCGCTGGAGTTCACCCTGCCTTACATGGCCTACGCGCCAGGTGTGTACAACGCGGTGATGAGCTCGAAATGGGTGAGCCGTCTGCTTGAGCGACAGGTCGGTATGCTCGACAGTCCGTTGATCAATCGCCATAACCTGCAGGCCACGCTGACCCGCTGCAAGGTCGCTGTCGCCAGTGTGCCAGCCTTGCGCGAGCTCACTGTCGCGCAACGCGAGCGCAGCGTGGTGCTGGTGCAGGACGCCTTCACCCGGTACTTCGAAACCCCGTTGCTGGCGAGCTTCATCCAGTTGGCGCATCAGCTGGGTTATCGGGTGTTTCTGGCGCCCTATAGCGCCAACGGCAAGCCTTTGCATGTGCAGGGTTTCCTAGGTGCCTTCGCCAAGGCGGCGATCCGCAACGCCCATCAGCTCAAGGCGCTCGCCGACTGTGGAGTGCCGCTGGTGGGGCTGGACCCGGCGATGACCCTGGTCTACCGCCAGGAATATCAGAAAGTACCGGGGCTCAACGATTGCCCAAAGGTCCTGCTACCCCAGGAATGGCTCTGCGATGCGTTGCCGGAAAATCCGCATCCGGCGACTGATACATTCCGCTTGTTGGCGCACTGCACCGAGAAAACCAATGTCCCGGCCAGCACTTCGCAATGGGAAACCGTTTTTGCCCGGCTCGGGCTCAAGCTGACGACTGAGGCGACCGGCTGCTGCGGCATGTCTGGAACCTACGGTCATGAAGCCCGGAACCAGGACACCTCGCGGACCATTTTCGAGCAGTCATGGGCCGGCAAGCTGGACAAAAAGGGTGAGGCGCTGGCGACGGGATACTCCTGCCGCAGTCAGGTGAAGCGCTTCGCCAACACGCAATTGCGCCATCCACTGGAGGTTGTGCTAGAGCGCATTGTTCAGCCAGTTCGCTGATGCAAACGCTGCGGCTGATTGCACGCAGCATCAGTTCCTTGGCGCGGCGCTCCTGCCCGTCGGACGAGGCGCCCACGGGCGCGCCAAGGTGCATTGATGGTCTGGATTCACCTGTCAGGAGTGAGCCGGGTAATCCACGTATCCACGCTGATCGCCACCGAAGAAGGTGCTCGGATCCGGCGCATTGAGCGACAACCCGTCGCGAATTCGCCGTGGCAGATCAGGGTTGGCCAGAAACGGTCTGCCGAACGCGATGATGTCCGCGCGGCCGTCGATCAAGGCCTGTTCCGCTGTCTCGGGGTCGTAGCCACCGGCGATCATCAGCACGCCGTCCCACGCTGCACGCAGTTGGCCGATGATTGCATCCCAGCGCGGATCGAAGTTCTCGTCCTTGACGGTGCCAACGACGGCAGGCTCGACGAGGTGCAGGTAGGCCAGATTCCACTGGTTCAACGAACGCACGATGTGGCCGAACGTAGCTTGCGGCGTCTCATCGCCCATGCCCATGAAGCGTCCCATCGGCGTGAGGCGTACGCCCACGCGCTGCGCACCGACTTCGTCGACGACGGCCGCAACCACTTCCAATAACAGGCGCGCACGGTTTTCCAGGCTGCCGCCGTAGCTATCCTTGCGCTGGTTACTGTTGCTGTTGATGAACTGATCCAACAGATAGCCGTTGCCGGCATGAATTTCCACGCCATCCATCCCGGCGTTCAGCGCATTGCGCGCGGCCCGGCGGTAGTCGTTGATGATGTCAGCGATCTCTGAGGTTTCCAGTGCCCGCGGAACCGGCACATCGCCCCACACACCGTTGCCATCCGCGTCGACGATGAACGTCTTGCCCGGCACGGGTAATGCGCTCGGGGCCACCGGGAGGGCGTTGTCGGGCTGAAAGCTTGGGTGCGACACGCGGCCCACGTGCCAGAGTTGCATGAAGATCAAACCGCCGGCCTCGTGCACCTGGCTGCTGACTTCGCGCCAGGCCTGTACCTGCTCATCGCTGTAGATGCCCGGGGTCCAGGCATAGCCCTGGCCCTGTCGGGAGATTTGCGTCGCCTCGGTGATGATCAATGCGGCACTCGCACGCTGACGGTAATACTCGGCGTTCATGGCCGTAGGGACATCGCCCGGTTGCCCGGCACGAGAGCGGGTCAGCGGCGCCATCGCCACTCGGTGCGGGAGTGTGTATGGCCCCAATGCGATGGGTTGGAACAGTTGCTGCGTCATAGAGTTTCTCCAGATTTCGAAAAGAGGGAGCAGGGCGGCGATGGACGTTTGGCCAGGCACCGTATGGCCGTAAGTTAATCCGCTGCATGCCGCTTGATAATCCGCATCAGCCTCTACGCTGCATTGCGTGAAACGCAACGCTGCGCAGGGTCAGGACGGTTGCTCCGAGCGGGTCAAAGGAAGGTTCAGCCAGCGTCGGCCGGTAGCGTTCGCCACGGCATTGCCGAGGGCGGCGGCCATCGGTCCCTGGACGATTTCGGCGGCGCCGAGAAACGGCTGTCCCGGCTGGTCGAGCAGGTGCACGTCGACCTTTTTCGGCACCTGCGAAAAGCGCAGGATCGGGTAGCCACTCCAGTCGTAACTGCGTATGCCCCCGGCGTCATAGGCGACTTTTTCATACAGCGTCCAACTGGTGGACTGCACGATCCCGCCTTCCACCTGGTTGCGCAGGCCATCGGGATTGACGATTTGCCCGACGTCTACCGCCGTGACGACGTGATCGACCTGCACCTCGCCGGTCTGCGGATGTACGCGCAAGCGCACCGCGATCGCGCAATAGCCCATGATGTTTTTGTAGCGGGCAAACGCGAAGCCGATGCCCGCGCCAGGTTCGCTGCTTTTTTGCGACCAGCCGATGGCGTCGCGCACGCGCTCCACCACGGCCCGCGCCCGGGGATCCGCCAGATGGGCAAGGCGCAAGGCCACCGGATCGCTCCCGGCCCTGGCGGCAAGCTCATCGATGCACGCCTCGATTGCGAAGATGTTGATGTGCGCGCCCAGCGAGCGCATGGCAGAGGTGCGAAACGGCATCTCAGTGACGAAGTTCATGTTGATGCGCGTGGATGCCAGCGTGTACAGCGGCACGGCATTGCGATCGCCGTCGCCTTCAGGTTGAGCGATGGGCACCGAAGGCGCGGAGGTGAACGGTCGGGCCAGCAGTCGCGCCGGCAGCAACCGGCCCGCGTTGACGATGCGTTCGTTATGCGGCGTGGTCCACAGTTCATAGTTCCAGTCCTGCAGTCGACCTTGCGCATCAAGATTGGCCTGCACTTCAGTCACCATCGCCGAGCTGTAGGGTTCCCAGAGATTTTCCTGCTCGCGCATCCACTGCACTCGCACCGGCGTGCCCGGTATTCGCATGGCAATCAACGCCGCGTCGGCCGCTGCATCGTCTGCGCCGTTGTGGCCGTAACAACCGGACCCTTCGGTGTGGATACAGCGAACGCGCTCGGGCGGTAGCCGCACCATTTCGGCGATCCCGGCGCGCAGCGGATACACGCCTTGGGTGTGGGTCCAGACGGTGAGGGTGCCGTCCTTGAACCAGGCCACGGCGCAGGACGGGCCGATGGATCCGTGCATCAGGTATTGCTTGGTCACGCGCGCTCGATAGCTCTTGTCGGTCGCCACCTGTGGGGTGCCCTCATGGCTGATCGGGTAGCGGCGTGAAGGCAGGCGCTCGAGCAATGTGTGGATGTCCCGTGACTCGGGTATCGCTTGTCCACCGCTCCAGCGCGCCGATTCATATCCGCTGCGCATGGCCTTGATCGCTTGCCATTCATCACGCGCCACCACGGCAAGGTAATTGCCGTCGCGAATCACCTGCACAACCCCGGACAACGTTTTCATCGACTCCGCGTCGAAGGCCTCCAGCGTGCAGCCGGGACGAGGAGGGCGAATGACCCGAGCGTGCAGCATGCCCGGCAGACGAATGTCCTGAACAAATGCAGGACCGCCGCTGACTTTTGCCGGAATATCCAGCCGTTGCAGCGAATGCCCGATCAGCTTGAAGCCCGTCGCGGGCATTGCCGGCGATTCGGACTTGGCATAGAGGTGCAGATCGACGTTTTCGACGGCGTCAGCGTAGGACATTCGTTGTCCGGCAGGGCCGTGAATGACGCCTTCCTGCGTCGTCAACAGTGGCGGTGCCACCTCCCAGCTGCGCCCGGCCGACTGCAGCAATAACTCACGCACCTGCGCCGCCGCGTTGAACAGCGCGGTGCCGCTGTCGAAAATGCTATGGCTGCCAGCGGTGTAGCCTTCGTTGGGCGTCAGGGCAGTGTCGGCCGTCAGCAGGTTGATCGCCGTCGGCGAAACCTCCAGACGTTCGGCGGCAATTTGCAGCAAGGCTGTTTTGACGCCAGTGCCCAATTCGACCTTGCCGGTGTAGACGGTGATGCCTTCAGGGCCCACGCGGATCCACGCATCGAGGTAGGGATTGGTGCGCAGGCTGCCGGGCAGATCAGGTGCCAACACCACCGTGCCGAGTGTATCCACTTCGGTGTCGGCCCATGCACGACGCGCTGCCGGCACCAGGGTAAACGCCACCAGCAAGGCACCCCCACGCAAGAAAGCCCGGCGACTGTGGTCGACTTTTTTCTCCATCGTCATGTCGCACTCCCGTTTTGCCCGGCCATCAGGCTGATTGCCTCGATAATCCGCAGGTGGGTGCCGCAACGACACAGGTTGCCTGCCATGTGCTCGCGAATGGTCTGCTCGTCCGGGTGCGGATTGCTCTCCAGCAATGACTGCGCGCGCATCAGCATGCCGGCGATGCAGTAGCCGCATTGGGCCGCCTGTTTGTCGATAAAGGCTTTTTGCAAAGGGCCGGGATGTTCGGCAGAACCGAGGCTTTCAACCGTTCGAACCTTCTTGCCCTCAAGGCCCGCGCAGGGCGTCACACAAGAAAAGACCGGCTTGTCGTCGACGATGACCGTACAGGCGCCGCACTGCCCCAAACCACACCCGTATTTGGCGCCGTTCAGCCCCAGATGATTACGCAGCGCATAGAGCAGCGGCATGTCAGGTTCCAGCTCCAATGCATGGGCCGAGCCGTTGACGTTGAGCGTGACTTGGGTCATTTCGTCTCCTGACGGATCGCTTCAATAGTGGAAGAAAGCTCTGTCCAGGGTTGGTCAGGCCTGGCTTGCTGGCGCAGGTATGACGCCAGGGCGATGAGTTGAACGTTGTCCAGGCTGGCGGCAAACGGCGGCATGACCGGTCCGGGCACGCCCGGCATTGCCGGCACGCCTTCGAGCACGGTTTTCAGGAAGTTGCGTGCGCTTGGGGCTTGCAGTGCCGAGGTGCGATTCAGCGCCGGACGCCCGTCGATCTCGCGCATCGGCGCCGCAGGGGCATGACAACCGGCGCAGGCACTGGCGAACAGCAGGGCGCCGCTGGTCTGGTCCAAGGTCTCAACGTTCCCGGCGCCGGGTTGGATTTCGGTGATCGCAGCCCTGGTTTGCAGGCTCAGCAAATACTCGGCAATCGCCTCGGCGTCACTGACCGGCAAGCGAGCCAGACTGAGGCTGACCGGGCGCATCGGGCCCGCGGCTGTGCCGTGCCCGTCCACCACTTCTGCCCGCAGATAGTGGACCAACTGCTCAGTGCTGCACGGGTTTGTGCGACGGGCCATGCCGAGCAGCGAAGGCGCCTCCCAGCCATCTACCTCTCCGCCCGCGAGGCTTTCGCCGGACTTCTCGGCACCGATCAGGTTCAACGGTGAATGGCAGCCCGCACAGTGGCCGGGGCCTTCAACCAGATAACGTCCGCGATTCCACGCTTCAGATTGCTGCGCCACCGGCGTCAGCGGCTTTGCATGCAGGAACAGCAGATTCCAGAACGACACCAGCGGCCGGATGTTCATCGGGAAATTCATGCGGTTTTGCATGGCCGGTGAGTTCACGGCAGGACTGCTCATCAAGTACGCATACGCGTCGGCAATGTCGCCTTCGCTCATGCGCCGGTAGTGCACGTACGGGAAGGCGGGGTACAGGAAGTGGCCGTCGCGGGAGATCCCTTCACGCATCGCCCGCTCGAACGCCGGCAGTGACCATTGGCCGATACCGGTCTGCGGATCAGGTGTGATGTTGGTGCTATAGAGCGTGCCGAACGGCGTCACCAGCGGCAGCCCGCCTGCCATGTATTGACCGCCCGGACGCGTATGGCACACCGCACAATCGCCTGCTTCGACCACCCGCGCACCGCGCTGCAATTGCGCGGCATCGAACGTTCGCGGGCGCTCAATCGGTGCTATCGCCGGGCGCCATATCAGCATCGCTGCGCCGATTGCACCTATCGAAGCGAGGACGGCCGCGCTGATCCAGAGGGGGCTGGATCTCAGGAAATTGCCCTTCATGAGGGTTTGCAACGCGAGAGGCGCGCAATGCGCATCGATGAGGGATTCGGGATCATGAACAGCTCCTTGAGCATCCGGGGGAAGGGCGCTGATGGAGAGCCCTGCGCCAAGTGCCCAAGGTTAGAGAAAGCGCAAGCGCCGGAGTATTGCCACGTCGCGCAATAGCGCTTTGCGCCAACGGCAACGCCGGGGTCGTTGCGGATGGCGCATCACTCCGTTGCAGGGGGCACGGATTCTCTGCATCGACCCGTGCCCTTAGCCTTGGCATCACTTTCCCGAACTCAACGAGGTGTCATCATGCTCACGGGTAACCCCGCAGCAGCGGCCAAGGCCGAACAGCCTGCTTCACTCTCCGGCCTGATGGTCGCGTTCCTGGCATTTTGCTGCGGCGCGGTCGTGGCCAACCTCTATTACGCCCAGCCGATTGTCGAATTGATCGCGCCGCAGATCGGCCTGTCCAGCGCCAATGCCAGCCTGATCGTTTCACTCACACAGTTTGGTTATGCGCTGGGTCTGCTGTTGCTGGTGCCGCTGGCCGACCTGATGGAAAACCGGCGCCTGGTCGTGGGTTTCACCCTCGCGGCGAGCGTTACGCTGTTGTGTGCCGGGCTGACGCACTCGCCGTCGATGTTCCTCGTGTTTTCCTTGCTGATCGGCCTTACTTCGGTTGCGGTGCAGATTCTGGTGCCACTGGCGGCGCATCTGGCGCCCGAAGCCACGCGCGGTCGTGTGGTGGGCAATATCATGAGCGGGCTGCTGCTGGGCATTCTGTTGTCGCGTCCGCTGTCCAGCCTGCTGGTGGAAGTGTTCGGCTGGCGCGGGGTGTTTTACAGCGCGGCGGCACTGATGGCCGTCATCGCCCTGATCACCGCGGCTGCGCTGCCGCGCCGTGTGCCAACGCATCAGGCGACTTATGCCGCGCTGATCGGCTCGGTGTTTACCCTGGCTCGTCGCCATCCGGTGCTGCGTCAACGTTCGTTGTATCAGGGGTTATTGTTCGCCAGCTTCAGCCTGTTCTGGACGCTTGCACCGATTGAGCTGATGCGTCACCACGGTTTCAGCCAGGCGCAGGTGGCGATTTTTGCCCTGGTCGGAGCGGTAGGTGCAATCGCTGCGCCGATTGCCGGGCGCTTGGCCGATGCCGGTCACGGCCGCCGCGGAACACGGGTCGCACTGCTGCTGGCACCGGTTTCATTGTTGATCGCTGCGCTGCCCGGCAGCAGCTACCTGTGGCTGGTGGTGTGTGCGGTGCTGCTGGATTTCGCCGTGCAACTGAACATGGTGCTGGGCCAGCGCGAGGTGTACGCCATCGACCCGCACAGCCGGGCACGCCTCAACGCCGTGTACATGACCAGTATCTTCGTTGGCGGTGCCTTGGGATCGCTGGTGGCGAGCCCGCTCTACGAGCACTTCGGCTGGAACCTGTCTGCCGCGTCGGTGGCATTGCTCCCGACCCTGGCTTTGGTGATGTTCCTCGGCCGCAAGGCCAATGCCTGAGCGCCAGGCGCCGGGGAATCCGGTGAAGCACCGTCATACAAGACGGTTGGCGAACGGTGATGCACAATCACACCGTTCCCTTTTGACCGGATTCCGCTTATGGACAAGTTGCTGGCACTGAAGATGTTTGTTGAAACCGTGCGTTGCGGCGGTTATTCGTCCGCGGCGCGCAAGCTCGGCATCTCGACATCTTCGGTCACTCGCCAGGTGGCGGGGCTGGAAAACGAGCTCGGCGCCAGCCTGCTCAACCGCACGACACGCAACACCAGCGTGACCGTCGCCGGGCAAACCTATTTCGAAAAGGCTGTGGCGATTCTTGACGCCATCGACGAAGCCGATGCCGTGGTTGCCGACCGTGGCAGCGAGGCGCAAGGACGCCTGCGGATCAGCGTCCCTGTCGAGTTCGGTCGGCGGATCATCGCGCCGCATCTGGGCCGTTTGCTCGAGCGCCATCCGGGGCTGGAAATAAGCGTGTCGTTGAGCGATCAGGTCAGCGACCTGCTGAGCGAACAGATCGACGTGTCGGTGCGTCTGGGATCGTCGGTGGTCAGTGAAGACATCGTCAGTAAACGGGTAGGGGCCTTCCAGCGCTGGGTGGTGGCCAGCCCGGATTACCTGAGCCGCCACACGGCGCCGTGTCATCCTCGCGACTTGCTCGAGCACCAATGCCTGCGCTTTGATTACGCTGGTTCGCACCAGTGCTGGACGTTCCAGGGCGACAAGGAAACCATCCAGCTCAATGTGCACGGCCGCCTGCAAAGCAACAACGCCGACATCCTGCGCGAAGCGGCAATCGCCGGCGGCGGGGTGACCCTGTTGGCCGACTGGCTGGTACGCGACGATGTCGCCGCAGGCCGGCTGACACGGTTGTTGGAGCATTACGAAGTCAACCCCGGCAGTGCAAGCAGTTGCATCAATGCGCTGTACTTGCCCAATCACCGGGGCTCTAGCCGGATCAATGTGTTTATCGATTTTCTAGAGGAAATCCTCACGCCTGGCGTGTCAGCTATACAAATGGCTGGCCAGTAAAGCCACGCGGTAGCCGTTGCAGTCCGGGCATCTCGATCAGCCGTTGGGTCCACTCTGTGCGCCAGTCGTTGGCGGCGTGGGTGGCTTTGGCTTTGCGTGCGGCCCGACGTGCGGCGTTGCGTTCGGCTTTGCGCGCTTCCTTGTACGCATCGGTGTTGCGGCAGCTTCTGCATTTCACCCGGTTCAATATGCTGCTGGAAGTGAGGTTGCTGCCTTTGTGCCCGCAGGCCAGGTGCCCGCCGACTTTGAAGTGAGTGACCATGGGACATACTCCTTCGTGATGTGTAAGCGTTCGACACCTGGCGGGTGAGGGCGTTCGTTCGCGTTACGGCAGGCAAAAAAATGGCCCGCATGCGGGCGGGCCAGGGGATGTTTTCAAAGGAGCAAGTGAACTGTAGGAGTTCGGTTGTGAAGGCGGTGTGAAATGGCCGAAGGCACGAATAAAAAAAGCCCGGCAAAACGGGCCGGGTTGGGATGTAGCGCGAGTCTGGCAGGCAGGCATAACCACGGTGACGAAGAGGTCACCGCTCAGGTGTGCTGGATTGGACTCTGTCCCTGGCTCAAATAACGCGGTCGCCTGATTTGAACCGAGGCAGTGGCGGCTCGACATGTTTGAGTGCAGACAACGCGCTGCGAATCTGCGGCGTGTCCTTCTCGATGTCGTTCAAGCGGTCACGAATCCTGAGCGCTGTCGGATGCCCCCCTTGATGATCGACCCAGTCGGCGATCTCCTTGCACGCAGCAGCAAGGCGGGCCTGACGGGAGTCAAGCAGGGTGAGCAGGGTGGCGATAGACTCTTTCTCGGACATGACAATCACCTCCGTTCAAGGAAATCGGCTAAAGGGCAACAAAAAGCCCGCGGGGGAGCGAGCTTTCTGCCGATGGGTCGCTGGTCCTTCAGCTCCTTCAAGTATAGACCCGGAAAATGAAAGTGGCCGGCGTCAAGCCAACCCGTGCGAGACCGGCGAACTGGCCTCGTTAAGCCTGCGACATTCGCGCCTGGCGTCCTCTTCAAGATCGTAACCGTCACCGATAAAGCCGCGAGTACGGGTATCGATGATGCGATACCAGACGGCGGCGTCGGGCGGTGGGTGACCGGTTTCTCCGGCCCGGCGGCCATGAACGATGATCTTGTTGCAGCGTTTCACAACGAAAATGTCTTCCATGGCGTCACCGAAGCTATTCGTGTTCAGATCAAGCATAGAAGCCCATTGCGATCATGCAAAAAACTGGTGGGTCGTTCGTCGGTTCAGTGCCCCCTTGAATACGTCTCGGCGACGGGTTCAGGCCAGCACCGCCACCGCTTTGATCTGCGCCCAGAGTTGCTGGCCGGGGTGCACGCCCAGTTGATCCCGGGAGTAGCGGGTGATTCGCGCCAGCAGCGGTGTGCCGGCGGCATTCAGGCGGATCAGTACGTGAGCAGCGTTGTCGGCGCCGACTTCACTGATCACCGTGACCGGCAGGCGATTGAGGATGCTGCTCTGTTCGACGCCTTGCAGGCTCAGGCTGACATCCCGCGCCTGAACCTTGCAGCGCAATGCCTGGCCCTTGGTCATCGGCGCGTGGGCGACCCGAATGCTCAGGTCGGTGTCGGGCAGTTGCAAGGTCAGCAGCTGGTAGTCGGCGTCATAGGCGCTGACGTGCCCTTCGATCACCACGCCGGCGTCATCGCCCAGCGCCAGCGGCAGATCGAGCCGGGCCAGGGTTTCGCCGATGGCGCCGCTGGCCAAAGCCTTGCCGTTGCTGAGCAGGACGAGGTGATCGGCAAGCCGCGCGACTTCATCCTGGGAATGGCTGACGTACAGCACGGGGATGTCGAGCTCATCGTGCAACCGTTGCAGGTACGGCAGGATTTCGTTTTTACGCTGGGTATCGAGCGCCGCCAGTGGCTCGTCCATCAACAACAGTTTGGGGCTGGTGAGCAGGGCACGGGCGATGCCGATACGCTGGCGCTCACCGCCTGAAAGATTCTGCGGATTGCGGTCGAGTAAATGGCCAATCCCCAGTAACTCCGTGGCATGCGCCATGTCGACCCGCCGCTGTTGGCGAGGGATGCGCTTGAGGCCGAATTCTAGATTGGCCCGCACCGACAGATGGTGAAACAGGCTGGCTTCCTGGAAAACATAACCCAGGGCGCGTTTATGCGGCGGGACGAAAATCCGCTTGTCGCTGTCCTGCCAGACTTCATCGTTGATCTGGATAAAACCCTGCCCGGCCTGTTCCAGACCGGCGATGCAACGCAGGCAGGTGGTTTTGCCCGAACCGGAATGACCATAGAGCGCAGTCACTCCACGGCCGGGCAATTGCAAGTCGATATCCAGGGCAAATCCCGAATAGCTCAGTTTCAAGCGCGTTTGAATCATGGGTCAGCTCCAGGCCGCTTTGGTTTTACGGCTGGAGTAGAGCGCCAGCAACACTGCAAAGGAGAACACCAGCATTGCCCCGGCCAGCCAATGGGCCTGGGCGTATTCCATGGCTTCGACGTGATCGTAGATCTGCACCGAGACCACGCGGGTTTTGTCGGGAATGTTGCCACCGATCATCAGCACCACGCCAAACTCGCCGACGGTGTGGGCAAAACCGAGAATGGCCGCGGTGATGAAACCGGGACGGGCCAGCGGCACAATCACGCTGAAGAACGTGTCCCAGGGGTTGGCGCGCAAGGTGGCGGCCACTTCCAATGGGCGAGTGCCGATGGCGGAAAAGGCATTTTGCAGCGGCTGGACCACGAACGGCATCGAGTACAGCACCGAGCCGATCACCAGCCCCGCAAAACTGAAGGTCAGGGTGCCGAGCCCCAGCGATTGGGTGAAGTGGCCGATCCACCCGTTCGGGCCAAGCGCCAACAGTAAATAAAAGCCAATCACCGTGGGTGGCAGCACCAGGGGCAGGGCGACGATCGCCCCGACCGGGCCGCGTAACCAGGATTGGGTACGCGACAGCCATAACGCAATCGGAGTGCCAATGATCAGCAGGATGACCGTGGTCAGGGACGCCAGTTTCAGGGTCAGCCAGATCGCGGAGTAATCGGCACTCGATAGCGTCATTTAGAGTTGGTAACCATAGGACTTGATGACGGCGGCCGCTTTCGGCCCCTTGAGGTAGTCAACCAATGCCTGGGCGGCCGGGTTGTCCTTGCCCTTGTTGAGGATCACCGCGTCTTGTTTGATCGGATCATGCAGGTTGGCCGGAACGATCCAGGCCGAACCGTTGGTCACTTTGCCGTCTTTGTAGATCTGCGACAAGGCCACAAAACCGAGTTCGGCATTGCCGGTGGACACGAATTGGTAAGCCTGGGTGATGTTCTGGCCTTCAACGATCTTGCCTTTGACCTTGTCGGTCAGGCCTTGCTTGGCCAGCACCTGAGTGGCAGCCAGACCGTACGGGGCGGCTTTCGGGTTGGCGATGGAAAGATGCTGATACTGGTTGTCGCTCAGAACCTTGCCCTTGGCGTCGACATAACCTTCCTTGGCCGACCACAGCGCCAGCGTGCCGATAGCGTAGGTGAAGCGCGAACCCTTGACGGTGTCGCCTTCGGTCTCGAGTTTTTGTGGCGTGGTGTCATCCGCCGAGAGCAACACTTCGAACGGCGCGCCGTTCTTGATCTGGGTATAGAACTGGCCGGTTGCACCAAAGGAGGTGACCAGTTTGTGCCCGGTGTCTTTCTCGAAATCGGCAGCGATGGCCTGGATCGGCGCAGTGAAGTTGGCGGCAACGGCGACCTGGACTTCGTTCGCGTGGGCGGACCCGAAAGCGAACACGCTGAACAGGCACACAGGGGCAAAACGTGAGGCACGCATGGTCATGAAACGGCTCCGTGGTAGGCGAGTGAAACGCTATATATAAGAATATATAGCGAAATGCCTGTAAACGGAACTTGCCGGATGCGGAGTGCAAGGTAGGCAGCGAACTGTGGCGAGGGAGCTTACCTGTGGCAAGGAGGCTTTCCTGTGGCGAGGGAGCTTGCTCCCGTTGGGGCGCGAAGCGCCCCCAAAAGCTCGCGACTGCTTCGCAGCCGAACGGGAGCAAGCTCCCTCGCCACAGGTTGTGGTTAGTCGCAGCTTGATTAGCGGTGAAGCAATTTGGCCAATGCCTCATCCGCCAAACGCCGGGTAAGCTCTGCCGAAGTCAGTTCAACGCCCAGGGTGAACGCCTGCCCGGCCCAAAGGTTGCTGAAATCCGCTTCCCCTTTAGCCCGCAATGGCATCAGCGCACCGCCCGCCAAGGGGAAGGCCGGTGCCTTGGCGCTCATCGGCCCGAGTTCACGCATCACCCGATTGAGAATCCCGCGCGCCGGGCGCCCGGTGAAAATGTTGGTGACCGCTGTCTCGCTTTCCTTGGCCGTGCGCAACGCCTTGTGGTGGGACGCGCTGACCTTGGCCTCTGGCGTGAACAAATAAGCCGTACCTACCTGAACCGCCGATGCGCCCAGCATGAAAGCCGCTGCGACGCCACGCGCATCGCTAATCCCGCCCGCCGCAATGACTGGCACTTTCACCGCATCAACGACCTGCGGCACCAGCGCGAAAGTACCCACCTGGCTGCTCAAGTCATCACTGAGGAACATGCCCCGGTGGCCGCCAGCCTCATAACCCATCGCAATGATCGCATCGCAGCCATGCTGCTCCAGCCAGATGGCTTCTTCGACCGTAGTCGCTGAGGAGAGAACTTTCGCTCCGGTGGCTTTTACCCGATCCAGCAGCGACTTTTCCGGCAGGCCGAAGTGAAAACTCACCACTGCGGGGCGAAACTCTTCGATCACTTCGCAGGCCGCGTTATCGAACGGCGCGCGATTGGACACCGGCGTCGGTGCGTCGAAGTCGACGCCCAATTCCCGGTAGTACGGTTCCAGCAGATTCTTCCATTCCCGGGCGCGCTGCTCATCCGGCGGCGGAGGTTGGTGGCAGAAGAAATTGACGTTGAACGGGCGCTGGGTGTGTTGGCGAATCGTCTTCAGTTCTTCGCGCAACTGCTCGATGCTCAGCATCGCGGCAGGCATCGAACCCAGGCCACCAGCGTTGCACGCAGCAATCACCATGGCCGAAGTCGTCGCGCCGGCCAAAGGGCCCTGGATGATCGGCAGCTCGATCCTGAGCAGGTCAAGAATGCGGGTGTCTGGCCATTGGCTCATGTGCAGTGTTCTCCGACGTCGAAACAGGGCAGGGACGGTAGAAGCAAGTTTGTATCAGTAATGCCTGGCGCAAGGCCAGTCGAGTTTTTAATGCGTACAGGATGATCCGCAAGGCGCCAGCCGATGGGGATTGGCTTAAAGTCGGGTACGGTGATGGGGTTCCCTGTGTTATTTCAACAGCACGACAACTGAACGATTCCACCAGGAGGCAGTGATGTTCAAAGGCATTCTGATCGACAAAGATGACAGCGGTTACCGGGCCACGCTGCAAGAGATCGCTGACGATCAATTGCCCGAGGGCGATGTGACGGTGCGTGTGGCGTACAGCACGCTGAACTTCAAGGATGGCCTGGCGATCACCGGCAGCAGCCCGGTGGTGCGCAAGTTCCCGATGGTGCCGGGGATCGATCTGGCGGGCACCGTCGAAGTCAGCAGTCATCCGGACTACAAGGTCGGTGATCACGTCCTGCTCAATGGCTGGGGTGTGGGTGAAGGACACTGGGGCGGGCTGGCGCAGAAAGCTCGCTTGAATGGCGAGTGGCTGATTCCGTTGCCCAAGGCATTCACCGCCGCGCAAGCGATGGCCGTCGGCACGGCCGGCTACACGGCGATGCTGAGCATCCTGGCGCTGGAGCACAATGGCGTGACTCCCGAGCAGGGCGAGGTGTTGGTGACGGGCGCCAACGGCGGTGTAGGCAGTTTCGCCATCGCGCTGCTGAGCAAGCTCGGCTACCGGGTGGTGGCCTCCACTGGCCGCACCTCCGAACACGACTACCTCAAGCAATTGGGCGCCAGTGAAATCATTGATCGCGCCACATTATCGGAGCCAGGCAAACCGTTGGCCAAGGAGCGTTGGGCGGCGGTGATCGACTCGGTCGGCAGCCACACACTGGCCAACGCTTGTGCGAGCACCAAGGCTAACGGCACCGTCGCCGCCTGCGGCCTGGCCCAGGGCATGGACTTCCCGGCGTCCGTCGCACCGTTCATATTGCGCGGCGTGACCCTGGCCGGGATCAACAGCGTGACCCAACCCAAAGCCCGGCGGATACTGGCCTGGAATCGCCTGGCCAAGGACCTGGATTTCGCCTTGCTACCGCTGATCAGCCACGAAATCGGCTTGAGCGAAGCCATCGACGCCGCGCCGCGCTTGCTTGCCGGGCAGTTGCGCGGCCGGGTGGTGGTCGACGTCAATCGTTGATCGTTTCAGCATCAATCAATCAATCAAACAGACAAACTGTAGCGACAAGGAATATCGACCAATGGATGTAAAACTGCGCGAAGTGCAGCCCTTCAGCGTCTCGGGTTTGCAGGTGCGAACCCGCAATGCAGCAGAGCAGCAGCCGGATACCGCACGTATCGGCCCTATGTGGGAACGGTTTTTCGTCGAGGATATTTTCGACAAGATCGCCCACAAACAACCGGATTCCTTTATGTACGGCGTGTATTCCAACTACGAGTCCGACGCGTCGGGCCACTTCGATGTGACCGCGGGAGTGGCAGTCACCGCGCCCTCCGAGGGCTTTGCGCAGATTCAGGTTGAGGGCGGCGATTACCTGGTGTTCAGCGCCAAAGGGGTGATGCCCGATAGCGTCATTCAGGCCTGGGGCTTTATCTGGGCCTACTTCGAGGACAACCCGCTGGTTCGCCGCAAGTTCGCCACGGACTTCGAGGTCTACACCGGGCCTGAGTCCGTGGCGGTCTATATCGGCATTCAGGACCCGGACGCGTTTTCACGTTCCAGCAACTGACGCTTGCGTTCCACGCCCCAGCGGTAGCCCGACAGGTTGCCGTCGCTGCGCACCACGCGATGGCAAGGGATCGCCACCGCCAAACTATTCGCGCCACAGGCCTGGGCCACGGCGCGCATGGCTTTCGGCGCGCCGATGCGCTTAGCGATATCGGCGTAACTGGCGGTGCTACCGGCGGGAATCTCCCGCAGGGCTTGCCATACCCGCTCTTGAAACGCTGTGCCGCGTACATCCAGCGGCAAATCCAGGCCGAGGGCCGGGGCTTCGATAAAGCCGACGACCTTGGCGATCAACTGCTCGAACTCGTGATCGGCGCCAATCAGGTTGGCGCGGCGAAACTTGTCCTGCAGGTCGCAGACCAGTTGATGCGGGTCGTCGCCCAGCAGAATTGCGCAGACTCCGCGCTCACTTTGTGCCACCAGAATCGATCCCAGAGAGCACTGGCCGACGGCAAAGCGAATGTCGTTATTCTGCCCGGCCGCGCGATAGTCGCCGGGTGTCATGCCGAGCAATTGATCCGCTGCCTCATAGAAACGGCTGTTGGAATTGAATCCGGCGTCATACAGCGCATCGGTAACCGTGCCGCCATCGGTCAGGCGCTCGCGAACCTTGCGTGAACGATGGGCGGTGGCGTAGCCCTTGGGCGTCAGGCCGGTGATGGCCTTGAACACGCGGTGGAAGTGGAAACTGCTCAAACCGGCTGCATCCGCCAGCTCATTCAACGCCGGCAACGTTTCGGCGGATTCGATTTGACGGCACGCGGCAGCCACGGTCGCGGCATGTTGCGCCGCGACGTCGCTGTGATCTTTCGCGGCCCGTTTGCTGGGGCGATAACCCGCCGCCTGAGCTTGCTCGGCCGTGTCGAAGAATTCGACGTTCTGCGGTTTCGGCAGGCGTGCCAGGCTGCTGGGGCGACAGTAGATACCGGTGGTTTTCACCGCATACACAAACTGCCCGTCGGCACGTGGATCGCGCGCGACCACGGCGGCCCAGCGAGGATCGTTTTCGGTGGCGATTGTTGGCGATTGAGTTGTCATGGCTTCATGTCCGTTGACCCGTTTCATGCAGATTAACCAGCCGGCACCGACGCCACACTCCGGGTCTTGCGGTCGAATTCGACTGCATCATTGCGCAGTACGAAAAGTGAAATTGATCCGCTGTTCGCCCAGCCGCGGATGCTGGCCTTCCTTGATCGGCAATACGCCGTGGTAACGCAAACGGTCCACACCGCCCCAAACCACGATATCACCGTGAAACAGCGGCACTCGCTGGCTTTTGGCGTTGCGTTCGAGGCCGCCGAACAGGAACGTCGCCGGCAACCCCAAAGACACCGACACGATGGGGGCGGTGTAGGCGTTTTCGTTTTTGTCCTGATGCAACGACATCCTGGCCCCGGGAACATAGCGGTTGATCAGGCAGGAATCCGGTACGAACGCTATAAACCCTGCTTCTCGCGCCGCCGCCTGGGCCAGTTCGAAAAACACCTCGGGCATTTCAGGCCAGGGCGCGCCGGTCTGCGGATCGTTGCGGGTGTATCGGTAGCCGTTGCGGTCGGTGGTCCAGCCCCAGGTGCCGCAACTGCTCAAGGCCACCGACATGGTAAAGCCACCGGGCGTGACCATCTGCCGAAACGGCGCCGCTGTCAGAACCGCCTCCAGCGCCGGTAGTAACCGGTCAAGCCAGGGCAGGGCAAAGCCCCTCAGGACGTAGGATTGTTCGCCAATCTGCTCGCGCCTGGGCTGCTGCTCGGGTTCTGCGTCGGCAAACAGATCGAAGGTAATCGGGTTCATGGGCTCATAACGCATCGTGAAAGATGATTCCAAGGGTATGCCGTTTTCCACTGTGCAGGCGACTCACCCCATGACGCAGGGTCACTCGGTAATAGCCGCGAACGCCTTTAACCGGGCGCTGATTCACGGCAAAAATCAACGCGTCACCTTTCTTCAGTCCGATGACTTGCGGGCGCGATTGCATCCGTGGGCGTTGTTCGGTCAGCACAAATTCGCCACCGGTAAAGTCCTCTCCCGGTTCTGACAGCAGAATCGCCACTTGCAGCGGGAACACGTGTTCGCCGTACAGATCCTGATGCAAGCAGTTGTAGTCCTGCGGGCCGTATTGCAGCAATAAAGGTGTCGGGCGTTCCTGACCGGCGGCATGGCAGCGTTGCAGAAACGCTTCGTGGGATTCGGGGAAACGGGTCGGCAGATCCATGCATTCGTACCAGCGATTGGCGATGGGAACCAGTCGAGGGTAGAGCGCGCTGCGCAATCGGGCCACCGGATCCGGCAGCGGGTATCTGAAGTATTTGTACTCGCCACGGCCAAAACCGTGGCGCGCCATCACCACTTTCGAGCGAAAGGGTTCGGGGCAGTCGTACAGGGCGCTTATTTCATCGCAGGTCTTATGGCTTAAAAGCGATTTGATGATCGCGCAGCCATCCTGGTCGAGTTGCTGCGTAAGTTTGCCCCAGTCGAGGGCATCGTGGTGAATCGGATCGGTAAGCAAGGGTTCTGACTCCTTGACCAAAAGGTCGAGGCGGCCAGTTTAGAGAGCGTTGCGGGAGCGGGCACTCCGGCGCTTGCGGTCGAATTCGCGAGAGGGGAGCAGACGTCCATGTTGTCGCTCCAGATCGCGTTACAGCGCTTTGCTGACGCTGATCTCGCTGATGACGTCTTCGCTCTGGCCATGCAGCTTGTCAAGCGCAGCCTTGGCTTCTTCTGCAGTGCCGTTTTCAAGCTGGGCGAATTCGAAGCGACGTTCGCCGTTGAGTTTGTATTTGATGACGTATTTGGTCGTCTGGGCCACGGTCATACCTGCCTGTTCTGGTGTGGGTTCAGCTCAGCTTCGAGCTGGAGCGGCGGATGATCTTGATCGAGTGCGTCAGGGTCGGTTTGCGGGTCACGCTGATCGGCCGGCGGTTGACCGTGTCGATGGTGATGTTCCAGAAACCGGTGCTTGGCGCGGTGATCCGGGCCGGGAAGGTGTCGAATGCGCCACCGTGATACGTGTGACGGCCGCCGTTCTTGAAGCTGCGGAAGTTGGCGTCGTTCATCAAGCGGATGTTGCACATTTGGGAGCACTGAATGACGACGATGTCGTCTTCGTTGAGGTGCTCGCGCTGGTGGATAAATTTCATGAGGCGCCTCCAGAAGGGCTTTTTCTACAAAATCAAAACGATAGCATGGGCGATTGGCGCAGTTTATCAGCCCGAACAGGTTATTATCTGGCTGTCGGGGTCCGCTTTGACAATTAAAAACAGTTATTTGGAATTCTATGAGCGATAAATGCAGGGAGCCTTGGAGAAAAACAGCATTTGTGCTGTCGGAGGGTCTTTATCGGAGGTTTCATATGAAATGGGGTGTTCTGGTCGTGCCGTTTGTATTGGCAGTGGGTGGATGTGCGACGGTCTCGGACATCACTGCGTCGTTGCCTACCATGAACGTGATTTCAGGCAAGAAACCCCATGAGTACGCCCAGTGCCTGGTCGAGAAATTGGCCAGTAGCCGTGGGGCCTTGCAAGTCGAGCCGCAAAAGGATGGCATGCGGGTGATTGTGCCGCAGAAGTTCTCCTCGGGGCCGGCAGCGGTGTTTGACATTGAAGACCGCTCCGGTGGCAGCAGCATCAAACTGCATGAGCGCATCTCCAATGTGCCGTTGCGCCCATGGGATGTACGCAATGCCGCCACCGCGTGCATTTCCGGCTGATAGACTACCCCCGGTCAGCATCGATGCCGTCAAAGTCGCACTTTGACGGCATTGTCATTTCTGGAGTCGAGCATGAAACGAGAGCAGGTGCGGGAGCGCCACGCAGAGGGTCATATCTCTGCCACCCATGTGATTCAGAACCCGGCGAATCCGGGGGAGTGGATCGTATTTTTCAAGAAAAGCGCCGGGCGCAGTTTTTTCCTGGTGGATGACAACGATGAAGTCGAGTCCTTCAGCCGCCTCGACGATTTGATCGAGACGGTACGCGGGCTCGGGATCAAGTTCGCCGAAATCCATATGTAGGGCAATGGGTGCCCTACTTGCAGACCACCACCACACTGCGGTTCTTGTAATTGCCGACGTCGACGCCCAGGGTTTTGTCGCTTTCCTTGGTCGAAGGTGTACCGTCGGTACCGACAATCCGATAGCCGGTACCGGCGCAAGAGGCATCGGCTTTTTCGTAGCAACTGGCCCAGGCGTTGGCTTCCCCGGAGCAGTCGATGGTCAGGCCTTGCTCGCCATTTTTCAGGTAAGTCGTTTCTGACGTGGCGCAGCCACTCAGGGCCAGTACCGCAATCAGTGGCAAGAATCTTTTCATGTCGTGGTCGTCGTCAGTGATGGGGGCTAAACGCTATGACAGCGGCTGCAACGAAAGGTTATAGCGATTGGCCACTTCGTTGCAGGCATTCACAAAAAAGCCCTGCGCAAAGACAGGGCTGCGGTCGCGCCAGGTTCAGCTCAAGGCTTGTCTTTGCCGCGCCGCTTGGGTGCTGCGGGTTGATCCTGCAACACCGATGCCACTTCAATCGCCAACGCTTCTGTAGGGAACGGCCCGGCAATATTCTCGCCGCCGACGCTGTCTATCCACCACTGGCCGTCTTTCGCCTGATTGATCAGGTACCCGTTGACGCTTTTTGCTGCCGACATCTATCTGCCTCGTTGGCTGGTTCAGGTGCGCAATGATAGCGCCAAATGCCCTCAACGGGTGCCGATGGGTGTAGGGTGGGGCAGATTGTCGCTAGACTGATGGCCGCGCAGGTCGTCGATCTCTGCTATCTATAAGACGTTGTGCAGCTTATCTGCGGAACTATCCATCAGAATATTTCTCTATGATGGCGTCGGTTAGCCAGTGCGGGGCATTGTAAGGTGCACGCCGCCTGATTAGACTGCGCCGAAACTCGTACACACAGCCCTTTCAAGGACTTATATGATCAAGAAATGCTTGTTCCCAGCAGCCGGTTACGGTACTCGCTTCCTGCCAGCGACTAAAGCCATGCCCAAAGAAATGCTGCCGGTGGTAAACAAGCCACTGATCCAGTACGGCGTCGAAGAAGCACTGGATGCCGGGTTGACCGAAATCTCCATCGTTACCGGTCGCGGCAAACGCGCCCTGGAAGACCACTTCGACATCAGCTACGAGCTGGAAAACCAGATCAAGGGCACTGACAAGGAGAAATACCTGGTCGGCATCCGTAAACTGCTCGACGAGTGCTCGTTCTCCTACACTCGCCAGACCGAAATGAAAGGCCTGGGCCACGCAATCCTGACCGGCCGTCCACTGATTGGCGACGAACCTTTCGCCGTAGTACTGGCGGACGACTTGTGCGTCAACCTCGAAGGCGACGGCGTACTGACCCAGATGGTCAAGCTGTACAAGCAGTTCCGCTGCTCGATCGTGGCCATCCAGGAAGTCGATCCTCAGGAAACCAACAAGTACGGCGTGATCGCCGGCGAGATGATTCGCGACGACATCTATCGCGTTCACAGCATGGTCGAGAAGCCAAAACCTGAAGATGCACCGTCGAACCTGGCGATCATCGGCCGTTACATCCTGACCCCGGACATCTTCGACCTGATCGAGCAGACCGAGCCAGGCAAGGGCGGCGAAATCCAGATCACCGACGCCCTGATGAAGCAAGCGCAAAACGGCTGCGTCATGGCCTACAAGTTCAAAGGCAAGCGTTTCGACTGCGGTGGCGCCGAAGGCTACATCGACGCAACCAACTTCTGCTTCGAGAACTTCTACAAGACTGGCAAGGCTTACTGATAGCGCCTGAGCTGCTTGTATTGAAAAGCCACCTTCGGGTGGCTTTTTCATTTTTCGGCCCCAAATAGTTTGCAACGCTTGCCCAAAGGGCGCTCGCAGGTATGCTGGTGTCCTGCCGAGGAGATAGTAATGGCCTACGATTTTGACCTATATGTGATTGGTGCCGGTTCTGGCGGTGTGCGGGCTGCGCGGTTCGCGGCCGGTTTTGGTGCGAAAGTCGCCGTGGCCGAGAGCCGTTACCTGGGCGGTACGTGCGTGAACGTCGGCTGTGTGCCGAAAAAACTGCTGGTCTACGGCGCGCACTTCGCCGAAGACTTCGAGCAATCGCAAGGTTTTGGCTGGACTCCGGGTGAAGCGACGTTCGACTGGGCGACGCTGATCGCCAACAAGGATCGCGAGATCAATCGCCTGAACGGCATTTATCGCAATCTGCTGGTCAACAGTGGTGTGACCTTGCATGAAGGTCACGCGAAAATCGTCGATCCGCATCAGGTTGAGATCAATGGCGAGCGTTACACCGCCAAAAACATCCTGATTGCCACCGGTGGTTGGCCGCAGATCCCGCAGATTCCGGGGCACGAGCATGCCATTAGCTCCAACCAGGCATTCTTCCTTAAAGAGCTGCCCAAGCGCGTTCTGGTGGTCGGTGGTGGTTACATTGCGGTGGAGTTTGCCGGGATTTTCCACGGGCTGGGCGCTGAGACCACGCTGCTGTATCGCGGTGATCTGTTCCTGCGTGGCTTCGACGGCGCAGTGCGCAAACATTTGCAGGAAGAGCTGACCAAGCGCGGCATGAACCTGCAATTCAATGCCGACATCGAACGTATCGACAAGCAGGCCGATGGCAGCCTGAAGGCGACGCTCAAGGATGGTCGTGAGCTGGAAGCGGATTGCGTGTTCTACGCCACCGGTCGGCGTCCGATGCTCGACAACCTGGGGCTGGAAAACACCGGGGTCAAACTCGACAAGAAAGGTTTTGTCGAGGTCGATGAACAGTATCAAACCGCTGAACCGTCGATCCTGGCCCTCGGTGATGTGATTGGTCGGGTACAACTCACGCCGGTTGCTCTGGCCGAAGGCATGGCCGTGGCGCGGCGCTTGTTCAAGCCTGAGCAATATCGCCCGGTGGATTACAAGATGATCCCGACCGCCGTGTTCAGCTTGCCGAACATCGGCACTGTCGGGCTGACTGAAGAAGAGGCGCGCGAGGCTGGGCACGATGTGGTCATCTTCGAAAGCCGTTTTCGGCCGATGAAGCTGACCCTGACCGAATGCCAGGAACGCACCTTGATGAAACTGGTGGTGGACGCCAAGACCGACAAGGTCCTGGGTTGCCACATGGTCGGCCCGGATGCCGGCGAGATCGTGCAAGGGTTGGCGATTGCCCTGAAAGCGGGCGCGACCAAGCGCGACTTCGACGAAACCATCGGTGTGCATCCGACAGCCGCCGAAGAGTTCGTCACCATGCGCACGCCAGTCGCGGGTTAATCGTTCTTCTGTGGCGCTGATGCGTCTGGCGCTGTCGCAACGACAGCGGCCAGGCGCACGCTTTCATCCAGGCTTGCCTGCAACTTGATCAGTTCAACTTCCAGCGCTTTGTTGATGTGCGACTGCTCGTCAATGTTCTGCTTGAGCGACTGGCTTTCCAGCAAGGCAATGCGCAAGCGTTCCTGGAGGAGGGTGCGTTCGCTGTCGATGCGGGTGACCTGTTCCAGTAACTGATCCTGTCGGCTGTTGGTGTGCTTGAGTTGCTCCTGCAACAGGCTCAGCTCCCGCAGCGTGCCACGGTTTTCGGTCAGCAGACGCTCATTGTCGCGATGCAGTTGGGTGATTTCATCCTGGCGTACCAGTGCGCTTTGCTGGGCCTGACGCAATTCCATCTGAATTTGTTGTACCTGGCCTTCGTGGCGTCGCTGTTCCTGCTCGCGCTGGTCTTTGACGGCATTGCGGTAGTGCTCCAGTGCTTCGCGGGCGTGCAGGTGTTTTTCTTCCAGTGAGCGGATCTGCTCGTCCTTGTCCTGCAAACGCAACTCGAAATCGGCCAGTGCCTGGTTCAGCCCGGCGTTGCGGGTTTGCTCGGATTGCAGCATCGAGCGGGTGTCGTGCAGTTCCGCCGATTCCTGGGTCAGCGCCAGGCTTTGAATTTCGTATTGCTGTTGCAATTCGGTATTGGCCTCGCGGGCCTCGTGCAGCTGGGTTTCCAGCTCTTTTCGTTGTTGCTCGAACTGCGCGCGTGCCTGGTCGATGGGTTCTTGCGCCTGTTCTTTCAGGCGTTGCGCCAGTCGCGCCACCAGCGCTGTCAGCTCATCATCGATCGGTTCGGAAGGTGCTGGCGCGGGTTCGGCGCCGTCATCGAGCTCTTTCAGATAGCGATGGATCGTGGTTTTCGAGCCGGTATTGCCCATTTCGATCCGCACTGCGTCGATGCTCGGGTGTTCGCCCCGGGCGAGGATTGCCGAGCGTGCCGCTTGCACCAGTGCCTTGTTTACGCCGCCACGTGCCATGTGTTCTCCTACGATTTGATACTGTGGTACGTACCACTAATATGAGCAATGTACCATGCCGTGAATAAAGTTAAAAACTTGTGATAACTAATGCGGGATATACTGGTATTACCCCGTGTGATGAGCTGTAGACCGGGTTTTCAATCGCTAACGCGGTACGTTTTCGAGCACTGAGCCCATGACCGATCTGGATCGCTACCTGCAAGCCGCTACCCGCGACAACACCCGTCGCAGCTATCGCGCGGCCATCGAGCACTTCGAAGTCAGCTGGGGCGGGTTCCTGCCGGCGACCAGCGATAGCGTTGCGCGGTACCTGGTTGCACATGCGGGCGTGCTGTCGATCAATACCTTGAAGTTGCGCTTGTCCGCGTTGGCGCAGTGGCACAACAGCCAGGGGTTCGCCGATCCGACCAAGGCACCGGTGGTGCGCAAAGTGTTCAAAGGTATTCGCGCGCTGCACCCGGCCCAGGAAAAACAGGCTGAACCCTTGCAGCTTCAACATCTGGAGCAAGTGATCGCCTGGCTGGAGCAGGAAGCACAATCCGCCAGGGCGCAGGGCGATCGCGCGGGATTGCTGAGAGCCAAGCGCGACACCGCACTGATCCTGCTGGGCTTCTGGCGTGGTTTTCGTAGTGATGAGTTGTGCCGCGTGCAGATCGAGCATGTACAAGCCAGCGCCGGTTCAGGCATTACCCTCTACTTGCCACGCAGCAAGGGCGATCGCGAGAACCTCGGCCAGACCTACCAGACACCCGCCTTGCAGCGCCTGTGCCCGGTACAGGCCTACATCGAATGGATTACCGAAGCCGCGTTGGTCCGTGGCCCCGTGTTTCGTGGCATCGATCGCTGGGGCCATTTGAGCGAGGAGGGCTTGCACGCCAACAGCGTGATCCCGTTGTTGCGCCAGGCACTGGAGCGCGCCGGCATTGCGGCCGAGCACTACACCAGTCACTCCCTGCGTCGCGGCTTCGCCACCTGGGCGCATCAGAGCGGTTGGGATTTGAAGTCGTTGATGAATTACGTGGGCTGGAAGGATGTGAAGTCAGCCATGCGCTATGTTGAAGCCAGCCCGTTTCTCGGGATGACCCGAATCGCTGAAAAGCCGTTGGCGCTGTAGATCACGTTTTCTTCTATTAATACGCTCGGCTAATAGCGAAAACAAATCAGCAGCATCAGGTTTGCCAATGAGCCAACCGGCGATCGGGTGGGTAGGATTCACCACATCAACTTCTTAACCCCTGACGGAGAGTCACCGATGCCTATCATCAACAGCCAAGTTAAACCGTTCAAAGCTACCGCCTACAAAAACGGCGACTTCGTACACGTGTCGGACGCTGACCTGAAAGGCAAGTGGTCTGTCGTTTTCTTCTACCCAGCTGACTTCACCTTTGTTTGCCCGACCGAACTGGAAGACCTGGCTGACAACTACGCCGAGTTCCAAAAACTGGGCGTCGAGATCTACAGCGTTTCCACCGATACCCACTTTGCCCACGCTGCCTGGCACAACACTTCGCCAGCCATCGGCAAAATCCGGTACACCATGATCGGCGACCCGACTCATGTCATCTCCCGCAACTTCGACGTGCTGATCGAAGAAGCTGGCCTGGCTGACCGTGGCACTTTCGTGATCAACCCTGAAGGCCAGATCAAAATCGTTGAACTCAATGATGGCGGTGTAGGTCGTGACGCTTCCGAGCTGCTGCGCAAAATCAAGGCCGCTCAATACGTCGCCGCTCACCCGGGCGAAGTGTGCCCAGCCAAGTGGAAAGAAGGCGAAGCCACTCTGGCTCCGTCCCTGGACCTGGTCGGCAAGATCTAAGTCTGTGACGCGCTTCATCAGGGCGGAGCTCCGCACCTACTAAGTAAGCTGCACCGCCCCATAAAACGCCCGGGCGAGATTCGCTCGGGCGTTTTTTTATGTCTGATTGCTCTCTATTCAAACAGCATCTAAGGAAATCGCCCGTATGTTGGACGCCAATCTTAAAGCCCAGTTGAAATCGTACCTGGAACGGGTCACTCAGCCGATCGAGATCGTTGCATCCCTCGACGACGGTGCGAAATCCCAGGAAATGCTCGCGTTACTCAAAGACGTTGCCAGTCTTTCCACCCAGATTACTTTGCTCGACAACGGTAACGATGCGCGTAAACCATCGTTCTCGATCAATCGCCCGGGAGCCGATATCAGCCTGCGTTTCGCCGGCATCCCGATGGGCCACGAATTCACATCCCTGGTGCTGGCCTTGCTGCAAGTCGGCGGCCACCCATCGAAAGCCAGTGCCGACGTTATCGAGCAGATCCGCTCGCTCAAAGGCGAGTTCAACTTCGAGACTTACTTCTCGCTGTCCTGCCAGAACTGCCCGGATGTGGTTCAGGCGCTGAACCTGATGGCCGTGCTGAACCCGAACATCCGCCACGTCGCCATCGACGGCGCGCTGTTTCAGGCCGAAGTTGACGAGCGCCAGATCATGGCCGTGCCAAGCGTTTACCTGAACGGCGTGAACTTCGGCCAGGGTCGCATGGGCCTGGAAGAAATCCTCGCCAAGATCGACACCAGCGGCATCGAGCGCCAGGCCGAGAAGATCAGCGCAAAGCAAGCCTTCGACGTACTGGTCGTCGGCGGTGGCCCGGCCGGTGCTTCAGCGGCAATTTACGCCGCTCGTAAAGGCATTCGCACCGGCGTGGCGGCTGAACGTTTTGGTGGCCAGGTGCTCGACACCATGGCCATCGAGAACTTCATCTCCGTGCAGGAAACCGAAGGGCCGAAACTGGCCGTGGCACTGGAAGAACACGTTAAGCAATACGACGTGGACATCATGAACCTGCAACGCGCCGACAAGCTGGTGCCGGGAAAAAACGGTGAATTGCACGAAATCCATTTCGCCAGCGGCGCGTCCTTGAAAGCCAAGACCGTAATCCTCGCCACCGGCGCGCGCTGGCGTGAAATGAACGTTCCGGGTGAGCAGCAATACCGCAACAAGGGCGTGGCGTACTGCCCGCACTGTGACGGTCCGCTGTTTAAAGGCAAGCGTGTGGCGGTGATCGGTGGCGGTAACTCCGGCGTCGAAGCAGCCATCGACCTGGCGGGGATCGTGTCCCACGTAACCCTGCTGGAGTTCGACGTGCAACTGCGCGCCGATGCGGTGTTGCAGCGCAAGTTGCACAGCCTGCCGAACGTTACCGTGATCACCAGTGCGCAAACCACTGAAGTGACCGGAGATGGCCAGAAGGTCAACGGCCTGCGCTACAAGGATCGTCAGTCTGACGAGCTGCGCACTGTTGAGCTGGAAGGGATTTTTGTGCAGATCGGTCTGCTGCCTAATACCGATTGGCTCAAAGGCACCATCGAGCTGTCACCGCGTGGCGAGATCATTGTCGATGCCCGTGGTGAGACGTCGATCCCCGGCGTGTTCGCGGCCGGCGACGTGACTACCGTGCCGTACAAGCAGATCGTGATTGCGGTGGGTGAGGGCGCCAAGGCTTCCCTGAGCGCATTCGATCACTTGATTCGCACCTCGGCGCCGGCATAAACGCCGAAGCTGAAAACACAAAACCCCATGAGCGATCATGGGGTTTTTTGTGGGTGGATCTTTTAATTTACAACGGTGCCGGCTGAATGATCTCGACCCAGTAACCATCCGGGTCCTTGATGAACGCCAGGCTCTTCATGCGACCGTCGTTCAGGCGTTTCTGGAAATCGCAGCCCAGCGCTTCAAAACGTTCGCACGCGGCGCGGACGTCCGGCACCGAAATGCAGATATGGCCGAAGCCGCGCGGGTCGGTGTTGCCGTTGTGGTAGGCGAAATCCGCGTCGTTCTCGGTGCCGTGGTTGTGGGTCAGTTCGAGAATGCCGGGGATCGATTTCATCCACTCGGTGCGAGCAGCGGCATCGGCCGGGATCTGGTTTTTATCGACCAGCGCCAGGAAGTACAGGCTGAACTCGGCTTCCGGGAAATCACGCTTTTCCACCAGCGAGAAACCCAGGACGCGGGTGTAGAAATCCAGGGACCGGGTGATGTCCTTGACCCGCAGCATGGTGTGGTTGAAGACGAACTTCTGGGTGGCGGTGTCAGGTTGGGCGGTCACACCAGGAAATGTATTGAGTTCGTGCAGGCTCATGGGCCCTCCGGAAATTCCAAGAATGCTCACAATGATACGCAAGGGGCCTGGCATCGCCAAACCAAAACCGCAGGCTTGCCTGCCGGGCGGGTGAAGCTCAGACTTCGCGGCTCAATCCGTGAGTGTTCATTACAATGATCCGACCCTGTCAATTGATGTTCGTCCTTATGTGTCTGCTTTCAGGTGTTACCCGTGCTGATGCAGAAGCTCCGGTCGTGATCTGGCCCAATGGATGGACAGTCGAGACCGTGCCGCAAGACGAGGCCAAACCTCAGGTTTCCCGCCAGCGCGCGGTAAAAAACGACCAGGACGGGACACCGGTAATGGTGATGGAGTTGACCATGACTCAAGTGGAAAGCGGTCATCAGGTGAATCTGGAAGGTGTGTTACTGGAAATGCGCAAGTCCGTGCAGAAGGACTTTTTTCAGGGCGGCTATCAGAGCGTCTGCAACAAAATTCATCCGACTGCCTTGAGCCGGTTATCGGCGCTGGAAACTACCTGCACCATTACCCAGAACGGTCGACATGTGTTGTCTCAAACATTGGTCGCCGCAGTCGACGGCGATAAAGCCTATGTTCTTTCCTACGCGGGGCAGGCTGAGGTTTATAAGGCAAGTCAGGGTGACATAGAGGCAGCTCGAAACAGCTTGAAACTTTAGTTTAAGGTTTCTGTACCCACGCTTTTGAGCATGGCCCGGATTTTTAGATAGCCAAACGGATTAAGCACAAAGTTAGTCAGGCTATAGCGAATTGATCGGCGACTATCGTCGCATTTTAGACGGCATCCATGAAAAAGCCCTGCATTGGCAGGGCTTTTTTATTACCGTGAGCGCTTAGGCGCGCAGCCAGGAGTCAACGGTGGCTGCACCGTATTGTTCCTTCCAGGCTTTCAGGCCGCGGTGGTTGCCGCCCTTGGTTTCAATCAGTTCACCCGTGTGCGGGTTCTGATAAACCTTGACCACGCGAGCGCGGCGGGTTTTAGGGGCGGTTGCCTGCTGCAGGCCGGATTTCGCCGGGTGCGGGTCGAGGATGGCGATGATGTCGCGCAAGCTCTTGCCGTAGGTTTTCATCAGCCCCTGGAGCTTTTCTTCGAATTCGATTTCTTTTTTGAGACCGGCATCGTTCTTCAAAGATTCCAACTGCTTGAGCTGTTCTTGAAGGGCCTTTTCAGCTGCACGGAATTCAGCGAGTCTGGACAATATCTTTACTCCAATAGTGTGTTTGGCTGAAACCAACCGCAAACAAAGCTATAAGCCAAGAGCCTTGAAGCGACTCGGTGATAATGGCACGCCTGCCGATTTTGCACAGGTATGAAAAATTGTAGTAGTTAATTGGCCAAGAGTAAATCCTGACTTTTTCTTCATGTAACAAGAGTAGTCTTTTGATTCAATTTGGCGCGCATCATCATGATTCCGGCGCTTAACGTGGTTAGTTAATGATCACTTAATGCTCTAATGAACTCTGCGCCGGGCATCGGCCGGCCGAACAGATAACCTTGCAGAAAGTTCACGCCATGGGCAGTCAGATAGTCACTTTGCTCCTCGGTTTCCACCCCTTCGGCGACGATGCCCAGATCGAGTTTGGCCGAGAGTTCGATGATGCTGTCCAGAATGTGCCGGGAGAGGGCGTCGACACCGATCATGGCGACAAAACTCTGGTCGATTTTCAGGAAGTCCACATTGAACTGACGCAAGTAACCGAGGCTTGAATGGCCGGTGCCAAAGTCGTCGATGGCGATCATCACGCCCAGCGCGCGAAGCCGTTCGAACAACTGCAGGGTGATGGCTGTCGGTTCGACCAGTTCGCGCTCGGTCAACTCCAGCACTAAATGGACACTGCCCGGTGCAAAAGCACTGAGGAATTCTCGGCAGTCTTCGACCAGCGCAAGATCCCGGCAATGACTGGCGGTGATGTTGATGCCAATGTGGAACGGCCCGTCGAACGATGCCGACAAGGGCGCCAGCAATGTGGCGGTCTGTTGCATCAGCGAGCGGGTCATCGGCACGATCAGACCGGAATGTTCGGCAAACGGGATAAACAGATCCGGACGCACCAGGCCTTCCCTGGGATGTTTCCAGTGCATCAATACTTCGGTGCCGGACCAGAGCTTATTGTCGCCATGCACCACGGGCTGAAAGTAAGGAATGAATTCTGCTGCCTCCAGCGCCCGCTGCATTTCACGGCTGGGCGACATCGAGCGCTTCTGCAGCACATGCCCGATCGAACCTGACACCACGCCGAAGAACATCAACAGACTGAACAGTGGCGGGTATTCACTACGCATGTAACGCCAGGTTTCTCCTTCGGGGAAACCTGCGGCCACCGTAAAGGCATAACGCGAGGACGTCAGCGTACTTTGTGCTACTGGCAAGGCGGGCAGGGCGTCCTCGTGAACTTTGCCGTCGGCAGACAACCAGTTGGGACCGACTTGTAGCAACAGTAATGTCTTGCGGCCGATCAGGCGCAATTCATTGCTCAGGTGATAACCGTTCAGCGTGGTCAATGCCCCTTTATTTCCTTCGCTGAGCCGGTACACCAACAGCGCGGTATTGGGCGTGACCGGGTTGCCGTTCATGAGCCATAACTGGCCTTGGGTGTAGTCGCCGGGATTAACCTTTTCCTGATATTCACCGAACAACGAACTGCAATAGAGGTTGTCGTCCCACACCAGGTTGGTCGAGCGCACGAAGGGCCGGCGCGTAACTTGTTCGCGCAAGGCCAGTTTGACGTCATTGCAGTTTTTGCCAGCCAGCGGCAGGAGCTCCTGCGCTGCTTGGGCGGTGTTGTCGAGCATCAGTTCGAACTGGCGAATGGATTCTTCGCCAGTCAGTTCAGTACTTTGCTTGAGGGTACGTTCAGCCTGCAGATAGAGAATGGCGACTCCCAGCAACACCGGGAGCAATCCGCTCAAAACAGTCACAGTGATTCGGGTGCCACGCTTGCGGCGACTTTTGACGTTCAGTGGCATTCGCAAATCCATCGCGATAAAAGAGGGCTCTCAAAGGTTGGCAGGTCGACATGCCTCCCAAAAGAGTTCAGCCATGATAGTTGGCTATCGGCCCTTATGCCGCTCAACCTTTAATCAATCTTGAGGCCAGTTTAATAAAGGCCAGCGTCGCGGGGGATGACTGACGCTGATCGAGCACCGCCAGACCGACTTGGCGGCTGATGGGGGGCGACAGCGGTTTTTTCACGTAGCGGTTGTCGTGGTCGTCAGGCAGTGAGCTTTCGGCGACGACAGTCAAGGCATCGCCACGGCCTACGACGTCCAATGTGCTGAGCAACTGCGAGCAGCGATAACGAATGTTCGGCGTCAATCGCGCCGTATTGAACAGGCGCGACACCAGCTCCGAAGACCCGGCTTCGGTCAGCACAAAAGGGTCGTGGCACAAGTCGTTCAGGCGCAAGCTGCCGCGACCGGCCAGTACATGGTCGGCAGGCAGCAGCGCGACCATCTGGTCCTCGATCAAGGCCACGGTGTCGAAACGCTCTTGGGGCAACACCACGAAGCCGATGTCGATACGCCGTTCTTCCAGCCACTGGATCACCTGGCGATCCGGCCCTTCATCGATATGAACCTCGATGCCCGGATGCGAGGCGCGGTAGTGCTGCAAGATCCTGGGCAACAGCTTGATCGATGAGGTCGGGCCGAACGAGCCTATACGCAGAGTTCCGGTTTTCATCCCGCGTGAATCGGCCGCCTCCTGGCGCAAAGTGTTGGCCAGCCCGAGCATTGCCCGAGCGCGCAGTAATAGCTGCTGGCCGATATCACTGAGCTCGACCTGGGACTGATGCCGACGCAACAGTTCGACGCCCAATTCCTGTTCCAGCGACTTGAGTGCGTGGGAGACCGCAGACTGGGAAATCTCCAAACGATGGGCGGCCGCCGTGAAACCGCGCAGTTCGGCCACCAGCGAGAAAATCTCGAGTTGAGTGAGGGTCATGAGCTTTTACTCATTTTACGATGATCGATCATTAGTCGAATGATACGCCACATGCCCGATTTCTGGTGGTGGAGACTTATGACTACGTGTGAACAGACCCTTGCGAACTCTTCGGATGTGCCGGTTTATCTGAAACTGGCGGCGGTCACCATGATCTGGGGCGGGACATTCGTCGCCGGGCGGTTTCTGGCCGACAGCCTCAGTCCGTTGTTCGCTGCGAGTCTGCGGTTCCTGCTGGCGAGCGTGGCGTTGCTGGTGTTCCTGCTGCTGGCGCGGGTGCCCTTGGTGCGACCCAGCCCCAGGCAATGGTTGCAATTGGCGCTGTTGGGATTCTTCGGGATTTTCTTCTACAACCTGTGCTTCTTTTACGGGCTGCATTACATCAACGCGTCTCGGGCATCATTGATCGTAGCGTTGAATCCAGCGGTGATCGGCCTGGCTTCTTGGCTGTTGTTCAAGGAGCGGCTGAGTCGGGCGAAAGTGGCTGGTATTGCGATCTGCATTGCTGGCGCCAGCCTGGTGATCGTCAGCCGCAATCCGCAGTTACTGGACGGCAATGCCGATGCCTGGATTGGCGACTTGTTGATCTTCGGCTGCGTGCTCGGCTGGGGCATTTATTCACTGTTCTCCAAAGGCCTGAATCAAACACTGGGGCCGGTGCAGACGGTGACGTACTCGATTTTGCTCGGCACGCTGATGCTCTGGGTGACCAGTGCCGTGCGGGGCGAGCTGAGCGTCGCGGCGCTCACCGGGCTCGGCGCGCAACAATGGTTGAGCCTGATGTACCTGGGCGTGCTGGGTTCGGCATTGGCCTACATTGGTTATTACGACGGCATTCGCAAAATCGGCGCGACGCGCTCGGGCGTGTTCATCGCCTTGAACCCGTTGACTGCTGTTCTTCTCGGCGCGTTGTTGCTGGGCGAACAGCTGACACTGGCGATGTGCCTGGGCGGCGGGCTGATCCTGGCGGGGATTTTCCTGTGCAACAAACCGCTTGCGCAGGCCACGAAAAAGGGGATTGTATAAGAAGGCGGACAAACTGATTTACGCTGTGTAGAATCCGGTTACGCATATAAGAATAATCGTCTTCTGGCAGCAGAAGCCTCGCCCGCAAGAGCCTTGGGTCGACAATGAAGATATTTGGGTTCCAATTGATCTACGGTGACTTCCTCGCCCGCAGCGTGAGGGGCATCTCCTGCGCGCCACCCGCCGGTCTCAGCATTGCTAGCAACTAACGATCCGTTAATTCTAAAAGCATGATGAGGCGCCAAAATGGCAGATTTATACGAAAACCCAATGGGCCTGATGGGCTTTGAGTTCATCGAATTCGCATCGCCGACCCCGAACACCCTGGAGCCGATCTTCGAGATCATGGGCTTCACCAAGGTCGCGACCCACCGCTCCAAAGACGTGCACCTGTATCGCCAGGGCTCGATCAACCTGATCCTCAACAACGAACCCCACAGCGTGGCCTCGTACTTCGCGGCCGAGCACGGCCCGTCGGTGTGCGGCATGGCGTTCCGGGTCAAGGATTCGCAAAAGGCCTACAAGCGTGCCCTGGAACTCGGCGCCCAGCCGATCCACATCGAAACCGGTCCGATGGAATTGCACCTGCCGGCGATCAAAGGCATCGGCGGCGCGCCGCTGTACCTGATCGACCGTTTCGGTGAAGGCAGCTCGATCTACGACATCGACTTCGTATTCATCGAAGGTGTGGACCGCAACCCGGTCGGCGCCGGTCTGAAAATCATCGACCACCTGACCCACAACGTGTATCGCGGTCGCATGGCCTACTGGGCCAACTTCTACGAGAAGCTGTTCAACTTCCGCGAAATCCGTTACTTCGACATCAAAGGCGAGTACACCGGCCTGACATCCAAGGCGATGACCGCGCCGGACGGCATGATCCGCATCCCGCTGAACGAAGAGTCGTCCAAAGGCGCCGGGCAGATCGAAGAGTTCCTGATGCAGTTCAACGGCGAGGGCATCCAGCACGTGGCGTTCCTCACCGATAACCTGATCGATACTTGGGACCGCCTGAAAAAAATCGGCATGCGCTTCATGACGCCGCCGCCGGACACCTACTACGAAATGCTCGAAGGCCGTTTGCCGAACCACGGCGAGCCGGTCGATCAACTGCAAGCACGGGGCATCTTGCTGGACGGTTCGTCCGAACCTGGCGACAAGCGCCTGCTGCTGCAGATTTTCTCGGAAACCCTGATGGGGCCGGTGTTCTTCGAGTTCATCCAGCGTAAAGGCGACGATGGTTTCGGCGAAGGCAACTTCAAGGCTCTGTTCGAATCCATCGAGCGCGATCAGGTTCGTCGCGGTGTGCTTTCCACTGATTAAGCCGTTCCTGATGTGAAAAAGCCCGGTCAGCAGCAATGCTGGCCGGGCTTTTTTTTGAATCATGCAATTACATTGGCCGGCGTCGTTGCCGGACCAGATGCTTGAACCCTTCAAACACCAACGCCGCCACCGCCAGCCAGATCGGAATGTAAGTCAGCCATTCGCCGGCCTTGATGCTTTCCCCCAACAGCAACGCAACGCCCAGCAACAGCACGGGCTCGACGTAACTCAACAACCCGAACAGGCTGAACGGCAGCAGCCGGCTGGCAATGATGTAGACCACCAGCGCCGAAGCGCTGATCACCCCGAGCAGGGGAATCAACAGCGACAGCCAGGGATGTTGATCGAACACGCCAAAACCTTGTTCACCGCCCTGCACGAACCAGAACGCCACCGGCAGCATCAACGCCATGTCCAGCCAGAGCCCGCCAAGGTTGTCCGTGGCCAGGCGTTTGCGCAGGATGAAATAGATCGGATAGCCGATCACCACCAGCAACGTCGCCCAGGAAAAACCGCCGACCTGATACAACTCGTTGAGCACGCCGAGGCTGGCGAAGAACACGGCTATTTTCTGCAGATAGGAAAGGCGCTCGCCATAGACGATTCGCCCGGTCAGGACCATGGACAGCGGCAACAGGAAGTACCCCAGCGACACGTCAAGGCTATAGCCGTTGAGTGGCGCCCACATGAACAACCAGAGTTGCAGGCCCAGCAGCACTGCCGAGCCGATCAGGGCGATGAGCAACTTCGGCTTGGCGGCCAGCCGCCGAAGAATCTCGAGCACACGTTTCCATTCGCCGGACACCACCATGAACACGGTCATGCATGGCGCGGTCAGCAACATCCGCCAACCGAAAATCTCCACGCCACTCAAGGGGGAGAGCAGTGAGGTGTAGTAATACATGACGGCAAACAGCATCGAGGCTGTGACCGATAGAGCGATACCTTTAGACAAACTGTCCTCGCGGGTTGAAGGTCAAACGGGGCGCGCAGGATACGTGGTTTTTGTGCTGAATATTGGCCAGGTGATCGATATTTTCAACATCGCGAGGGATGTTGAATCGCTATCGCGGGCAAGCCCGCTCCCACAAGTAACTTCGTCGAAGCATAGTCAGCAGATCGACACAGAACCTGTGAGAGCGAGCTTGCCCGCGATAAATCTCAAGCCGAACGCGGTTTGCGTCCCGGCACAAAATGGCTCACATCATTGAACCCCGGTGTCGACGCATGCCCCGGTGTCACCAGCGAATCGATAAAGGCTTCATCTTCCGCCGTGATTTTCACCGCTTGCGCCTTGATGTACCCATCCCACTGTTCTTCGGTGCGCGGGCCGACGATGGCCGAGGTGACGGCGCTGTTGTTCAGCACCCAAGCGATGGCGAACTCGACGATGCCCACGCCACGGTCCCGGGTGTATTGCTGGATCTGCTGGGCAATGCGCAAAGACTCAACCCGCCATTCGGTTTCCAGGATGCGTTTGTCCTGGCGACCGGCGCGGCTGTTGGCGTCCGGTGTCACATCCGGCGCGTACTTGCCGCTGAGCACACCGCGCGCCAGCGGACTGTAAGGCACCACGCCGAGGCCATAGTTTTGCGCGGCGGTGATCTGCTCGGTTTCCGCCTGACGGTTGACGATGTTGTACAGCGGCTGGCTGATCACCGGCCTGTCGACACCGAGTTTGTCGGCCAAACGAATCACTTCGGCGATGCGCCAGCCGCGATAGTTCGACAGGCCCCAGTAGCGGATCTTGCCCTGACGAATCAGATCGCCGATGGCCGACACCGTGACTTCCAGCGGCGTGTTGTGGTCTTCGCGGTGCAGGTAATAGATGTCCAGATAATCGGTGCCCAACCGCGTCAGGCTGGCGTCGATGCCATTGAACAGGTGCTTGCGGCTCAGGCCGGTACGGTTCGGCACACCGTCCACCGGACCGAAGCCGACCTTGGTGGCGAGCACCCATTCGTGGCGGTGGCTGGCGATCGCTTCGCCGACGATCTCTTCGGAGCGGCCGTTGGTGTACACGTCCGCGGTGTCGATGAAGTTGATGCCCTGGTCCCAGGCCTTGCCGATGATCCGCAGGGAATCTTCGGTGCTGGTCTGTTCGCCGAACATCATGGTGCCCAATGTGAGGGTCGACACCTGTAAACCCGAATGACCCAGCGTGCGATAGCTCATGACGAAATCCTTTTACCGGTCAGAAAGCCCTAATCAAATACCAGAACCGCTGCGCGGAGCAATCTGAATTATCGACGCAGTGCCTCACAACGCTCCTGCAAGAACGTTTGCAACACCTTGACCCGCTCCGACACCTGCACCCGATGCGGGCAGAGCAAATTGAATGGCACGCTTTCGCCTTGCCAGTCATCGAACAGCGTCACCAGCCGCCCGGCCTGCACATCGGCGGCGACGTCGAGCCAGGCCTTGTAGGCGATGCCATGCCCGGCCAACGCCCAGCGGCGGGCAACTTCGCCGTCGTCGCTGAGGTAGTCGCCGTGCACCTGAACCTCCATCACTTCATCGCCACGGCTGAAACGCCACTGGTTGTAGGGCCGGCCATCGCGCAGGTAGAGCAGGGCGCTGTGTTCGCTCAGTTCCGCCGGGGTTAACGGCACGCCGCACCGGGCCAGATACTCGGGGCTGGCGCAGGCCACGCGGCGATGCCGTGGCAGAATCGGCAGCGCCACCAACGTCGAGTCACTCGGCACACCGAAGCGCAGAGCCACATCTACCGTCTCGCGGAACAGATCGGCATGGCGATCGTTGAGCAGTAGCTGAAATTGAATGTGCGGATGCTCGCGTTTGAAGTCGTCGAGCCACGGTAACAGCACATTGCGCCCGAAGTCCGACGGCGCCGCCAATTGCAGTACACCACTCAAGCCTTGGGTCTGTTGCTTTAACGCCTGCTCACCTTCGGCCAGCGCGGCCAGTGCCAGGCGCACGCTATCCAGATAGCGCCGGCCTTCTTCGGTCAGGCGCATGCTTCGTGTGGAACGGGCCAGCAAGCGGATGCCGAGGCGGGTTTCCAGGCGTTTGAGGGCGATGCTGGCCGCCGCCGGGGTCAGCTCCAGGGCGCGGGCGGCGGCGGAAATGCTGCCGGAGTCGGCGGTGCGAACGAAAATCTCCAGGTCGAGAATCGAGCTCATTGGTAAAAATCCTTTAAAGATCCTTCTGATTTACCGGGATTTTTCTTCGATTGGCAACCGGAGAAGATTGAATCTCCCTAACCCGACCGGAGATCGGCTCATGACACAACTCAACGCTTGCTTGCACCATCAGACCGTCGTGGTGATCGGTGGCAGCAGTGGAATAGGCGCCGCCGTCGTCCGGGCCGCAGCCGAGCGTGAGGCCCGTGTGGTCGCGGTGAGTCGCCGCCAGCCAGCGGTCGACCATGATGCAAAGATTCGACACGAAGCGGCGGACGTCACTGATGAATCGTCGTTGCGACAGCTGTTCGAGCGTATCGGCCCTTTCGATCATCTGGTGATCACTGCCGGTCCGAGTGTGAGTGCCAAACCGTTGGCTGACAGCGATTTGCAGCACGCCCAACAGGCCTTCGATGTCAAATTCTGGGGCGCGCTGCGGGCGATCCAGGTCGCGCTGCCATACCTGAGCGCACGTGGCAGCATCACGCTGACCTCGGGTCTGTTGTCGCGCAAATTTGTCGCCGGGCAGTTCATCAAAACCACCTTGAATGCGGCGCTGGAAGCCTTGGGCAAGCAACTGGCCAAGGAACTGGCTCCGCGCCGGGTCAACGTTGTAAGCCCTGGCGTGACCGACACCGAGGCTTACGCCGGAATGGACGAAACGCAACGCGCCGCGATGTTTGCCCGTACCGCCGCCACATTGCCGGTGGGCCGGGTCGGCACCCCGCAAGATCTGGCGGCAGCGTTTATTCTGGCGATGGAAAACGACTTTATCAGCGGCACCGTCATCGACGTCGACGGAGGAGGGTTGCTATGAGTTGGCACTTTGATCATCTGGCCTTCAACACCCCCGACGGGCAACCGTTGCAGGAGGCCTTCGGTTCGTTGTTGGGATTGGCGCCGGGACGCCGCCCGCCATTCCCGTTCCCCGGACGCTGGTTGTATCAGGATGCGCAGGCGCTGGTGCATGTAATCGAACAGCCGACGTTCGATGAAACGGCGTTGAGCCACATTGCCTTTCGCACCGATGAGGACGCCGCCACGGTGTTGCAGCGGGTGCAGGCCAGTGGTTTGCCGTATCAGGTGGCGCAGGTGCCGGAAGACGGGATCTGGCAGATTTTCGTGCAGATGCCGGGAGGGTTGCTGATTGAGCTGGATGCCAAGGCGGGGAGTCTGGTGGGCGTTTAAGGACGATGTTTAAAAGACATTTCCAGATACTCACTAAGGCTACATATTCTTGCGCCGCTGCCTACGACTGCGCCAGAATCCGCCGGCTAGTGCATCTTTGGCCTGGGCTATATCGTTTCTCTGTCGCTGAAAAACAGCGATCGGGTTTGGTAGCCCGGGATTGTTGTTAGGTGCACAGCTCCACCTTTTTGCAGAGTTTCTCGTCTCTGTTTTATGGTGGCCATGCGCAGGGCGTCTTCGGACGCGCCGGTTTCCTAACGCCCGGTCTACCAACCTGAGCATGGCCGCCACCCATCGTTTGGTAGCGAGGGTGATGGCTCCTTCTGTCCTGTTAGGAGTTTCATCTATGTTCAAACCAACGCCAAATCCACCAGAAGTGGAGGACGTTTCCCCCTACGAAACCCCCGATTCCAAAAAACTCAACGAAGCCGCCGAGCGCGCCCTCGACCATTACCTCAAACCACCCACCCCCAAAGCCACCAAGCGCAAACCCAGCACCATTTACCATGTCGGTGAAAAGGTCGATAACGAAACCCTGCTGGTCAACGCCTGCGAATCCCTGGCGTCAGCGAGCATGATGCTCACTGAATTCGCCGGATTGATGGACATGCCCCATCGCAACATGATGCTGGGGATTCAATCGGTGGTCATGCTTGGGGAGCTGGCTGTCAACCGAGTGCTGGATAACCTCGATCCGCAAGGCTGACGAAAGTCTGTAGTGAGAGCACTCCTTGTGGCGAGGGAGCTTGTCGGATCGCCGCACCGTCCCGCTCGGCTGCGCAGCAGTCGCAAAGCCTGGGCATGCGGTATGTCTGAAAAACCGCGATCACCGGGATTGGGGGCGCTTCGCAACCCAGCGGGAGCAAGCTCCCTCGCCACAGAAGCAATTGCGAATGCATGGAATGAGAAACGGACCGGGAGGGCCGTTTTTGTTTTCACTGAACCTTAAACCCGCAACGTCCGGGTCATGCGCAACGCCAGCAAACTGCCGCACACAATCACACCCGCCAGCAGGTACAACGCCGCATCGGTGGACCCGGTGCTGTCCTTGACCCAACCCACCAGATACGGGCTAAGGAAACCCGCCATCTGCCCCATGGAGTTGATCAACGCCAAGCCACCGGCCGCCGCACCGGCGCTGAGCATCGCCGTCGGCACCGGCCAGAACATCGGCAAGCCGGTGAGGGCGCCCATGGTGGCGAGGGTCAGGCCGAGAATCGCAAGAGCTGGCGTGGTCGCGAAGTTCACCGCAATCAACAGCCCCACCGCACCCATCAGCATCGGCACCACCAGGTGCCAGCGACGTTCTTTGCGCAGGTCCGCCGAGCGGCCCACCATCAACATGAACACCGCCGCCAGCAGGTACGGAATCGCGCTCAACCAGCCAATCACCAGGTTGTCGCTGAAACCCAGGTTCTTGATGATCGACGGCAGCCAGAAGTTAATCGCGTAAACACCGCTCTGGATGCAGAAGTAGATCAATCCGAACGCCCAGATCGCCGGGTTCTTGAACACTGCCCGCAAGGAGTCGGTGGTGGTTTTCGGTTTGCTGGCCAGGTCTTCGGCGTGGTCGGCTTCAAGCACCGAACGCTCGTACGGGGTCAGCCACTTGGCGTTGGCGTAACTGTCGCTGAGCAGGAAGTAGGCGAGGGCGCCGAGAATCACGGTCGGGATGCCTTGCAGCAGGAACATCCACTGCCAGCCGGCCAAACCAGCCTGGCCCGCACCAAAGTGATTGAGAATCCAGCCGGAAAACGGGCTGCCCAGCAGGCCCGACACCGGGATTGCCGACATGAACAGCGCCATGATGCGGCCACGGCGGAACGTCGGGAACCACTGCGAAAGGTAAAGCACCACGCCCGGGAAGAACCCGGCTTCGGCGGCACCGGTGAACAGGCGCAGGGTGTAGAACTCGGTAGGTGTGGTGACGAACAGCAGGCAAGTCGAGAGCGCTCCCCACGTCATCATCATCAACGCGATCCAGCGTCGCGGGCCGAATTTGCTCAGCGCCAGGTTGCTCGGTACGCCGCACAGCACGTAGCCGATAAAGAAGATTCCGGCACCGAGGCCGTACACGGTTTCGCTGAATTTCAGCGCGTCGAGCATCTGCAGTTTGGCAAACCCGACGTTCACCCGGTCGAGGTAGTTGAACAGGTAGCAGATGAAGATGAAGGGGATCAAACGCAAGGTAATGCGTTTGTAGACGGCGTTCTTGTCGTCAGCGTTGGCCAGGGTAGCGGTGGCGCTCTGTGACATGGCGGGCTCTCTCTTTATTATGATTTTTTGCGACGCAAGGGTAACGTTGATCGCCCGGTGAGTCTCGGCCACCCCTTGGGTGGTTGTCTTTGTGCCTGAGCACAGGGTTTGCGACCCTGGCCTGTGCGGCTGAACAAGCCGCCCCATCACGCTTTCAAGGATCCCCGCTATGTTTGAACTCGATCACGACCTGGCCCAGGACATCGTCGACCGGGCGATGGCCATCCTGCCGTACAACGTCAATGTCATGGACAGTCAGGGGCTGATTCTTGGCAGCGGCGAGCCGGAGCGCATCAACACCCGTCACGAAGGCGCGCAACTGGTGCTGGCCAACGGGCGCGTGGTGGAGATCGACGCGCAAACGGCGATTCATCTCAAAGGCGTGCAGCCGGGCATTAATCTGCCGCTGTTGCTCGATCAGCGCTTGATCGGCGTGCTGGGCATTACTGGCGAACCGGAGCAATTGCGCACCTACGCCGAACTGGTGCGCATGACCGCCGAGATGCTGGTGGCCCAGCGCAATCAGCAGGCCGAGCAGCAATGGCGGCGCCAACGGTGCGACGATCTGCTGGCATTGCTGTTGAGCGAAGCAGGGGATTCGCCACGGTTGCTGGACGAAGCGCAGCAACTGGGGCTCAAGCCGCAGCTGACACGAGTGCCGTATCTGTTCGAGTTGGGCATCGAACACGGCCCGAGCCAGACCGTCGAAGCGCTCAGCGCCTGGCTGATGTCGCGCTACCCGGACAGTTGGTGCGTGAGCTCGGCCAAATCTTCGTTGCTCTGGTGCCGCCCGGCGACGCCTGCGGTCGAGAACGAACGATTGCTGGAAAAGCTCGATGGCCTGGGCTGGAACATTTTGCGCATCGCCGTGGGCGGGCAGGCCGACGGCTTGTCGGGGTTGCGTCGCTGCTATCGACGGGTCGGCGATTTGCTGGCCTACGGGCGCGATGTGTTGCCGCATTCGCGCTTGCTGATCCTGAACCGTTATCGGCTACCGGTGATGCTCTGGCGGCACCGCGACGACGATGCGCTGGATGAACTGCTGCGGCCGCTGCGTAAAGTCATCGCCAAGGACGGTAACGGGCAATTGCTGGCCACCCTGCGCAGTTGGTGCGAACACGACGGCCAGAGCCAGGCCTGCGCCGATGCCCTGGGCATCCACCGCAACAGTTTGCGTTATCGCATGGAGCGGATCGCCGAACTCAGCGGCGTCGACCCGCTGAAGCTCGACGGAATGCTCGCACTGTACCTTGGCGTCCAGCTCCTGCCACAAACCGAGCTGCCGACCACCGCTCCGTAGCAGCTGCCGAGCCTGCGAGGCTGCGTTCGGCGACGCAGTCGTCGTAAATTCTATAAATACGGCTTACCTGACACACCGCGCCGCATGATTTCACGACGGCTTCGCCGCCGAACGCAGCCTCGCAGGCTCGGCAGCTGCTACGACGACCAGTGCGGACAAGGGTTTTGTGGAAATGAACAATAATCCACATGGCCGCTTGTGCAGCGGACCGGCGTTATTGTTCAGGCCTGCTGGCAGCATGGACGCATTGGAACTGGAGAATTCGCATGAAAATCGTCATTGCCCCCGATTCGTTCAAGGATAGCCTGAGTGCCCAGGGTGTGGCCGAGGCCATTGCGCTGGGGTTGGCGCAGGTTTGGCCAGATGCACAATTGCTCAAGTGCCCGATGGCTGATGGTGGCGAAGGCACGGTCGAGTCGATTCTGGCCGCGTGCGACGGAGAACTGCGCCGCACCCGTGTTCGTGGGCCGTTGGGCGCCACGGTCGATGCCGCCTGGGGCTGGTTGCCGCAGAGCCACACCGCGATCATCGAAATGGCCGAGGCCAGTGGCCTGCAACGGGTGCCGCTTGACCTGCGCGATGCCTGTACCAGCAGCACCTTCGGCACCGGCGAATTGATCCGCGCTGCGCTCGATGCCGGGGCGCAACGAGTGATTCTGGCGATTGGTGGCAGTGCCACGAATGACGGCGGCGCCGGGGCGATGCAGGCCTTGGGGGTGAAACTGCTGGATACCCAGGGCCAAACCCTGGCGCCGGGTGGTCTGGCGCTGGCGCAACTGGCCCGTCTCGATTTGAGCGACATCGACCCGCGTCTGGCCGAGGTGCGTTTCGACATCGCCGCCGACGTCAATAATCCGCTGTGCGGCCCGCACGGTGCGTCAGCGATTTTCGGCCCGCAGAAAGGCGCGTCGCCCGAGCAAGTCCAGCAACTGGACCTCGCTCTCGGGCACTTTGCCGAGCTCTGCGCGCAAGCCCTGGACAAAGACGTACGCGATGAACCGGGCAGTGGCGCGGCGGGCGGTCTGGGGTTTGCCGCGAAGGCGTTTCTTGGCGCGCAATTCCAGGCCGGTGTGGAAGTGGTCGCCGAACTGGTGGGGCTGGCCGAGGCGGTCAACGGCGCCGACCTGGTGATCACCGGCGAAGGCCGTTTCGATGCCCAGACATTGCGCGGCAAAACCCCGTTTGGCGTGGCGCGCATTGCCCGGCAGCAGGGCGTGCCGGTCATCGTCATCGCCGGCACCTTGGGCGAGGGGTATCAGGCTCTGTACGAGCATGGCATCGATGCGGCTTTTGCATTGGCGAGTGGGCCGATGAGCCTGGAACAGGCCTGCGCCGAGGCGCCGCGATTGTTGCGTGAGCGCGCCAGTGATATCGCGCGGGTTTGGCGGGTGGCCGCCCGCAAGGCCTGACACTGTCTTCAGTAAAAAGAAATCTCTGTGGCGAGGGAGCTTGCTCCCGCTCGGTTGCGCAGCAGCCGTAAATTTTTTGGGGCCGCTACGCAGCCCAGCGGGAGCAAGCTCCCTCGCCACAAAGGCTACTGCGCAAAGCCGACCTCCGCGCAACATCTGTTTCACCGCTGAAACACTCTGCCGCCCTTGAAAAATATTTCTCCAGACCCCTGCAAAAATCCTAAACCCCGGCCGATACAGCCAATAGGCGTACACAAACCAATTACAACAGTGGCGCCAAACTGAAAGGTGCGCGCCATCGCCCGCCCGCCAGTGATCATGGCAAGGATGCTCGCCGCCTCAATTACCGAGATCATCCTATGTCACTGCGTAATCTGAAAATCGCGCCTCGAGCTTTCCTCGGTTTCGCTTTCATCGCCTTGCTGGTCATCGTGCTGGGTGTGTTTGCGGCGAATCGCATGTCGATCATCCGACAGGCCTCTGTGGATATGGAAAGCAATCAGCTACCCAGCGTCGGCTTCCTGGGTGTCATGACCGAAAACGTGCTGCGTCTGCGAATTCTCTCGTTCCGGGTTCTGGTGAACCGTGAGCCCGCGAGCCTGCAAGAAGCAGAAACCCGGATCGGGGTACTGGTGGACAAGGTCAAGCAGGCACAGGCTGCTTATGGGGCATTGCCGGCCGGCGATGAGGAAGCGGCGTTATTCAAGACATTCTCGGCCACGCTGGACAAATACCTGCAAGCGGTGCGCGAGATGATGGAGCTTTCGCGGCAGAACAAACTGGATGAAATGCTCAACCTGATCAACACCCGGATCAAGGATGGAACCGATCAGATGGGCGAGCAGTTGAACAAGTTGATTGCCATCAACAAGGCTGGCGCGACTGCGGCCGACGCCCAGGCCAAAGAGCAGTTTGCCTTTGCCACCAATGGCATCATCGTGGTCTCGGCGGTCGCTGCCCTGATGACCGTGCTGCTGGCCTGGCTGTTGACCCGCAGTATCGTCACGCCGCTGAACCGTGCGGTGCTTGCGGCCGAAACCATTGCCAGCGGCAACCTGAGCAAGGTCATCGAAGTCGATGGCAACGACGAACCGGCGCGTTTACTCGGCGCCTTGGCCACCATGCAGACGAACCTGCGCAAGACCATCGAACAGATCGCCGGCTCCGCGACGCAACTGGGCGCCGCCGCCGAAGAACTCAGCACCGTGACCCAAGAAGCGTCCCGTGGCCTGCAACAACAGAACAACGAAATTGAACAGGCCGCCACCGCCGTCAACGAAATGACTGCCGCCGTGGAAGAAGTGGCACGCAACGCGGTATCGACGTCCGAAGCCTCGAACCAGTCGACCCAGGCCGCCCGTGAAGGTCGTGACCGGGTGGTGGAAACCGTCGACGCGATCCAGACCATGACCCACGACGTGCAAAACACTGCATTGATGATCGAGGGGCTGGCCACTCAGGGCCGAGACATTGGCAAAGTGCTGGACGTGATCCGCGCCATCGCCGAACAGACCAACCTGCTGGCCCTCAACGCCGCCATCGAAGCGGCCCGTGCCGGGGAAGCCGGGCGTGGCTTTGCGGTGGTTGCGGACGAGGTCCGGGCGCTGGCCCATCGCACTGCGCAATCGACCCAGGAAATCGAGAAAATGGTGGCCGGTATTCAGAACGGCACCGGTGAAGCGGTGTCGTCGATGCAGCAAAGCAATCAGCGCACCCAAAGCACCCTGGAAATGGCCCGTGCAGCAGGTGTCGCCCTGGAACAGATCACTTCATCGATTCAGCTGATCAATGAACGCAACCTGGTGATCGCCAGCGCCTCGGAAGAACAGGCCCAGGTGTCCCGTGAAGTCGACCGCAACCTGGTGAACATCCGCGACCTGGCCACCCAGTCGGCCGCCGGTGCCAACCAGACCAGCGCCGCCACCCATGAACTGTCACGACTGGCGGTAGATTTGAATGCAATGGTGGCGCGTTTCGTGATTTGAGATAGGGTTGAAACTGGAACTCGCGCGTTAGGAGAAGTACATGCGCTATTCAGCCTTGACCCAACGAATCGACGGTGATGGAGCGGCAGCCTGGAAGATTCACGATCGAGCGCTGGAATTGCGCGAGCAGGGCGTCGACGTGCTGCTGCTGTCGGTCGGCGACCCGGACTTCGATACGCCGCTGCCGGTCGTCCACGCGGCCATCGACAGCCTGCTGGCCGGCGACACCCATTACTCGGATGTGCGCGGCACCCGTACATTGCGCAGCAGCATCGCCAGCCGTCACCAGCAGCGCTGCGGCCAAGAGGTGGACGCCGACCATGTGATCGTGCTGCCCGGCGCTCAATGCGCGGTGTATTCGGTTGCCCAGTGCCTGCTCGACCCGGGTGACGAAGTGATCATCGCCGAACCCATGTACGTCACTTATGAAGGCGTGTTCGGCGCCTGCGGGGCGAGCGTGGTGCCGGTGGCGGTGCGTCCGGAGAACGGCTTTCGGGTCGAGCCGGCGGATGTCGCGGCGCTGATCACCGCTAAAACCCGGGTCATTCTGCTCAACAGTCCGAACAATCCCTCCGGTGCCAGCCTTTCCTTGAAAAGCTGGCAGGAACTGGCGGCGCTGTGTGTGCAACATGACCTCTGGCTGATCAGCGATGAGGTCTATAGCGACTTGTTGTATGAGGGCGAGCACATCAGCCCGGCCAGCCTGCCGGGCATGGCCGAGCGCACCGCGACCCTCAACAGTTTGTCCAAATCCCATGCCATGACTGGCTGGCGGGTAGGCTGGATGATCGGCCCGAAACCACTGGCCGATCATGTGATGCATCTGTCGTTGTGCATGCTGTTCGGCATTCCGGATTTCGTTCAGAAAGCCGCGCAAGCGGCACTCGATAAGGATTTGCCGGAAGTGGCGCTGATGCGTGAGGAGTATCGCCAGCGACGCGATCTGGTGTGCGCGAGGTTGAGCGGTTGCCCCGGTATCCGGCCGATCAAGCCCGATGGCGGGATGTTTGTGATGCTCGATGTGCGCCAGACCGGGCTCGGCGCCCAGGATTTTGCCGAGCGGCTGCTGGAAGGTTATGGCGTGTCGGTGCTGGCCGGCGAAGCCTTCGGGCCGAGTGCGGCGGGGCACATACGCATCGGGCTGGTGGTGGACCAGCTGAAGCTGGCGGAAGCGTGTCGGCGAATTGCGTCCTGTGCGGCGGATTTGCTGCAGATGCGACGGGCCTGATCGTTCCCACGCGGAGCGTGAGAACGATCAGTTCCTTACCCCTTCCACGCTCCGGCATTCACCAGATTCACTGGCCGCTCACCCGCCAACGCCGCCAACAAATTTTCGACCGCACAAGTCGCCATAGCCTCCCGTGTCTCATGGGTCGCCGAGCCGATATGCGGCGTCGCCACCACATTGTTCAACTGCAACAGCGGCGAGTCATGGCGCAACGGTTCGCGCTCGAACACATCCAGCCCGGCAGCGCGAATCCGGTTCTGCTGCAACGCTTCGATCAACGCCGCTTCATCCACCACTTTGCCCCGGGAAATGTTGATGAAGATGCTTTGCGGGCGCATCAAGGCAAACTCCCGGGCGCCGATCAGCTTTTCGGTTTCGGCGGTCAGCGGCAAGGTCAGGCAAATGAAGTCGGCCTGCTGCAACAACTCGGTCAGGCTGCGGTATTGCGCATTGAAGCGCTGCTCCACCGCCGGTTTCGGCGAATGGCTGTGATACACAACCGGCATGCCGAAACCGAAATGCCCACGCTGCGCCAACGCCTCGCCAATCCGCCCCATGCCGATGATGCCCAGCGTCTTGCCATGCACATCGCTGCCGAAATGCGCCGGGCCAATGTTGCGGTTCCACTGGCCGGCGCGAACCATGTTCGCCAGTTCCACCACGCGTCGGGCGGTGGCCAGGATCAGCGCGAAACCGGTGTCGGCGGTGGTCTCGGTCAACACATCGGGGGTGTTGCTGAGCAGGATCCGCCGTTCGGTCAGGTAGTCGATGTCGTAGTTGTCGACGCCGACGGACACACTGGCAATCGCTTCCAGGTTCGGTGCCAGGTCAAGCAACCCGGCATCGAGTTTCAGACTGGCGCCAAGCAACCCTTGGGCGCGGGGCAGGGCCTGCCGCAGCTTGGCCAGGCCTTCGGCGTCGAGGCTGTCGATCAGTGTCACCTCGGTCTGCTCGTGCAAGCGAGCCATCAGCAGCGGCGAGAGTTTCTTGTACAGCACAACCTGCTTTTTCATATCAACATCCATTCAGGAATGAGCCGGCACCGGCCGGGGGGCGGCGGTTTTGGCCACGACCCGGTCACTGGCGCCGGGCTTGAGGAAAATCGTCAGCACCACAGACACCAGCAACGCGCCGCTCATCAACAGATAAGACGCACCGGGCGATCCGGTGGAGCTGTTCAGGTAACCGACCAGATAAGAGCCGCCAAACGAACCGAGCGCACCCATGCTGTTGATCAACGCCATGGCTCCACCGGCCACGTTGGCCGGGAGGATTTCTGGAACGATGGCGAAGAACGGCCCGTACGGGGCGTACATGCAGGCACCGGCAATCACCAGCAGGGTGTAGGACCACCAGAAATGCTCCGCGCCCAGCGCGTAGGAGCCGTAGAACGCAATTGAGGCGATCAGCAGCGGAGGCCAGACGAAGCGTTTGCGCTTCTGCAACTTGTCCGAGCCCCAGGACACCAGCAGCATGCCGATCACTGCCGCCAGGTACGGCAGCGCCGACAGCCAGCCCGCTTCGATCATGTCCATTTGCGCGCCGGCCTTGAGGATCGATGGCAGCCACAGCACGAAACCGTAGACGCCGATGCTCCAGCAGAAGAACTGCAAGGCGAGGATGATGACTTTTGGTGAACGGAAGGCTTCGGCGTAGTTTTTCACTGCCTTGATGCCGACCTGTTCGGCGGCCAGGGCACTTTCCAGGTCCTGCTTTTCCTGGTCGTTGAGCCACTTGGCCTGAGCCGGACGGTCATCGGCCAGACGCCACCAGATAAACGCCCACACCACTGCCGGCAAGCCTTCGATGATGAACATCCAGCGCCAGTTGAAATGCTGGATCAGGTAGCCCGAGACCACCGACATCCACAGCATGGTCACCGGGTTGCCGAGGATCAGGAAGGTATTGGCGCGCGAGCGTTCGGCACGGGTGAACCAGTGGCACAGGTACACCAGCATCGCCGGCATCACCGCGGCTTCGACCACCCCGAGCATGAAACGAATGACGATCAGCCAGTAGGCGTTGGAGACGATCCCGGTCAAGGTCGCCAGGGCGCCCCAGAGAATCAGGCTGACGAAAATCAGTTTCTTCACGCTGTGCTTCTGGGCGTAGATCGCGCCCGGAATCTGGAAGAAGAAATAGCCGAGGAAGAACAGTGCGCCGAGCAGGGAAGACAACCCCGGGGTGATCATCAGGTCCTTGGCCATCCCGGAGGCAGCGGCGAACCCGTAGTTGGCGCGGTCCAGATACGCCAGGCTGTAGGTGATGAACACGATGGGCATGATGTACCACCAGCGGCGGGTGGCCAGTGTTGCGGTTTTCATAGTGATGCTCCTGAGCTTGTTGTTTTTGTCGCAGCAGGTAACGGAGTCTGATTCAAATTTTTACGTTAATGGTGAGGGCCCCTTCGCGGGCAAGCCTCGCTCCTACGGGCGTACACCCCGAACCCTGTAGGAGCGAGGCTTGCCCGCGAACGGCGTCCTCAAATTCAGCATCCATCTCGGCTCGGGTGGGCAAGCCTTCCATATCCCCACGGCTCTGCACCGCGCGGCTGCCGATCCAGTTGGCACGTTGTACGGCATGGGCAACGCTGTGGTTTTCCAGCAGGGCGCTGATCAGGCCGACGGCAAACCCGTCACCGGCACCGACCGTATCGACCACTGTTGCCACGGGTACGCCTGCAACGAAACCTTCATCCTGATGCGTGCGGTAATACGCACCGTGCGGGCCAAGCTTGATCGCCACGGCTTCGGCGCCCTGGTCGAGGTAAAACGCCGCGATGTCGGCAGGGTCTTCGAAACCGGTCAGCAACCGTCCTTCGCTCAACCCCGGCAGCACCCAATGGGCGAGGGCGGCGAGGCGGTTGATCTCGCTGATCATCTGCTGTTCGCTGGCCCACAGGCTCGGGCGCAGGTTGGGGTCGAACGACACGCTGCGCCCGGCATCGCGCATGCGGGTCATCAGTTCGAAGGACATTGCCCGGGCCGACGCGGATAGCGCCGGAGGAATGCCGGTGGCATGCAAGTGCCGGGCGTTGAGCAGCGACGGGGAAATCGACTGCACCGACAAGTGACTGGCCGCCGAACCGCGACGGAAATATTCGACCACCGGATCGCTGCCGTCATCGGCGCGGGATTTGAGTTGAAACCCGGTGGGGTGCGCCGGGTCGATGTCGACGTGGCTGCAATCCAGGCCTTCTCTCTTTAGCATATCGATGACGAAACGGCCGAGAGAATCGGCGCCCACCCGGCTCAGCCAGGCGACGTTAAAGCCCAATCGCGACAGGCCAATGGCGACGTTGCTGTCGGCCCCGGCAATGCGCTTGTGGAAGTGGCCGACGTCGGCCAGTTCACCGTTCTGCTCGGCAACGAACATCGCCATGGTTTCGCCGAACGACAGAATCTCGATCTCAGACATGCGCAGGCTCCAGGCGGGATTGGCCGAGGCAGGCGAGGGTAGCGACGTGGTCGGTGGTCAACCGCACCAGGTCATTGCCTTGCAGCGGATATTCCGCCGCGCGCATTACGTTATGGGGCATGTGCCGCAGCAATTGTTGCCACAGGTGCAAGTCGCTGGCCGCCGGTGGTACCGCCACCAGCTTGCCGTCGACCCGACGCGCCACTGCTTTGCAGTGCACGTAGCCGACATGTCGACCGAGCATGCGCGCGGCGCTGGCGGCGGACTGGTCCTGCCATTGCCAGTTGCCGATATCGAAGGTCATTTTGATTGGCAACTGATGCTGCTCGACGTCGGCGAAGAAACGCTGGAACGGCTCGATGCGGCCGCCGTGCAAGGTCTGGTCGTTTTCCACCAGCAATTGCACCGGGCTCTGCTGCAACACATGGGCCAGTGTTTGCAGATCGTTGTTGTCGGTGAAATAACCCAGGGAGACTTTCAGCCATTGTGAGCCGAATGCCTCGGCGCGTTGCAGGGTCGAGAGCAATTCAGGGTTGGGTGCCGATTGCCCGGCCAGCCACAACTCCAGCGGCGAGGAATACACGCTTTCCAGGCCCCGGGATTGCGTGGAGTCGGCCAATTGCGCGGGGTCTTCAAGGGTCAGCAGCTCTTCGCGCCATTCAATGTGCGTGGCACCGGCAGCGGCCAGCACTTCGACAAAACTACCCTGGCCACGTTGGCGCACAAGCTCGGCGCCGTAGCTGGACAGGCTGATGGAAACGGGTGGTTTGTTCATTGTTATCACCTCTGAAACCGGTTTCATTTTTGTTCAAAAAAAATATTAGTGAGTGATGTGTTGTTCTTTCGGGCCTCTTCGCGGGCAAGCCTCGCTCCTACAGGGGCGTGGGTGTAAATCCGTAGGAGCCAGGCTTGCCCGCGAAGAGGCCTTCAAATTGGAACACCCCCCGTGGTCGACCCCCGCACAATCAACCGTGCCGGAAAATCCAAAGTCCGCACCGGCCCGTCATCCCCACGCAAACGCTTGAGCAAACACTCAAACGCACTCGCGCCAATGTCCTCGGTCGGCTGGGCGAGGGCGGTAATCCCGCTGCCCACCAGCGGATACCAATCCAGATCATCCAGGGCGATCAACCCGACATCCTCAAACAGGTTGCACTGCAATTCACGCAACGCATGGGTACTGGCCAACGCCGCAATACCGTTGGCGCAGAACAGCGCTTTCGGCCTGGGACCAGGGGTATCAAGAAAGGATTTCAAGCGACCGGCCAGATCACCGCCAGTTTCAACCACCGCGCCCGAGAGCGCCGGACGCTGCTCGATCTGCGCCTTGAAGCTGCTGACCCGCTCGATCCGCGAACTGGTGCCGTCAAACGGCTCCGTCACCATCAGCACATCGCGATAACCGCGTTGTTCAAGATGGGCCACGGCGATCTCGACGGCGGCGGGATTGTCCAGCCCCACCAGATCGCTATCGAACTGCTCGACCTTGCGATCCACCAGCACCATGGGCATTTCCTGCTGCAATTCGCGCAACTCATCCACGTGGTGGCCGAGGGTGTTCACGATCAAGCCTTCAATGTTGTACGAGCGCAGCAGCGCCAGGTGCTGACGTTCCTGCTCGTCATCGCGATCGGTGTTGCACACCACCAGGCTGTAGCCGTGCCGACGGCAGGCGGTTTCCACGCCATGCATCACAGCAATCGAATAAGGGTTACGGATATCGGCCACCAACATGCCGATCAGACGCGTGCGCCCACGTTTCAGGCCGCGGGCCATCTGGTTAGGGCGGTAGCCCAATTCGGCAATCGCCTGCTCGATGCGCAGGGCCGTGGCATCGGAGAGCAGGGCGCGGTCATCGCCGATGAAGCGCGAGACGCTGGCCTTGGAGACGCCCGCGTGTTCGGCGACGTCGAGCATGGTGACGCGGCTGCGCTGGGCGGCGGAGAAGTCGTTCACGGATAGACAGCCTTCTTATTGGAATTATTCAGGGGCGACCGCAAGGTCTGAAACCGGTTTCAGGTAACCGCATAACCCATCGGCTCGTCAAGCTTGAAAAGATCTGAACCCGACGACAGGGCCGGAGTATTCCGACCAGCGGTAGTTAAACCTGTCAGATCTGACAGTAGGCGAGATCGCGATTACTGCGTTTAATTTCTCCCGAAGCAAAGGGTTTTCAAGGCCTCTGGAGAACGGCGAATGAGCACAACGACACCCATCGGAATATTCGCCGCGCCATTAAGCATTGACGGTGTCGGTGCCGATAAGGTGCTTCCGCCGGACGCGCACCTCAATGGCGTGACACTGCGAATCCCCCCTTGGCTCGCACCTTCGCTCAAACCTGGCGAGAGTGATTTGCTGCAGATCTGGATTCGAGAGCCTGGGGCAACGTCCGACACTCGTTTTTACAACAACCTTTTTCCCGTCCCGGTGGTGTTTCCGACCTCGATCCACTTGCCCTCGCAGTTCCTGCAACTGATAGGTGACATCACTCTGACCTACAAGGTGACGTCTGGAGATACCAAGAACGAGGATGACTCGCTGGCGCAGGTGTTCATCCTCAAACGCCCGGTCCCGGTCAACCTGAAGGAACCGGTCTTTCCCAACGCAACCTTGTGGGGTTACCTGAATTGCAGGACGTCTCCAGCGATCTGGGTGGTGGTCACTGTGCGTGTTCCGGCACAACCGGGGCGGTTCCTTGCAGGCGATGTGTGTGAACTGGGATGGGTAGGCTTCAGCAGCCTCAACGGCAGCGGTAACGCCATTCCAGGCACGGCGCTGAGCTTGCGCAAAACATTGACGCAGCAGGAAGCCGATTCAGCGCTGGGCTTCGACTTCAGGCTCGAAAGCGACAAATACGAAAAACATATCAAGCCTATGGTCATCAACGCATCGGCACTCGCTCAGTACACGCTTTATCGAAAGGGTGTCGCTCTGGGTCGATCGGCCCCGGGCCTGGTAAAGATCGACCGGGGCGTATCGGGGAATCCACCTTGCGGCCCATAACTCAAGGAGTCTCAAGTTCAACCGTTGTAGAACACACAAACGCAAGAAAAACGTCAATCCCAGGGACATGCAGCCAGGAGTCGCGAGATTTTTCATTGGGACACAACGTTGATGGTTCAACGATTAATTCATCCATGGAGCATACAAACATGAATATGCAGGTTAAATCTGGCGGTGTCCTTGCCTTGCCTCCGACTATTGTCGGTGTGTTGCCTGATGGCCGAATTCCCTATCAACAACTGAAAGTCGACAGACGGGTCAAATTTCAATTGGCCGATGTCGATGACAAAACGCCTGAAGGCGCTCACAGAATCGAACTTCACGTGCACCCGAAAGGGGTCAAGCCCATAGAGTTCGACCCGACATGGGTGGTTTTGGAGTTGTTGAAAGCCAATCAGCCAGCGGCTGACTGGACGTTTCCGATCGATTTTGACGTGACTGGAGCTGCACTCGATCGACTGGTCGACAGGTTTGATATGAACGGCGAATACGCGGAATACGGCGCGACATTCATTATTTATGACGCCCACACCAACCCCGATATATCTGATCCACCTCTTGAGTTCAAAGTCGATCTGACCGCGCCTTACCAGCGCCAACCCGGTACGGGCAACGGCACCGGCACACGGCCTGTGTTGATCAGCCAGACTGGCTTGCCTACGAGGATTGACGACGCCTGGCTGGCGGATCCCGCCAACGCCGGCGGTCTCGATTTGCCCATTCCTACCGGCTATACAAAATTCGAAGCGTTAACCGATCGCGTCAGTATCTATGTTTCTACGCAAACAACATTTACAGGGATGCAGGGCGACGTCAACGGAGCCTCTGTCATCGATTTTCCGCTGCCGGTTGGCGGGGTCATCAACATTCCTCTGGCCGATCTGCAGGCGTTGAGGGATGGTTCGTACTTTTATTCCTATAACCTCAAGGATGCGCCAGGAAATATCAGCAACAACTCGGCCATCACGTTGCTGTTCAGTCGGGTAAGTGCCCCCGCCCCGGTACTGGGCGTGCCAAGGATCCCGGTCACCGGTCCTAATGGTCAAACGCCTATTACGCTTGGGACGTCAGCGTTTCCCACCAAAGCTGTAATGGAAGTCGATTTTCCGTTGAACGGGCTTCCCGGTGATCGGATCGTTCCAGAAGTCTTTGATTCGAATGGTGTTCCTTCACCGACAATCCCTGAACAACAAATTCCACCTGTCGGTACACCGGGTCCACAGACACTGTTTTTCGACCTGGACGATGCGTTTTGGGCCGCTGTGTATGCGGACCCCAATCGCCAGGATGAGGAGCAGTTCACATACAGGTACAGATTGATTCGTCCTACGATTTCATCTGATCCGGTTTCGCAGCCGGAGCAATTCGGTATTCTCGATCGATCGTACGCCGGGCCTGAGCAACCGAACCTGCCAGACCTGCTAAACCCCAACATTCAGCCGGTGGCGGTTCAGGGCGCAGGCACTCCGGTACCCGCCCCCAACACGCTTGGCACGGCACAGGCAGGCCTCGACGCCACCATGACCTGGCCTTTGTGGAGGGATCCAAACCGGCCGGTGACAGACCGTGAAATCGTGACGTTCTACTACCAGGGCAAGCAAGTGGGGAGCCCGGTGGGCGTGCGGGGTGACCAGCCGACGGTCACCACGACATTGCCTTGGGCCACGATCCTGGCCGAAGGCAACGGCAGTGGTGCAACGGCGCGAGAAGCCTACATCACCATCGGATACCCTGGCAGCGCGAACGTGATGACGCAGACGCCCGTGACCCCGGTCAACGTGACAGCCATCGTGATCAATCTGCCTGCGCCACAGATCATTGTTTCAGCCTTCAGAACAGCCACCGGGACCCTGGTGCCGGAGCGTGTCGCGACTTCCATCAACTGTCCAAGCATGGATCACCCGACTGTAGCGAACGGGCCGATGCCGCCTTACGCGGCGCGCAGCCTGCGGATCAGGATCCTGCGTGATCCCAATATCCCTACAGGCGCAATAGTGAACCTGGAATTTGAGGGCCGGGTCACCAACACGGCGGGTGGTGCTGCAATTCCCGGCACTCAGATCACGGATTCGAGGCCTATGCCAGCGACCGGAGTGCTGGAATTCAACCTGACGGACTACACCGCCATCAGGACGATCCAGCTGCCAAGCCCCGGCCCGGGTCAGCGACCTGCCACCCGTTTTGCGCGCATCGCGTATACGGTCAACGGAATCACTTCCGAGGTCATCGTCCCCGTGGCGCTCTTGAACTCGAGCCTGGTGTATTGCGAGCAGAACCGTCCTTGATAACGGATCAGCAGCGCTTCGAATGAAACTTCCCAGGATAAGGGCGACAGCAATTGTCGTCCTCATCCGAGGAGGTGAAGTCAGATACGTACGAGCTTACGAATCAAGGGGATAAATCGTACAAAGACGGAGATTGATCCTACATATCCCCGGGAAAGTTATCCGTAGTCTGGCGACCGTTTTAGTCCGGCTCGCACACCGTTTGAGTCGGAAACTCGTTCCTGATGGAATGCAATCGAGTAGGACTCAACTATGTTGCCAAAGTCGCAATTTCCTTTTTTGAAAACATCGATCAGCTTCTGGGTGGCAACCCTGATGCCTCTTCTGATGAATTCATCGATGACTCAGGCTGCCACTGTTCCGGCGGGCACCACTCAAGCCATCGACGCCACGACACCCCTGCAAACCTGGCAGCTTCAAAGCAACGCTACGTTGAACGCCACCAATGCCACAACACTGCAGATGACCAGTGCTGCTGGTGGTGTGTTCAACTTGACTGGCTCAAACGTCAGCGCCGCAACGGGTTCAGGTATTTCCCTGACCAACGCCAGCGCCAACCTGGACAACTCGAGCGTCAACAGTGCCACCGGCATCGGCATCTCTGCGATACGAAACGTCGCCAGCGTCGGTGGTTCGAATGTGACATTGCGCAATGGGTCTGTCGTTCGAGGTTTGCAAGGAGGTATCGCGGGCAACCGGTTCAGCGTCCTCAATCTGCGAAATTCCACTGTTGAAGGGACTGGCGCCACCAGTTTCGGGATTCGGATGCTGGAGGGTTCACTGTCGGCCACCGGAAGTACGATCACCGGCGGCCTCAATGGCGTGACGGTGGGCACCGACACGCAAGTATCGACTGTCATTCCAACCACCATCGTTCTGGACGCTACCCGTGTCGAAGGCAAGACAGGGTCGGCGTTAGTGGTCGGCATCAACGCGCCGAACTTTCCGACCGTGGCCAACATCGAAGTGCGTAATGGCTCGAGCCTGGTCTCAGGCAACAATACGTTGCTGGAAGTCAGGCGAGGCGCCTCGGCTGGTTTCCTTGTGGATAACAGCGCATTGACCGGTAATGTAACGGTGGCTTCCGGCAGTTCCGCCAACGTCACGCTGCAGAACAATGCATCGTTGACCGGGGACCTGCAAAACGTCACGACCGCCGTGTTAAATAATCAGGCACGTATGACCGGTAATGTGCTGGGTGCTTCAAGTGTCGCGCTTGATAATGGTTCGACACTGAGCGGTAACCTGGACAATGTCGCCAGCGTGTCCATCAACAACCAGAGCATCATGACCGGCAACGTCAACGCTGCGACGGGCAGTGCTTCTGGCTTGACACTGGATAACGGGGCGAGCCTGACGGGGCAAGTGAACAACGTCGCCAATTTCGCCATCAGTAATCAGGCGCTCTGGCAGATGACCGGCAGCCAGTCGGTGAACAACCTGACACTCAGCAATGGCGGCGGAGTCCGATTAGGCACTAATCAGGAATATTTTCAACTGAACGTGGCCAACCTGGCGGGCAACGGTACATTCAGGATGAGTACCGATTTCAACCAGGGCATCAGTGATTTGTTGAATATCACTGCAAGCGCTGCCGGCGATCATCAGTTGCTGGTTCGCAGTTCGGGTTTCGATCCGGTCAATGATGCTTCGATCAAGGTGGTGCAGAGCGTTGCTTCAAACGCGCAATACGGCCTCGTCAACAACCAGGTCGATGTCGGGGCGTTCACCTATAGACTGGTGAAGGACGGGAATGACTGGTACTTGCAACCCGACAAGGAAGTCGTCAGCACACCGACCCGCTCGATATTGGCGATTGCCGGCACGACGCCTGCGGTGACCTACGGCGAAATGCCTCTATTGAACAACCGGATGGGCGATCTACGTGTCAATGGCGGGCAAACCGGCGGATGGGTCCGGTCTTTCGGCAGTCGGTACAGCATCGGCAACAATGCCTACGGGAACGGCTATAGCCAGCGCCAGTACGGGTTGTCAATGGGGGTCGATACCCCGGTGGAGATCGCGGGCGAGCGCGTGTTGCTGGGTGTGTTTGCCGGTTACAGCAAATCCGTTCTCGATCTGAGCCGTGGCAGCTCCGGTGAAATCGGCAGTACATCCCTCGGCGTTTATGGCACCTGGCTGGGTGATAGTGGCTATTACCTGGATACGGTGGCCAAGCTCAATCACTTCCGCAATGAAGCCAATGTGGCACTGAGCGATAACACCAAAACCAAAGGCAACTACAACAATCTGGGCGCCAGTGCATCGGTCGAGTTCGGCAAGCGTATCGACTTCAAGGACGGCTATTACGCAGAGGTGTTCACTCAATGGCAGGCAGCCTCCGTGCAAGGCAAGGACTTCAGTCTGGACAATGGCCTGAAGGTCGACGCCGACACCACACGTTCCGTGCTTGGCAAGGCGGGTGTAACGCTGGGACGTGGCATGACGCTGTCTGACGGCAGCGTCCTGCAACCTCATGTGCGTGTTGCTGGCGTTCATGAGTTCGTGAAGACCAATAAGGTGCGCGTCAATAACAATGAATTCGACAATAACTTGTCCGGCAATCAGTTGGAGGTTGCCGCCGGAGCATCCTGGACCCTCAATGATCGCTGGCAGCTACACGCGGAACTGGATACCAGCAAGGGCGATGGCGTTACCAAGGACTTTGGCGTGAACATGGGGGCGCATTACAAGTTCTGACGCGAATGAAAAAGGGAAGCGCTGGCTTCCCTTTTTTTGACTGTGTGTCCCGTCCTGAATAAGGTTTACACAGCGGTTAATATTTCAAAACTTGAAAATCACCATTGAGCTGAAATGTAGTTTCGTCGGCATTCTCTACGATTACCTTGAACCTGGCTTTGACGTTAGCGCTGTCGACAGCCGGTTCGATTTCGATTTCGCCTGAAATGGCTTCACTTACCACGGTGTCGTCTTTAAAGCTGAGTGCCACATCGGGACTGCTTTTGATCGCATGTTTGCCCACCGGGTAGTCCTTGGGGAGGATGATGATAATTTCACGTGCCGGATAGCTTTTGGCTTTAGTATTCGAAGCGGGTCGATCGATGGCCGTAATCTGTACGGCATCAAGTTGTTGAACGCCGACTTTTACCTGGTCTATCAGTCGGGAAGTGGCAATGAAATCCTCGATGGGTGTACCAGTGTTGGCGAAAGCCTTCGCAGTAACATAGTTACCTGGGGCAAAGCTGATTTGTTTGATTACAGCGTTCATGAATAGGATCTCCGTTCACTAAAAGGAAGTATCCAAAGGCCGTCCGACCCTAACTCTGGATGCACCATGGAAGCGTTTTCCTGACGGGTTGTAAACTGTCAAACCTGACAGGTTACAGCTGTCAAAATCTGTGAATGGATGGCCTCAGCATGCAGGCACAAAACGCTGGTATCCAGGCTGAACAGAGCAGGGGGCGGTCGTCAGCTGAACAAACCGGCGGCAATGTTGATGGAAAACCCCAATATCGCCGTGTTGAACACAAACCCGATCAACGATTGCGCTAGCACGATCTTGCGCAATTCCCGCGTGGCGACGCCGACATCCGCGGTCTGCACCGCCACGCCGATGGTGAACGAGAAGTACAGGAAGTCCCAGTAATTGGGGGTTGTCAGCCCTTCGGCAAATCGCAGCGCAGGTTCCTTGCCTTCCCAGGTGTAATACAACCGGGCGTAATGCACGCTGAAGATCACCCCGATCAACAGCCACGAGCCGATCACGGTCATCCCGGTAAAGCCGTAGTGCAACAGCCGGTGATAGGTGTCCAGATCTTTGCTGCCTGCTAGTTGGAGGGTGATGGCGGCGAGGCTGGCCAGTGCAGCCATGCTCACGGTGAACAGCACCAGCCCGGCGTTTTCGTCCTCGACTTCGGCGATGCGTTTCACGTCGTCGGCTTTGGAACGCATGGTCAGCCAGATGATCAGGGCCAGATACGTCCAGACCCCGGCATTCCAGCCGATGAGGATTTTGCCGAGGATCGAGTCGGCCGGAGCCAGAATGCCTGCCGCGACGCCAAGGGTGGCGGCGGCGGACAGGCGAGGGTGGGTGCGGGCGAGGAAGGGCATGGAGACTCACTTTGATGGTGCGTTCCAGCACCATAGCGCACGCGACGTCGCTTTTGTAGGAGCTGCCGAAGGCTCGGGCCGCGTTCGGACGGTCTTTTGATCTTGATCTTTAAAAGCAAAGTCAAAAGATCGCAGCCTGCGGCAGCTCCTACAGGTGGAGTCAGTGGGGTTTGGCGGATTTGCGCACCCACTTCATCACCACCACAAAAAACACCGGTACAAACACCACCGCCAATGTCGCCGTGATCATCCCGCCGATCACCCCGGTGCCGATCGCCTGCTGGCTTGCGGAACTGGCCCCGGTAGCAATCGCCAACGGCACCACCCCAAGAATGAACGCCAGCGATGTCATCACAATCGGCCGCAACCGCAGGCGCGCCGCTTGCAGCGTGGCATCGATCAGGTCATGACCTTCGTCATACAGGCTTTTGGCGAACTCGATGATCAGGATTGCGTTCTTCGCCGACAGGCCAATGATGGTGATCAGCCCGACCTTGAAGAACACGTCATTGGGCATCCCGCGCAGGGTCACAGCCAGGACCGCGCCGAGCACACCCAGCGGCACCACCAGCAGCACCGAGGTCGGAATCGACCAACTCTCATACAGCGCCGCCAGGCACAGGAACACGATCAGCAGCGACAGACCGAGCAGCATCGGCGCCTGACTACCGGACAAGCGTTCCTGCAACGACAACCCGGTCCATTCCTGGCCCAACCCCGCCGGGCCTTGCGCCACCAGCCGTTCGATTTCCGCCATGGCTTCGCCAGTACTGTAACCGGGCGCCGGTTCACCGGAAATGCTGATGGCCGGGTAGCCGTTGTATCGGGTCAACTGCGCCGGGCCCTGGGTCCAGTTGGCCCGGACGAAGGCCGACAGTGGCACCATTTTTTCAGCGTTGTTGCGTACGTGAATCTTCAGCAGATCGGCGACCTGGCTGCGTTGATCGCCTTCGGCCTGGACCACCACTCGCTGCATTCGCCCCTGGTTGGGGAAGTCGTTGATGTAAGCCGAACCCACAGCGGTGGACAGTACGTTGCCGATGTCGGCAAAGGAGATGCCCAAGGCGTTGGCTTGCTTGCGGTCCACGATCAGCTGAACCTGTGGCGCTTCGGCCAGGGCACTTTCGCGCACGTTCATCAGGATCGGGCTCTTCTCGGCGGCCGCCAGCAACTGGCTACGCGCCTGCATCAGCGTGGCATGGCCGAGGCCGCCACGGTCCTGCAAGCGGAACTCGAAACCGCTGGAGGTGCCGAGACCGTCAACCGGCGGCGGCAGCACCGAGAAAGCCATGGCATCCTTGATCTGGCTCAGCGCGATGTTGGCGCGATCGGCGATGGAACTCGCCGAGTCGTCGCTGCCCCGATCCGACCAGTCCTTGAGCGTGGTGAACGCCAGCGCAGCGTTCTGCCCGCTACCGGAAAAACTGAAGCCGAGAATCACTGTGCTGTCGCCGACGCCCGGTTCGGTGGCGTTGTGTGCTTCGATCTGCTCCACCACATTTATTGTGCGATTCTTGCTCGCGCCCGGTGGCAGTTGGATGTCGGTGATGGTGTAGCCCTGGTCTTCCACCGGCAGGAACGAGGAGGGCAGACGACTGAAACACAGTCCCAGGCCGACTAGCAGCACGCCATAAATCAACAGGTAACGACCGGTGCGTTTCAACGCATAGGCGACCCAGCCCTGATAACGCTCGGTCAGTTGTTCGAAGCGCCGGTTGAACCAGCCAAAGAATCCGGCTTTTTCGTGATGCTCGCCTTTGGCAATCGGCTTCAACAGCGTCGCACACAACGCCGGGGTCAACGTCAGGGCGAGGAACGCCGAGAACAGGATCGACGTGGCCATCGACAGCGAGAACTGTTGGTAAATCACCCCGACCGAGCCCTGCATGAACGCCATCGGAATGAACACCGCCACCAGCACCAGGGTGATGCCGATGATCGCGCCGGTGATCTGCTTCATCGCCTTGCGCGTGGCTTCCTTGGGCGACAGGCCTTCGGTGGCCATGATTCGTTCGACGTTCTCCACCACCACAATCGCGTCGTCCACCAGAATGCCGATGGCCAGCACCATGCCGAACATGGTCAACACGTTGATCGAGAAGCCCAGCGCGAGCATGGTCGCAAACGTGCCCATCAACGCCACCGGCACCACCAGCGTCGGGATCAGCGTGTAGCGGATGTTCTGCAGGAACAGGAACATCACCGCAAACACCAGCACCATCGCCTCGCCGAGGGTGTAAACCACTTTGGTGATCGAGACCTTGACGAAGGGTGAGGTGTCGTACGGGATCTTGTATTCGACACCGGCCGGGAAATAGCGCGCCAGTTCGTCCATCTTTGCTCGCACCAGCGTTGCGGTGCTCAGGGCATTGGCGCCCGGCGACAGTTGCACACTGACGGCGGTAGACGGTTTGCCGTTCAGGCGTGTGGAGAACTGATATTCCTGGCTGCCGATCTCGACCCGCGCCACATCACGGATGCGCACGGTAGAACCGTCAGGATTGGCCTTGAGCACGATGTCGGCGAATTCCTCAGGCGTCGACAGCTGGCCTTTGACCAGAACGGTCGCGGTGATTTCCTGAGTGGTGCGGGTCGGCAAGTCGCCGATGCTGCCCGCGGAAACCTGAGCGTTCTGCGCAACGATGGCGGCGTTGACGTCAGCCGGGGTCAGGTTGAAGCCGATCAGCTTCTGCGGGTCGATCCAGATCCGCATCGCCCGTTCGGCGCCGTACAACTGGGCCTTGCCGACGCCGTCCAGACGCTTGATCTCGTTCATCACGTTGCGCGCCAGGTAATCGCTGAGCGCCACGTCATCGAGCTTGCCGTCGCTGGAGGTGAGGGTGATCAGCAACAGGAAACCGGCGGAGACTTTCTCCACCTGCAAACCTTGCTGGGTGACCGCCTGAGGCAGGCGCGACTCAACCGCTTTGAGGCGGTTTTGCACATCGACCTGGGCCATTTCCGGATTGGTGCCCGGCTGGAACGTCGCGGTGATGGTGGCGCTGCCGAGGCTGCTCTGGGATTCGAAGTACAGCAGATGGTCGGCGCCGTTGAGTTCTCCTTCGATCAGGCTGACCACGCTTTCGTCCACGGTCTGCGCCGAAGCGCCGGGGTAGGTGGCGTAGATTTCGACTTTCGGCGGCGCAACGTTCGGGTATTGCGCCACGGGTAACTGCCCAATGGCCAACGCACCGGCCAGCAGGATGAACAAGGCAACCACCCAGGCGAACACCGGGCGATCGATAAAGAACTGCGGCATAAAAAGCGTCCTGCTTACTGACCAGAAACCTGGGCAAGTGGAAGAGGGGTGTTGTCGATCTGGACTTTCTCACCGGGGCGCGCGTGTTGCAGGCCTTCAGTGACGATGCGGTCACCGGGCTTGAGGCCGCGGGTGACGATCCAGCGATCGTTCTGCACCGGGCCCAGCTCTACCGGTTGCTGGCCGACCCGCTGTTCGGCGTCGAGCAATAGCACTTGGGCGACACCGGCGCTGTCACGCTGAATGGCCCGTTGCGGCACGCTGATGCCTTGCTGATTGAACGCTTGCTCCAGACGTACGCGAACGAAGCTGCCCGGCAGCAAGTCGAGGTCCGGGTTGGGGAACTCGCTGCGCAGAATGATCTGACCGGTGCCCGGGTCGACGGTGATGTCGGTGAACAACAACTTGCCGGGCAACGGATAAAGGCTGCCGTCGTCCTGGATCAGCGTGGCTTTGGCCTGGCCTTGGCCCACTTCCTTTAACTGGCCAGAGCGGAAGGCCCGGCGCAGATCGTTGAGTTCACGGGTCGATTGGGTCAGGTCGGCGTGGATCGGGTTCAACTGCTGAATCAGCGCCAGCGGCGTGGTTTCGTTCTGCCCCACCAGCGCGCCTTCAGTCACCAGCGCGCGGCCGATGCGCCCGGAAATCGGCGCGGTGACGGTGGCATAACCGAGGTTCAATTTCGCCCGCTCCACCGCGGCTTTGTTGGCGGCGACATCGGCGGCGGTCTGCCGGGCATTGGCTCGGGCATTGTCGTAATCCTGAGCGCTGATGGCGTTGCCTTCGATCAATTGGGCGTAACGCTGCTCCTGCAATCTGGCCTGGAACGCGTTGGCTTCGGCCTTGCGCTGCGCGGCTTCGGCGCTGTCCAGGTCGGCCTTGAAGGGGGCCGGGTCGATACGGAACAGAACGTCGCCTTTATTCACGTCGCTGCCTTCGCGGAAGACCCGCTGTAACACCACGCCGGCAACCCGGGCACGCACTTCGGCAATCCGTGGCGCGGCAATCCGCCCGCTCAAGTCGCTGCTGATTGACAGAGGACGAGCTTCGACGGTTTCGATGCGCACCGTGGCCAGCGGTGCCGATTCTTCGGCGGTCGAAGACTGGTCACAAGCGCTCAGCGTCAACGCCAGGGCAATCAGGCTGAGCGTGGCAAGCAGGTTCTTTGACATGGAAATACCCCAATAATGACTACCCGCATCCTACGGGGAGTCGATGAGGGTAGCGGTGAAGCTTTGTTGGTGCTGTGTGAAATTGTGTAAGGGTTTTGCTCGCGTATGCGTGAGGGCGTATATCCTTCGCAGCTTGAAACTTTTTGCGACGGTCAGGCCGCCTTCGCGGGCAAGCCTCGCTCCTACAGTAGGAGCGAGGCTTGCCCGCGAAGAGGCCCTGAAGTTCGCCACAGCACTTTCTGGAAACACCCATGCCCAACATCCTCCTGGTCGAAGACGACACCGCGCTCTCGGAACTGATTGCCAGCTACCTGGAACGCAACGGTTATTCCGTCAGCGTGATCAGCCGCGGCGATCATGTACGCGAACGCGCGCGGGTCAGTCCGCCGGACCTGGTGATTCTCGATCTGATGTTGCCGGGGCTCGACGGCTTGCAGGTCTGCCGCTTGCTGCGGGCGGATTCGGCGACGTTGCCGATCCTGATGCTCACCGCCCGTGACGACAGTCACGATCAGGTGCTGGGCCTGGAAATGGGCGCAGACGACTACGTCACCAAACCCTGCGAGCCCCGTGTGTTGCTGGCCCGCGTACGCACGCTGTTGCGTCGCAGCAGCCTCAGCGAACCGCAGACCGCTAATGACCGTATTCTCATGGGCAACCTGTGCATCGACCTGTCCGAGCGCACTGTGACCTGGCGCGGGCAACTGGTCGAGCTGTCCAGCGGCGAATACAACTTGCTGGTGGTGCTGGCCCGGCATGCCGGCGAGGTGCTGAGCCGTGACCAAATTCTGCAACGCCTGCGCGGTATCGAATTCAACGGTACCGACCGCTCGGTGGATGTGGCCATCTCCAAACTGCGGCGCAAGTTCGACGACCACGCCGGCGAGGCGCGCAAGATCAAGACCGTGTGGGGCAAGGGCTACCTGTTCAGCCGCTCCGAGTGGGAATGCTGAACCATGTTCAGAATCCTGTTTCGTCTGTACCTGGTGACCATCGTTTCGTTCAGCGCGGCGATCTACCTGGTGCCGGACCTGGTGATCAAGGTCTTCCATGAGCGTTTTGTGACCTACAACCTCGATTACTCCCGAGGTTTGCAAACGCTGATCGTCAAACAGTTTCGTACGGTGCCTGTCGAGCAGTGGCCGGCGCTGGCGGCGGAGATGGACAAGGAGTTCCAGCCGCTGCACATCATTTTGGCCCGCAATGACGATGCCGAATTTACCCTGGATGAGCGCGAACGCTTGCAGCGCGGGGAGAACGTGGTACGCATCGGCGACTGGGGCTGGCGCACCCTGGCGGTGACACCATTGAACGAGCAGATGGTGGTGGAGATGGTCGTGCCACCGGACCCCACGGATGTCAGTTGGTTGTACTGGAGCATCAACGTGCTGATCGGTGCGACGATGCTGGCCTGCCTGTTGTTGTGGCTGCGCCCGCACTGGCGCGACCTGGAACGTCTCAAAAGCACCGCCGAACGCTTCGGCAAGGGCCATTTGAGCGAGCGCACGCAGATTTCCCCCAGCTCCAACATCGGCAGCCTGGCCAACGTGTTCGACACCATGGCCGGCGACATCGAAAACCTGCTCAACCAGCAGCGCGACTTGCTCAACGCCGTGTCCCACGAATTGCGCACGCCGTTGACGCGGCTGGATTTCGGCCTGGCCCTGGCGCTGTCCGACGACTTGCCGGCCACCAGCCGGGAACGCCTGCAAGGCCTGGTCGCGCACATTCGCGAACTGGATGAGCTGGTGCTGGAGCTGCTGTCCTACAGCCGATTGCAAAACCCGGCTCGGCTGCCGGATCAGGTCGAGGTGTCGCTGGATGAATTCATCGACAGTATTTTGGGCAGCGTCGATGAAGAGCTTGAGTCACCGGAAATCGTCATTGATGTGCTGCTGCACGGTCAGCTCGAACGCTTCTCGCTGGATCCGAGATTGACCGCCCGGGCGATCCAGAACCTGCTGCGCAACGCCATGCGCTATTGCGAGAAACGGATTCAGATTGGTGTGCAGGTGTGCGCCAAAGGCTGTGAGATCTGGGTGGATGACGATGGCATTGGCATTCCCGATGAAGAGCGGGAGCGGATCTTTGAGCCGTTCTATCGGCTGGATCGCAGTCGGGATCGCGCCACAGGCGGGTTTGGCCTGGGGCTGGCAATCAGCCGCCGAGCACTGGAAGCGCAGGGCGGCACGCTGACCGCGCAGGCATCACCATTGGGCGGCGCACGGTTCCGTTTGTGGCTGCCCACCTCGGCCTGACGCATTCGTTGTAGCAGCTGCCGAGCCTGCGAGGCTGCGTTCGAGTGCGCAGCACTCGTAGAACCAGCCTAATTGGTACGGCAGAAAGACTGCCGAAGCTCCAGCTGACAGACGGTAGCGATAATCAGTCCCTACCTGTCAGATATGACAGTAGCCAAGCCTCCGGCCTTAGCGCTCTCATATAAATGAAGCCTCTCTGCACCTGGAGCGGTGTCACTGACAGGAAGCGCTGCGATGACCGACATTCACCTGCTGACCCTTTACGCCCCACGAATTCCAGGCTGGAAAGATACCGTACCTGCCCCGATCAATGCTCATGGAGGGATTCCGCTGGCGCTGACCTACCTTTACCCTGAAGGGGTGAAAGTCTTTGTTGACGGCTATCTGGAGCAGGAAGTCGGTGACAACATCGACCTCTATCTCAACGGCGTTGTAGTGTCGGTCGCTATCGTCGAGTCACTGACCGACAAACGCTTCATTCTGTATTTGCCGGTAAAAGCGCTGTTCGACGGGCTCAATGAAATCTACTACAGCATCCGGCGCGGCTCGGAAAACATTGACTCGTCGACGACGTTGCGAGCCTGGTTTCACAAGCGACGGCCAGGTCTTAAAGATCTCGAAGGTAATCACGAGTCGCACTCTGAACTGGGGATCAATGTATTGCCGCCACAGGTGGTGGACGACGGTGTATACCCTGAGCAAGCCCGGCAAGGTGTGATCTGCACGGCCTTCTATCCCCTGACCCGAGCGTTCGACAAGATCCGCGTAAGATGCGGCGGCGAGTCGATTGAGCATGAGGTTTCAGAGGATGAGGCGAAGTCCGGCGAGCCCGTGGAGATCTTGATCGACGAAGCAGTGTTCAAAAAGATCGGTGACACACCCAAGTGTGTCGTGACCTATACCGTATGGGACTGGATCGGTAACAGCGTGGATCTGGATGCCCTGTGGTCGGCGGCCATCGAACTGTTCGTCAGCCTGAACGGCACTTGGTACGAGCCACCGCTGGTCAGCGAAGACCCGAACGACGCCTCGGACGATCCGGATAGCATCGATTTGGGCAAGCTCGCAGGCCAACCAGCGATTGCTCAAGTCCACGCGCAACGTTCATGGCTCAGGGGCGACATCATTGAGCTGACCTGCACGTTCACCTCGGCGACGGACTCGTCCGAGGTGCTGGTTCTCAAGGAAACCGTGGATCGCGCACCGTTCATTTACAAACTACCGGTGCCCCACGCACAGTTCGTCAGGGCAGTGGGCGGTTCGGCCAGATTCAAATACAAGTTGCTGCGCGGTGGCAAGGAAGTAGGGCGATCCTTCACGACCACGGTTGACGTGATTGGGGAGGCGCTGATCGAGCTGCCGCTGGTGACAGTGGTCGGCGTGCCGGGGTTGGTAGTTGATCCGTTGGCCTACCCGGAAGGCTTGATCGCTAGAATCGAGTTTGCGAAGGCACAAACGGGCGACACAGGCCTTCAACTTGTCCGTCCCGTCACGGCAGAGGGTTTTCCGATGTTTCCCGCCAAGGCGTTCAATGCCAATAAGCGGGTTAATAACACCCTGACGATTCAGGATCTGGTTGCTCGGCACGGCACAGTGATCCGATTGCCGTGGGAGCTGACGCGAAACGGCGTCAAGACTCGCTCGAAGCCGACATTGTTGACGGTGCAGAAAATTGTCGACGGGGATCCGAGACTGCCAACGCCGAAGGTGCCTCAAGCGCCGGATGACAAGGTGTTGGATTTCAGCAAGTTTGAAGGCGATGCCGAGGTGAAGGTGCTGCCTTGGTTGGGGATTCGGGAAGGACAAGAAGTTGAACTCAAGTGCGTCGGGATCGATAGCGGAGGCGGCGAGTATGTGATTCCGCTACTTAAAGCATTTAAAGTAACAACGAATGAAGTGAGTTCCGGACTGAGTGTGCCGTTGCGGAGAAAAGAACTGGCAGGTCTGAAACATGACAGTAAGGCAAATGTGAGCTTGAGTGTTTTGCTCGGCCAGAACACTGATCAGGTCAGGTCAGTTTTGTTTCCGATACGTGAGTTGACTGTGCAGCGTACGCTCACTGAAAATTTTGATAACCAATTGACACAGATTATAGTTTCAGGTCAGACGATCGAAACCTCGGTTATGAGAATAGGATTTGTATCAGGGGGCGGGATGACGGGGATCGCACCGACTACAGACGGTTTTATTACCATTCCGGAGAAAACAGAACTTCAAGTTTTACATATAGGTTACAAAGACTCGGGAGCACAACGCATTGCGTTAAACTTGAAAAAACCATGCAACGAAGTTTCGTTCTGGTACGGGGCGACGAATGTCGCCACGAATGTCGCATATTTTTATGGGGTGAACGGCTTGTTAGGGCAGCAATTTTTGCTTTTGAACTTGAATTCTGCAAATAAAATTGTTTTTTCTGAGACCGGTATTGTGCGGATTGAGATCCAAAACCCAGAAGGAGATTGGTTAATATTGGATAATTTTTCATTCTCTTTCTGAGATAACTACTTCTGGCGTATATCCCCATCGCGCAGCAGCGTCGCCGCATGAGCACTCTGCTGCACGTCTGCACCACTGGCGCGGGTGATATCGAGGTGGTCAGTCTTTCCATCATCAGTGTGACTGCGAGAAACCGGCGGTTCATTTGTAGGTTTTCCGAACCTGAGCGGCGGCCCTGACCTGTAGCAGCTGCCGAGCTTGCGAGGCTGCGTTCGAGTGCGCAGCACTCGTAAAACCAGGTAACCGGTTCTTTTCGGGAAAACCGCATCCGCCGGGCTTGCGAGGACTGCGTCCTCGAACGCAGCCTCGCAAGCTCGGCAGCTGCTACGAACCAGGCGGGGAAACGTTCAACAGTTCAGTCGAGCAATTCGGCTGACTCAATCAACCCGACCCCCGCCACCTGCATCCGCTCAATCGCCGCCGCCAGCGACCCTTCCAGATCAATCGCGCGGCAAGCATCCATCACCACAAACGCATTGAACCCCGCCGCCCGCGCATCCAGCGCAGAAAACATCACGCAGAAATCCAGTGCCAGCCCAACCATGTAAACCGTGTCGATGCCGCGTTCTTTCAGGTACCCGGCCAAACCGGTGGTCGTGGTTCGATCCGCCTCCAGAAACGCCGAATAACTGTCGATGTCCGGGTTGCAGCCCTTGCGGATGATCAATTGGGCGTGGGGCAGGTCCAGCTCCGGGTGGAACTCGGCGCCGGGCGTGGCGCGAACACAATGCTGCGGCCACAGGGTCTGTTCACCGTAAGGCAACTGAATCACGTCGTAAGGCTTGTGCCCAGGGTGGCTGGAAGCGAACGAGGCGTGGCCGGGCGGGTGCCAGTCCTGGGCAATGATGACCTGTTTGAACTGGCGACCCAGACGATTAATCAGGGGCACAATCAGGTCACCCTCCGGCACCGGCAATTGACCGCCGGGAATGAAGTCGTTTTGTACGTCGATGACCAGTAAGGCAGCGCGTGAAGAAATCGGCATGGGTAGGGTTCCTCCTTGGAAAGTCAGGCGCAAGCATAGTGACAACTTTGTTCTTGCGCCAAGACGATTTCATGAGGCAGTGAATAGATCGGTGGTGTGGCCTTCGCGGGCAAGCCTCGCTCCTACAGGGGCACTCGTATCGTTGTAGGAGCGAGGCTTGCCCGCGAAGAGGCCCGTCCAGACGCTGAAAATCCAGAAGCCAGTCCCGTATTTGGCCGAACCGCTGCCTTACTGCCGACACAGATGCCTTGTTATAGTTCGGGCTTCATTTTCTGTCCGGTAAAGGATCACTGCCATGTCTCAATACACCGCCTTCAGCGTCGAACTGGCCGATAACATCGCCCATGTGCAGATCAACCGTCCGGACAAGATCAACTCGATGAACGCCGCGTTCTGGAGCGAGATCATCGAGATTTTCCAGTGGATCGACGATACCGATGAAGTCCGGGTGGTGGTGCTCAGTGGCGCCGGCAAGCATTTTTCTTCCGGTATCGACCTGATGATGCTCGCCGGTGTGGCCAATGAACTGGGCAAGGACGTCGGCCGCAATGCGCGCCTGCTGCGGCGCAAGATCCTGGCATTGCAAGCGTCGTTCAACGCCGTCGACAACTGCCGCAAACCGGTGCTGGCGGCGGTGCAGGGTTATTGCCTGGGCGGCGCCATCGATCTGATTTCGGCCTGCGACATGCGTTACGCGGCTGAGGACGCGCAATTTTCCATCAAGGAAATCGATATCGGCATGGCGGCCGATGTTGGCACTTTGCAACGCTTGCCGCGGATCATCGGTGACGGCATGCTGCGTGAACTGGCTTACACTGGTCGCACCTTTGGCGCCGAAGAAGCGCGTAACATTGGCCTGGTCAATCGCGTCTACAGCGACACCGCCAGCCTGCTTGAAGGCGTGATGGGGATTGCCCGCGAAATCGCCGGCAAGTCGCCGATTGCCATCACCGGTACCAAAGAGATGATCAGCTACATGCGCGACCATCGCATCGACGACGGCCTTGAATACGTCGCCACGTGGAACGCCGCCATGCTGCAGTCCACCGATCTGCGCGTGGCCATGGCCGCCCATATGAGCAAACAGAAACCCGAATTTCTGGATTGATTAACCATGACTTCACGCTGGACCACTGCAGTACTGGACACCGATCAACCCGGCGGCTGGGCCGTGGCGCGCAGCCCCGAAGGCTTTTTGTTCGATGACAATGGCGCCCTGTTTCCACGGGAATGGCTCAAGCGTCAGGACTTGTCGGTTCTTGCCGAGCACGGCATCGGTCACCTGGATGGCGAACCGGTGTACCTGCTGGAATTGCGCAGTCACAGCGACGTGCCGGGTTGTAACTGGAAAGGCCTGCGGGCGTTCATGCTCGAGGGCGATCACACCGTCTACAAGGTTCTGGGCTATGCCGCGCAAATCGGTACCTGGGCCCGTGAGCACCGTTTTTGCGGCAACTGCGGGCAGGCGATGATCCAGGTGCCGCGCGAGCGGGCAATGTACTGCGAGCCATGCGATTTACGCAGCTACCCGCGTATTTCGCCAAGCATGATTGTGCTGGTGACCCGTGGCGACGAGGTTCTGCTGGCCCGTTCGCCGCGTTTTGTCACCGGGGTCTACAGCACGTTGGCGGGGTTTGCCGAGCCGGGTGAGTCGGCCGAAGATTGCCTGATTCGCGAGGTTCGCGAAGAGGTGCAGATCGAGGTCAAGAACATCCAGTACATGGGCAGTCAGTGCTGGCCGTTCCCGCATTCGATGATGCTCGGTTTTCATGCCGAGTACGCCGGTGGCGAGATTGTCTGTCAGGAAGACGAGATCGAAGACGCCCAGTGGTTCAACGTGCACGAGCTGCCGCCGTTGCCGGCGTCACGCTCGATTGCCCGCTACCTGATCGACGTCTACGTGGCGCGGCGCTTAGGCCACGCTGAACCAGTGCTGCCAGGCTAGGCGCACGGTCAGGCCGAGCACCACCGTAATGAACACCGGACGAATGAATTTCGCACCGCCGCTGATGGCGGTGCGCGCGCCGAAGAAGGCGCCGACCATCACCGACAGGCCCATGCTCAGGCCGATAATCCAGTCCACTTGCCCGGAAAAGATGAACACCGACAGCGCTGCAATGTTGCTGACGAAGTTCATGCTGCGCGCCACGCCGCTGGCCTTGACCAGGTCGATGGGGTAGAGCAGCAGGCTGCTGACGGTCCAGAACGCCCCCGTTCCCGGGCCGGCCACGCCGTCATAGAAACCGAGGCTGAAGCCTTGGCTCGATTGCCACTTTTTCTTGATCGGTGCATCGCTGTCCAGCGGCGCTTTCGGTGTGCCGCCGAACAACAGGTACAGGCCGCAGGCGAACACAATTACCGGCAGCATTTTGTTCAGCCATTCCGCCGGCAAATAATGAGCGACGATGGCGCCGCTGAGCGCACCAACCAACGTGCCGACGATGGCATGCATCCATTGCCGTGGATGAAACAGCTTGCGCCGGTAGAAGGTGAAGCTGGCAGTGGCCGAGCCAAAGGTCGAACTGAGTTTGTTGGTGCCCAGTACCAGATGCGGCGGCAGGCCGGCGGTCAGCAGTGCCGGGGTGGTCAACAGACCGCCACCGCCAGCGATGGCGTCAATGAAACCGGCAATGAAAGCGACGAGAGCCAGAACGGCCAGGGTAGTGAGGTCAACGCTGAGTTCGAAAGGCATGGAATGGGGCTTATTCGGCAGGGCGCAGAAGAGGGCTGCGGGAAAAGGCCGGTATCTTACCCATAAAGTTATCCGGGTACAGCCGATCGTTCCCACGCGGGCGCGTGGGAACGATCGGTCAGGGGGATTGTGTCTACAGGCCTAGATCGGAGAGACCTGGATGATCATCCGGCCGGCGACCCAGTGGCCAGTGGAATTTGCGCTCGCTTTCCTTGAGCGGCAGGTCGTTGATGCAGGCGTAGCGGTTGAACATCAGGCCGTTCTCGTCGAACTCCCAGTTTTCGTTGCCGTAGGAACGGAACCAGTTACCCGAATCGTCGTGCCATTCGTAGGCGTAACGCACGGCGATGCGGTTGTCACCGTGGGCCCAGAGTTCCTTGATCAGTCGGTAGTCCAGTTCCTTGGCCCATTTGCGGGTCAGGAAAGCTTTGGCTTCTTCGCGGTTGTGGGCGAACTCGGCGCGGTTACGCCATTGGGTGTCCAGGGTGTAGGCAAGAGACACCCGTTCCGGGTCACGGGAGTTCCAGCCATCTTCGGCCAGGCGAACTTTTTCGATGGCCGATTCACGGGTAAACGGCGGCAATGGCGGACGAACTTCGGCAGTAGACATATTAAGTCTCCCTATCAAATTAACGTTCAAGCAAGTTGTCGGGCTTATTTAAAGTGTTACAGGTCCAATAACTTTCGCGCCATGCATTGCGCATTATCGGCGGCACTGTGATCACCCATCACAAGCGCTACGGTAATGGCGCCGTCGATCAGGATCAGCAGCTGTCTGGCCAGCGTCTCCGGGTCTGTTGCGCCATGTTCGGTACAGAGCTCGCGCACGTAGTCGAGCAGCTTCTGTTTGTGGTCTTTGGCGACCAGGCGAACCGGGTCTTGCGGGTCGCCGGTTTCGCCGCTGGTATTGATGAATGCGCAGCCGCGGAAGCCTTCGGAGACGAACCAGGCCTTGAGCACGGTAAACAGGTTGAGCAGCCGCTCGGCCGGGGTTTGGGCCGTGCCGACTTCGCTCCGGTACCAGTGCATCCAGCGCTCATCGCGGCGTTGCAGGGCCGCGACGACAAGCTCCTCCTTGTTGGCGAAGTAGCGGTAAATACTTTTTCTGGAGACGCCGGCGGTTTTCACCAGAAGATCCATGCCGGTGGCAGCGATGCCACTTTTGTAGATCAACTTTTCGGTGACATCCAGAATGATGTCGCGTGTGTCGTTGCTAATGATTTCGTTCATGTGGCTAACAGTAGAATGATCGTTCTTCATGGTCAAGTAGTTATTTGTAGTGCCTATGAAATTGCCTTCGCGGGCAAGCCTCGCTCCTACAGGATTTGTGTTCCAAACGACGAAAAACCGTAGGAGCGAGGCTTGCCCGCGAAGAGGTCTTTACAGACAGTAACAAGACCCAAACCCATCCATGGTGTAAGCTCTCAGGCTCTTCGGATTCGACCCTTTGCGAGCCCTATGCCGTTGCTTTTCAAACGTTCTCTGCTGCCTAAATTGCGCAGTTTTCCGCTGACCGCCGATGCCGTCACCATCCTCTCTGGCGCTGCCGAGTTCCGTCGTTGCCTGCTGGAAAAAATCGCTCAGGCGACCCGGCGCATCTACATCGTTGCGCTGTACCTGCAACAGGATGAGGCCGGCCAGGAAATCCTCGATGCGCTGCACGCGGCCAAACTGGCACGTCCGGAACTGGACGTGGTGGTGGTCGTGGACTGGCTGCGCGCCCAGCGCGGCTTGATCGGTGCCGGCAAGCAACCGGGCAACTCAGCCTGGTATCAGGAAACCACCCGTACCCACGAAAGCGAAGTGCCGGTGTACGGCGTGCCGGTGCAGACCCGCGAACTGTTCGGCGTACTGCATTTGAAAGGCTTCGTGATCGACGATTGCGTGATCTACAGCGGCGCGAGCCTGAACAACGTTTACCTGCACAAATTCGACAAGTACCGCTTCGACCGTTATCACCTGCTGCAGAATCAGGCGCTCGCCGATTCGATGCATCACTTGATCCAGCACGGTTTGATCACCTCCAAAGCGGTGCATCGCCTAGACCTGCCGAACCTGCCGACCACCCGCAGTCTGCGTCACGACATCGGCGACCTGCGCAGCCGTCTCAAGCACGCGGCGTACGACACCACGGCGGGCAGCACGGCAAAGGGCGGTTTATCGGTCAGTCCGTTGCTCGGTGTGGGCAAGAACAACCCGTTGAGTCGAGTCATCTGCGAGCTGATCGCCAGTGCGCAGCATCAGCTGACCATCTGCACGCCGTACTTCAACCTGCCGCTGGCGGTGACCCGGGAAATCAATCGGGCCCTGGCTCGCGGCGTGAAGATCGACATCATCGTCGGCGACAAGACCGCCAACGACTTCTACATCCCGCCCAGCGAGCCGTTCAAGGTGATCGCGGCGCTGCCATACCTCTACGAAATCAGCCTGCGACGTTTCGCCAAGCGTCATCAGCGCAACATCGACAGCGGCAAGCTGAACCTGCATCTGTGGAAGGATGGTGACAACACCTATCATCTCAAGGGCATGTGGATCGATCAGCGCTACACCTTGCTGACCGGCAACAACCTCAATCCACGGGCGTTCCGTCTCGACCTGGAAAATGCGTTGCTGATTGATGATCCGAAAGGCGAGTTGCTGGAGCCGCGTGGCAAGGAACTGGCGGAAATTTTCCAGCACACCCGCCGTATTGAGCGTTACCTGGATCTGCAAACGCTGCCGGATTACCCGGCGGGGGTGGCCAAGTTTCTCAAGCGTGTGAGTCGCGTCAGGATTGAGCGGTTGTTGTATCGGATTTTGTAGGGCTCAAAAGCAAAGATTGCAGCCTTCGGCAGCTCCGCGCCTGTGGGCGCCGCCGAAGGCTGCGATCTTTTCACAGACAACGCCGATATTCAGTTCAACCCCAACTTCCCCCGCAACATCGACAAGTCCTCAGCCAAGGTATTCACCGGCCCGACCAGCGCTTTGCGGTCGCTGTCCTTCACCTTGTCATACGTTTCAAAACCACCCCCTGTAGTTTTGTACTTGGCTAACGTCTTGTTCACCGTAGCGAAGTTCTTGTCGACTTTGGCCATGAATGCCGCGTCTTGCTTCTCGATCTGCGGACGGAACAGGTCGACGATTTTCTTCGCGCCGTCGATGTTGCCCTGGAAATCATACAGGTCGGTGTGGCTGTAGCGATCTTCCTCGCCGGATATCTTGGTGGCGGCCACTTCTTCAAGCAGCGCAGCGGCGCCGCCGACGACTTTTTCCGGTGGGAAGGTCAGGCCGGCGACGCGGGTTTGCAGGTCTTTCACGTCTTTGTTCAAGCCGTCAGCCAGCTTCTCCAGACCCTGGGTGCTGTTCTCTGAAAACAATGAATATTCGATGCGATGGAAACCGGTGAAGTCTTCGGCCTTCACGCCTTTTTCGTGGTCGTCGACCCGGGAGTCGATGGACGCATCGAGGTCACTGAACAGCTCGGCAATCGGTTCGATCGACTCGTAATAGACGCGGGTCGGTGCGTAGAGCTTTTTCGCGGTGGCCAGGTCGCCTTTTTTCACTGCATCGGTGAATTGCTGAGTGTGGCTGGCGAGTTCATCCAGTTGTTCGGTGACGTAGATCTTGTAGTCAGAGATCGGCCCCACCAACTCCAGTGGCGCCGTCGCCGCGAAAGCCGAAAACGGGGTGTTGAGCAAACCAAGGGTCAGCAGTAACGCGAGGGGCGACTTTTTCATGGGACGGTTCCGTGGAGTGGTAAGGGTCAGACTGAGGCTTTGGGTTGTGTAGCGTTGAGCAGCGAGCGGCCGATGAAGTCCTTGTCGCCGGTCACACCCGGCAGGGTGAAGAAGTACCCGCCGCCAACCGGTTTCAGGTATTCCTCCAACGGCTCGCCATTGAGTCGGGTCTGCACGGTGATGAAGCCTTTTTGCAAATCCGCCTGGTAACAGATGAACAGCAAACCCATGTCCAGCTGACCGTTCTTGTTCACGCCGTTGGAGTAGTTGAACGGTCGGCGCAGGATCAGGTTGGCCTGGGTTGCGGCGGTGCGCGGGTTGGCCAGGCGGATGTGGGCGTCGAGTTTGGTCAGCTTGCCTTTCGGGTCTTTGGCGTAATCCGGGACTTGGGTTTCATGCGCACCATCCATCGGTGCACCGGTGCTCTTGACCCGGCCGATAATGCTTTGCTGTTCTTGCAGCGGCGTGCGGTCCCAGCGCTCGACGAAGTTGCGGATGATCCGCACCGCCTGGTAGCTGCCGTTGACCGCCCAGGCCGGTTCGTCGCTGCCGGGCTGGACCCAGACGATGCTGTCCATGGCCTTGGCGTCGTTGGAGTCGGGGTTGGCCGAGCCGTCGCGAAAACCCAGAAAGTTGCGTGCGCTTTGCGCCGGCACACCGGGTTTCGTCGGGGCTTGCGGAGGCACGCTGCCTTCCTGTTTCCAGCGCACCAGCAACAGGTCCGGCAGGTTTTTCACGATGTCGCGCAGGGCGTGGATGTTGGTGTCGGCGGTGTTGGAGCAGAACTGCAGGCTAAGGTCGCCGTGGCAGCAGTCGGCCTCCAGTGCGTCGTTGGGGAAACCGACCATGCGGATCAGCCGCTTGGGCTTGGCGCCGGCCAGACCGAAGCGCTCGTCGAACAGCGACTCGCCCACCGATACGGTGATGGTCAGGTTGTCCGGTGTAACCACCGGGCCAAGAATCCCCGAGTCCAGCGGCGGCAGTTTGGGGTCGACCTGCGCCACCGGACCGCCCTGCATCAGGAACGCGATACGCTCGTTGAGCGTGCGAAACAGCCGCTCCAGATCTGCGCGGTCGCTGGCCAATACGTCGAACGACACCAGCATGCCGGATGTTGGGCGCGGGGTGACGATGCCGGTCTGGTGCTGGCCGTGGAAGGCGTGGCGGTCCTCGGTCTTGTCGCTGCTCGGTGCTTCGGTGACTTGCGCCGGGGTCGCGGCCATGACCGGGCAACTCAGGGCCGAACCGGCTATCGCCACACCGGCGGCTCCCATACCCATCAATACACGACGGCGTTGTGCTGAAAACTGTTCTGAGTCGTTCATCTGTCTGAGGTCTTCTGCTTACAGGCCGGAAAGGCCAAGGGCGGGATCGATTCCATCGAGTGCATCGGCCAGAACCTTGGCCTTGTCGGCGATACGTTTGCGCTGTTCGGCGCTGACAGTGTCGTAGCTGGCGTAGCCATCCTTGACCTTGAAACCGTTGAGTTCGGCGTCGAAGGCCGTGACCGCGCTGTCGATTTTCGCCAGTAGTTCAGCGGCAGGTTTGCTCAGCAACGGCCGCAACAGGTCGACGACTTTGCGGGTCGCGTCGAGGTTGGCGGCGAAACCGTTCAGGTCGGAGTGGCTGTAGCGTTCTTCTTCGCCGCTGCTGGCGCGTACCTCGGCGAGGCTGTTGAGGTTGCGCACCAGCATGCTCACCAGTTGTTCCGGTGGTAGCGACTGGGCCAGCAGTTGCTGTTTGAGATTGGCGACATCGATGCTCAGGCGTTGTGCAACAGGCGTCAGACCGTCGAGGTTGCGTTGTTGGAACAGCGCGTATTCGAGGCGGTGGAAGCCGACGAAGCCCGGATCCTGCTCGCGCTTATCGAAGTAATCGGCGCGGGCGTTGATCGCGTTGTCCAGCTCCGCCAGGCGCTGGGCTGCTGGAGCCAACCGTTGATAGGCCGCACGAGCCGGCACATACAAGGCTTGTGCCTGGCTCAGGTCGCCGGCCTCGATCGCTTGCTCAAGCGCGGCGACGGCTTTGATCAATGCGGTGCTCTGGCTGCTCAGGTACACGCGAAATTCCGACAGCGGGCCAATGAACGCCACCATCGACGGACGCGCCTTGGCCGCCGCATCGGATGCGGCGGTCGGACTGACATGCAAGGTGCCGCGCGGGTTGCTCAGCAAGCCGCAGGTGATGGCGTAGTCGCCGGGCAACAGGTTGGCGTTGATCACCTGGCTCAGGCCAGGGGCGATGTTCTCGCGCTCTTCGACCACCAGCACGCCGTCAAGAATTTCCCATTCGACGGCACGGTCCGAGCGGTTGACGATACGGAAACTGGTGCGACCGGCCGGAACCGTCAGCGCATTCGGTTCGCAGCTGTGCGGGTGAAGGGTAACCAGCACTTGGTCGTGGTTGCTCTGGCGCTTGGCGGCGGCCATTTTCGAGGCGTAGTAGAACAGGCCGCCGGCGGCGATCATCACGATCACCGAGCCGGCTACCGCCCAGCGCAAGGCGCGCGGAGGTGAAGCCACTGGAGGAACTGGCGTTGACATGAAGGCCCTTACTGGCTGGAAACGGAGGAGGGTGTTTGCGCAGACGTGGCTACGGGAGCCGGGAGAAAAAACATCACCAGCGCCACCAACAGATAAGTCAGATATGCCCCGAGGGTGCTGACCGTCGGTGCGTCCTGGTAACCGAACATCCCGGCCAGCACCGAGCCCAGCGGGCCGTCCATCGGCAGCGTGGCGCTGAAGTCGAAGAGCACGGTTTGCAGGTGATTCCACACGCCGGCTTCATGCAGGGCTTGCACCGAGTTGGAGAGAATCCCGGCGGCTACCACCAGAATGAACAGACCGGTCCAGCGCAAGAACGCCGAGAGATTCAGGCGCAGGCTGCCGGTGTAGATCAGGAAGCCGACGATGATCGCCAGGGCCAGGCCGAGCAGGGCGCCGAGCGGTGCGGCCGGGCCTTCGCTTTGCTGGAACACGGCGAGCAGGAAGAACACTGTTTCCAGGCCTTCCCGGGCGACGGCGAAAAACACCATGGCGATCAGCGCGGTCACTTGATGCCTGGAGCCGGTCAGCGCCTGATCGAGGGAAACGTGCAGCGAATGCTTGATCGAACGCGCCATCTTGCGCATCCAGAACACCATGGAGCTGAGAATGCCGACGGCCAGCAAACCGACCACACCTTCAAACAGCTCTTGCTGCTTTTGCGGGAATTCAGCACTGATCAGTTCCAGGCCACCGCCGACCAGCAGGGCCAGCGCGGCGGCGAGGAATACGCCGACCCACACTGCCGGCATCCATTGGCCGCGACCGGTCTGCTTGAGGTAACTGGCGATAATGCCAACGATCAACGCGGCTTCGATGCCTTCGCGCAGCATGATCAGAAAAGGAACGAGCATTCAGCACCGGGGAGTAATTAGATAGGGTGCTAATTTGTAACATGATGAAACTCATTCTCATATGGTAGTTATTGCTAATTGCCTGAACCTAAGCTGAACAACCCTGAAGATCCCACCATCCCGTAGGAGCGAGGCTTGCCCGCGAATCAGGCAACTCGGTCTGTCGGTGAAACCGCGTCATCGTTCTTCGCGGGCAAGCCTCGCTCCTACGGAATCGGTTTGGTGTGCGCTAATATGCCCACCACTCCAATAACAAGGCTCACCCCGGTCAATGTCGGAAAAAGACACCATCGCCATTCAACTGGTGCGTGAAGCACTGTTGCAAAGTTGCGCCCCGGGCGCTGCCACCGCAGAGGTGTTGAACAAGGTCGGCATCGATCCAGCGCTGTTGGACAGCACCGACGCGCGTGTCCCGGCCGCCGCCTATGCGCGCCTGTGGCGTTTGCTGGCCCGGCGTGGGGACGATGAGTTTTTTGGCATGGACCCACGCAAGCTCAAGTCCGGCAGCCTGGAGTTTCTCTGTCGCTGCTCCATGGTTCAGCCGAGCCTGGCCGTCGGGCTGACCTCGGGCCTGAGCTTTCTGTCGTTGATGCTCGAACGCCTGCCCGCACAACTGGTTCGCCAGCAAAGCCTGGCGGAAATCGTCCTGCTGGAGGAGGACGAAGAACCACGCCGCGCCTTCACCTATTTCACTTACTGGATGATCGTGCACGGCGTTGCCTGCTGGCTGGCGGGGCGGCGGATTCCGATCCTGGCCATCGAGTTGCGTTGCCCGGAGCCGGATTTTTGCGATGACTATAGGGTGATGTTTTCCGAGAACCTGCGATTCGACCGGCCGCGTACGCGGATGATTTTCTCCGCCGACTGCCTGGATTTGCCGATCAAGCGCAGCGCTGAAGAGCTCAAGCGCTTTCTGGCCCATGCGCCGGCGAACATTCTGGTCAAGTACCGCGACCCCGAGAGCCTGGCCAGCCGGATCAAGCACGATCTGCGGCAATTGCCCGCCGAGCGCTGGCCGGAAACCGAAGCGCTGGCGCAGCAACTGTGCATGTCGGCCTCAACGTTGCGCCGCCGCCTGGCCGAAGAAGGGCAGACGTATCAGGGGCTCAAGGACAGCGTGCGCAAGGAACTGGCCATCGTCTGGCTGGCCGAGCCGGCCATCAGCTTCGCTGAAATCGCCACCCGTTTGGGGTTTGCCGATGCCAGCTCGTTCTACAAGGCGTTTCGCAAATGGTCGGGGTCCAATCCTGGGCATTATCGGAGTTTGATTCTGAACGAGGCGGACTGATCCGGATCCTGGGGGGCTGACGCCATCGCGGGCACGCCCTCGAACCTTGGCCAAACCAGTCACACAACTTGATAGCTTTGACCATTGTCCCGCTCCGCGCGCAGAGCGAGTATTTCCCTGTTGATTACGGTTCCCCCAACCTAATAAAAATACAGAGGGATTCTGGCAATGCGCGATTACTTGTCTGCTACGTCACAGTTCAATTATCAGCACACCGTCGATGCCGCGCTCACAGGGTCGTTGACCGCGCTCAACGCCTGCGTCGAGTGTTGCGACCGGCATGCCTTGCCGGGGCGCATAGCGCTGTTCTGGGAAGGCCGCGACGGTAGCAGCGCGACCTACACCTTCAGCGACTTGCAGGATAAGGCCGCACGCTTTGCCAATTTCCTGCTGGCCCAGGGCGTGAAGAAGGGCGACAAGGTCGCAGGCCTGCTGCCCCGCAACTTCGAATTGCTGATCACCGTGTTCGCCACCTGGCGCATCGGTGCGGTTTATCAGCCGCTATTCACCGCCTTCGGCCCCAAAGCCATCGAACACCGTCTGAACAGTTCCGGCGCCAAAGTGGTGGTCACCGATGCGGTCAATCGGCCGAAACTGGCTGAAGTGGCCGACTGCCCGACCATCGTCACCGTCGGCGGCGCGAAAGGCCAAGGTATTGTTCGGGGTGATTTCAGTTTCTGGGCGGAACTGGCCAACTACTCCAGCGTCTGCGAACCGGTGTTGCTGACCGGCGAAGACCCGTTCCTGCTGATGTTCACCTCGGGCACCACCGGTCCGTCGAAAGCGCTGTCGGTGCCGCTCAAGGCCATCGTTGCGTTCCAGAGTTACACCCGTGACGCAGTGGATTTGCGCCCCGAAGACGCCTTCTGGAACGTCGCCGATCCGGGTTGGGCCTACGGCATTTATTTCGGTGTCACCGGGCCGATGGCGATGGGGCATCCGATCACCTTTTACGATGGCCCGTTCACCCTCGAAAGCACCTGCCGGGTGATCAACAAATACGGGATTACCAACCTCACTGGCTCACCGACCGCCTATCGCTTGCTGATTGCCGGTGGCGATGAATTCGCCCGTTCGATCAAGGGCAAGCTGCGCATCGTCAGCAGCGCCGGCGAGCCGCTGAATCCGGAAGTGATCCGCTGGTTCGCCGACAACCTCGGCGTGGTGATTCACGACCATTACGGCCAGACCGAACTGGGCATGGTGCTGTGCAATCACCATGGCCTGGAACATCCGATCCACATGGGCGCCGCCGGTTTTGCCTCGCCGGGCCACCGTATCGTGGTGCTGGATGAGGAATACAAAGAACTCGGCGTTGGCCAGCCAGGAATCCTGGCCATTGACCGTACCCAGTCGCCGATGTGCTGGTTCGGTGGTTACGAAGGCGTACCGACCAAAGCGTTCGTCGGCAATTATTACCTGAGCGGCGACACCGTCGAGTGGAACCCGGACGGCAGCATCAGCTTCGTCGGCCGCAGCGACGACGTGATTACCACCTCGGGTTACCGCGTCGGCCCGTTCGACGTGGAAAGCGCCCTGATCGAACACCCGGCGGTGGTCGAGGCGGCGGTGATCGGCAAGCCCGACCCGGAGCGCACCGAACTGGTGAAAGCCTTCGTCGTGCTCAGCCCGCAATACCGCGCCGAGCCTGCGCTGGCCGAAGAACTGCGGCAACACGTGCGCAAGCGTCTGGCGGCGCACTCGTACCCCCGTGAAATCGAATTTGTCAGCGAATTGCCGAAAACCCCAAGCGGCAAATTGCAGCGCTTTATCTTGCGCAACCAGGAAATCGCCAAGGCTCAAGAGGCCGCCGCGAAGAACGTTTCAGCTTGAATCCAAGGAAACAAAGATGCAGATCGAAAACAAGGTTTTTCTCGTCACCGGCGGTGCTTCCGGCCTCGGTGCCGCCACCGCTGAAATGCTGGTGGCCGCCGGCGCCAAGGTGATGCTGGTGGACATGAACGCCGAAGCCGTCGCGGCGCAGGCTGTACGTCTCGGCGCGCAAAGCGTGGTGGCCGACATCAGCAATGAAGCGGCGGCCGAAGCGGCGGTGCAGGCGACGGTCAAAGCGTTTGGCGGCCTTAATGGCCTGGTCAATTGCGCCGGCATCGTGCGTGGCGAGAAGATCCTCGGCAAGACCGGCCCTCATGCCTTGGCCAGTTTCAGCCAGGTGATCAACGTCAACCTGATCGGCAGTTTCAATATGCTGCGCCTGGCTGCTGCGGCGATTGCCGAGACTGAAGCGGATGCAGACGGCGAGCGCGGGGTGATCATCAACACCGCCTCGGTGGCGGCCTTCGACGGCCAGATTGGCCAGGCTGCGTATTCGGCGTCCAAAGGCGCGATTGCCAGCCTGACCTTGCCTGCCGCCCGTGAGCTGGCGCGTTTCGGCATCCGCGTGATGACCATCGCACCGGGCATTTTCGAAACGCCGATGATGGCCGGCATGACCCCGGAAGTACGTGATTCACTGGCCGCTGGGGTGCCGTTTCCGCCACGCCTGGGCAAGCCGAGCGAGTACGCCGCGTTGGCCAGGCATATCATAGAAAACAGCATGCTCAACGGCGAGGTGATCCGTCTCGACGGTGCCTTGCGCATGGCCGCCAAATAAGGAGTATTTGTCATGACATTGTCCAACGATCCGATTGTTATTGTCAGCGCCGTCCGCACCCCGATGGGCGGTTTCCAGGGCGAACTGAAAAGCCTGACCGCGCCGCAACTGGGCGCTGCTGCGATTCGTGCCGCGGTCGAACGCGCCGGTATCGCCCCTGAATCCGTCGAAGAAGTGCTGTTCGGCTGCGTGCTCTCCGCCGGCCTCGGCCAGGCCCCGGCGCGGCAAGCGGCACTGGGCGCCGGGTTGGATAAATCGACCCGCTGCACGACGCTGAACAAAATGTGCGGCTCGGGCATGGAAGCGACGATCCTGGCCCACGACATGCTGATCGCCGGCAGCGCCGACGTGGTGGTCGCTGGCGGCATGGAAAGCATGTCCAACGCGCCGTACCTGCTGGACCGCGCCCGCAGCGGTTACCGCATGGGCCATGGCCAGGTGCCCGATCACATGTTCCTCGATGGCCTCGAAGACGCCTACGACAAGGGCCGCCTGATGGGCACCTTTGCCGAGGATTGCGCCGAGACCAATGGCTTCAGCCGTGAAGATCAGGACGCGTTTGCCATCGCGTCGACCACCCGCGCCCAACAGGCGATCCAGGAAGGTAGTTTTAACGCCGAGATCGTGCCGCTCACCGTGACGGTCGGCAAACAGCAAGTGCTGATCAGCCACGACGAACAACCGCCGAAAGCCAAACTGGACAAGATCGCTTCGCTGAAACCGGCGTTCCGCGAGGGCGGCACGGTGACGGCGGCCAACTCCAGTTCGATTTCCGACGGCGCCGCGGCATTGGTGCTGATGCGCCGTTCCGAAGCCGAGAAACAAGGCTTGAAACCACTGGCAGTGATTCATGGCCACGCGGCGTTCGCCGACACCCCGGGGCTGTTCCCGGTGGCACCGGTGGGCGCGATCAAGAAATTGATGAAGAAAACCGGCTGGTCGCTGGATGAAGTCGAGTTGTTCGAAGTCAACGAAGCCTTCGCCGTGGTGAGCCTGGTGACCATGACCAAGCTGGAAATCTCCCACGAGAAGATCAACGTCCACGGCGGTGCCTGTGCCTTGGGCCACCCGATTGGTGCATCCGGCGCGCGGATCCTCGTGACCTTGCTCTCGGCCCTGCGCCAGAAAGGCCTGAAACGTGGCGTTGCAGCGATCTGCATCGGTGGCGGCGAAGCGACGGCCATGGCCGTTGAATGCCTGTACTGAGGCTGACGCCAATCCCTGTGGGAGCGAGCTTTGTGGCGAGGGGGCTTGCCCCCGTTCGAGTGCGCAGCGCTCGCAGATTCTTGGGTCCGCTGCGCGGCCCAACGGGGGCAAGCCCCCTCGCCACAAGGCTCCCACAGGTCTTGCGTTTCAACTTGATTTTTAAGGAATTGGCATGATCCCCAACGACGAACAACTTCAGATCAGCGACGCGGCCCGGCAGTTTGCCCAGGAACGGCTGAAACCGTTCGCCGCCGAATGGGACCGCGAACATCGCTTCCCCAAGGAAGCCATCAGCGAGATGGCTGACCTGGGCTTCTTCGGCATGCTGGTGCCGGAGCAGTGGGGCGGTTGTGACACCGGATACCTGGCTTACGCCATGGCCCTGGAAGAAATCGCTGCCGGCGACGGCGCCTGCTCGACCATCATGAGCGTGCACAACTCGGTGGGTTGCGTGCCGATCCTCAAGTTCGGCAACGACGACCAGAAAGAACGTTTCCTCAAACCGCTGGCCGGCGGCGCGATGCTCGGTGCGTTTGCGCTGACCGAACCGCAAGCCGGCTCCGATGCCAGCAGCCTGAAAACCCGTGCCCGGCTGGAAGGCGATCACTACGTGCTCAACGGCTGCAAGCAGTTCATCACTTCCGGGCAAAACGCCGGGGTGGTGATTGTGTTTGCGGTGACTGACCCGAGTGCCGGCAAACGCGGGATCACCGCGCTGATCGTGCCCACCGATTCGCCGGGCTATAAAGTCGCGCGGGTCGAAGACAAGCTCGGTCAACATGCCTCCGATACCTGCCAGATCCTCTTCGAGGATGTGAAAGTGCCGGTGGCCAATCGACTGGGTGAGGAGGGCGAAGGTTACAAGATCGCCCTGGCCAACCTCGAAGGCGGACGTGTCGGCATCGCCTCGCAATCGGTGGGCATGGCCCGCGCCGCATTCGAAGCGGCCCGCGACTACGCCCGCGAACGCGAGAGCTTCGGCAAGCCGATCATCGAGCACCAGGCGGTAGCGTTCCGCCTGGCCGACATGGCCACCCAGATCGCCGTGGCCCGGCAGATGGTGCATTACGCGGCGGCATTGCGCGACAGCGGCAAACCGGCGCTGGTCGAAGCGTCGATGGCAAAACTGTTCGCCTCGGAAATGGCCGAAAAGGTTTGTTCCTCGGCGTTGCAAACCCTTGGCGGTTACGGTTACCTGAACGACTTCCCGCTGGAGCGTATCTACCGCGACGTGCGGGTGTGCCAGATCTACGAAGGCACCAGCGACATTCAGCGCATGGTCATTTCGCGCAATCTTTGAGAAGGAGTCCCGTCTGTGAGCAATAAAGAGCTGAACTACGAAACGATTTTGCTGGAAACCCACGGCCGTGTCGGCCTGATCACCCTCAACCGTCCGCAAGCCTTGAACGCGTTGAATGCCCAAATCGTCAGTGAACTGAACCACGCCCTCGATGGCCTGGAAGCCGATTCGAATATCGGTTGCATCGTGTTGACCGGCTCGAAAAAAGCCTTCGCCGCCGGTGCCGATATCAAGGAAATGGCCGAGCTGACTTACCCGCAGATCTACCTCGATGATCTGTTCAGCGACAGCGATCGCGTGGCTAACCGCCGCAAGCCGATCATTGCCGCGGTCAACGGTTTCGCCTTGGGCGGTGGCTGTGAACTGGCGCTGATGTGCGACTTCATCCTGGCCGGCGACAATGCAAAATTCGGCCAACCGGAAATCAACCTCGGCGTCTTGCCGGGCATGGGCGGCACCCAGCGCCTGACCCGCGCCGTGGGCAAGGCCAAGGCCATGGAAATGTGCCTGAGCGGGCGCTTGATCGATGCGGTGGAAGCCGAGCGTTGCGGGATCGTGGCGCGCATCGTGCCGGCGGATGAGCTGGTGGACGAAGCGCTGAAAGTCGCGGCGCTGATTGCGAAGAAATCACTGCCGATTGCGATGATGATCAAGGAAAGCGTCAACCGCGCCTTTGAAGTCAGCCTGTCGGAAGGCGTGCGTTTTGAACGCCGGGTATTCCATGCGGCGTTTGCCACCCAGGATCAGAAAGAAGGGATGGCGGCGTTTATTGCCAAGCGTGAGGCCGAATTCCAAGGCAAGTGATGTAGCGTCCTCACGGACGTCTTCGCGGGCAAGTCGGATCGCCGCACCGCTCGCGCCTACAGAGGATATGCATTCCCCTGTAGGAGCGAGGCTTGCCCGCGAAGCTTTTTAGATCAGGTAGTTCTTGAGTTCCCGGGCAATCACCATCCGCTGTATCTCGCTCGACCCTTCATAAATCTGCGTGATCCGCGCATCCCGGTAGTAACGCTCCACCGGGTAGTCCTCCAGATACCCATACCCGCCATGAATCTGAATCGCCGACGAGCAGACTTTCTCCGCAATCTCCGAAGCAAACAGCTTGGCCTGTGAAGCCTCCGACAGACAGGGCTTGCCGGCACTGCGCAAGCGCGCGGCGTGCAGGATCAACAGGCGCGCGGCGTTCAGTCGGGTCTGCATGTCGGCCAGCATATTGGCGATGCTCTGGTGTTCGATGATCGGCTTGTCGAACTGCACCCGATCCCGCGCGTAAGCCAGCGCCGCTTCGAACGCCGCACGGGCGATGCCCAGGGCTTGCGCAGCGATGCCGATGCGGCCGCCTTCGAGGTTGGAGAGGGCGATGGCCAGGCCTTTGCCGCGTTCACCCAGCAAATTGGCTTCAGGGACGGTGCAGTTGTTCAGGGTGACGGCGCAGGTGTCGGAAGCGCGGATGCCCATCTTGTGTTCACTGCGGTCGACGATGAACCCCGCTGTTTCGGTCGGCACCAGGAATGCCGAGATGCCACGCTTGCCCAGCTCTGGATCAGTCACGGCGAAAACGATTGCCAGCTTCGCCCGTTTGCCGTTGCTGACGAATTGCTTGGCGCCGTTGATCACCCACTGGCCGTCGCGCAGTTCGGCGCGGGTGCGCAGGTTATGGGCTTCGGAACCGGCTTGCGGTTCGGTCAGGCAGAAGCAACCGATGGCCTGGCCGCTGGCGAGGTCCGGCAGCCATTGCTGTTTTTGCTCTTCGGTGCCGTAATTGAGCACTGGCCCGCAGCCCACGGAGTTGTGGATGCTCATGAGTGCACCGGTGGCGCCGTCACCGGCGGAAATCTCTTCCACCGCCAGCGCGTAGGCCACGTAGTCGACATAGGTGCCGCCCCATTCCTCGGGCACCACCATGCCCAGCAGACCCAGCTCACCCATCTTCGCCACCAGACCGTCATCGATCCAGCCGGCCTTTTCCCAGGCTTGTGCGTGGGGCGCGATTTCGCCGCGGGCAAAATCCCGGGCCATGTCGCGGATCATCACTTGTTCTTCGCTCAATTCGATATCGTGCATGGCTCAGCTCCCGCTCTGGTCAAACCCGGTGAAAAAACTCGCGACGTGCTCGGCGTCCAGCGCCTGCAAGGTCGGCGGGTTCCAGCGCGGGTTCTTGTCTTTGTCGATCAGCAAGGCGCGCACGCCTTCGATCAGGTCGCCGCGTTCGAACCACTGGCGATCCAGGTGCAGTTCGAGGGCGAAGCACTGTTCCAGGCTCAGGTGCCGACCGCGCCGCAGCATTTCCAGGGTCACGCCCATGGCCAGCGGTGAACGGCTTTCCAGCAAGTCGGCGGTGGCCATGGCCCACTCATGGCTGTCGGCGACGGTCACTGCACGCAGTTGTTCCACCATACTCGGCACATCGGGCAGGGCGAAGAAGTGGTCGATGACCGGCCGCAGCGCCGCCAGCGGCGCTACCGGCAGTTGCTGCACGGCGAGTTTCGCCAGCGCGCCTTGCAGGTCCTTGAGCGGGGTGTCGTGCCATTCCAGATGGTCGAGTCGCTCGTCCAGCTCGCCCAGGCTGGCGCTATCCAGATACCAGTCGGCCAGGCCGCAATAGAGCGCATCGGCGGCGCGGATCTGCACGCCGCTGACGCCGAGATAGATGCCCAGCTCACCGGGAATGCGCGGCAGGAAGTAGCTGCCGCCGACGTCCGGGAAATAACCGATGGCCACTTCCGGCATCGCCAGACGGCTACGCTCGGTGACCACTCGCAAATCGGCGCCTTGCACCAGCCCCATGCCGCCACCCAGGACAAAGCCGTCCATCAAGGCCAGGACCGGTTTGCGGTAGTGATGGATCGTGAGGTCGAGGGCGTATTCCTCGACGAAGAAATCTTCGTGCAGCGTGTCGCCGCTTTTGAAGCTGTCGTACAGCGAGCGGATATCGCCGCCGGCACAGAAGGCTTTCTCGCCAGCACCGCGCAACACTACCGCATGCACCTGCGGATCCTGTGCCCAGGCATCGAGTTGCTGTTGCAGGCTGCGGACCATGTCCAGGGTAATGGCGTTGAGGCCGGCGGGGCGGTTGAGGGTCAGGTGACCGATGTGATTGCGAACCTCGGCCAACACTTCATTTTGCGTGGCATCCATGGACGGTGTCCCCGGGGATGAAACCTGAGCAGTCATCACTAACTCCCTGCTTTTATTGTTCTTTATAGAGAAGCTCGCGCGCGAGCGATGCAGGATCGTAACAGTGCAAATTTGCCCTGTACAACCGAGATACGTGCAGGTTCTTTCTGCATTTTTACCTTAGTGCAAAATCAAAAGATCGCAGCCTTCGGCAGCCTGACTCCGTTTTGAATCAACCTTGAATTTGTGGCGAGGGGGCTTGTCGGATCGCCGCACCGTCCCGTTCGACTGCGCAGCAGCCGCAGATAAGGGCAATGAGGTATGCCTGGAAAAATTCGTTAGCAGGTTTTGGGGCCGCTTCGCGACCCAACGGGGGCAAGCCCCCTCGCCACAAAGATGCCTTTAGGTTCTGCTGCTCAGCACTTCACCGATACTGCGCCGCTTGGCATGCAATTCACTGGCATGAATCAACTGCTCGAGGTCTTCAGGGGTGACGTCGTAGAAGGCCTCCATGTCGGCGAGTGCCCGTCGCAGATCTTCGGCGGTGATCGCCTGGATGTCGGCCGCGGGCATAAGCGGGGCCGGTTCGGCGGGACGCTTGGGGTAACGAATGCGCGTGAAGTTGTTGTACGCCAACGCGCTGAGCAGCATCGTCGAGCCACTGAGCATTACCGGGCCGAGGGCTTTCCAGTCCATGGCGATGGTCGCCGGGTCTGCCAGCACCATCAGCAGCGCCAGCGCCCCGGCGGGTGGGTGCAGGCAACGCAGCCAGCACATCAGAATCAGCGCCATGCCCGCCGCGAGGCAGGCGCTGCCGAGGGTGCGGCCGAGTACGTGAGCGACCAGCAGCGAGATCACCCCCGCGCAAAGGTAACCGCCAAGAATCGACCACGGCTGGGCCAGCGCACCCGAGGACACGGCGAACAGTAATACCGCCGACGCGCCCAACGGACCTATCAGATGCAGCGCCACGTCGATGCCGAACACCTGGCCGCACACCCAGACACTGAACATCGTCCCCATGGCCATGCCGATGGCGGCACGGCTCCATTCGGAGGGGCGGGTGTTGATGGCGGCGGGCAACCAGTGAGCGAGCATGACGAACATCGATCCTTTGACAAAAACCAGGGCAAAAAAAAGGCTTGTCCGGATACCCGGAAAGCCCTTGAAGTGGTTCCAACTATTGGGGGAGGAACGGCGCACAGTGTGCCGGTCATTACCGATGCTGACAAATTCATATTAATGCAGCTTCAATGCATTATTTTTGCAGTATCGCGACGCGTCGACCGCTCATGAAACAGAGAAAACCGCCCATCGCCGTCAATGCGCTCAGGGCGTAGAACATGGTGGGCGCGGGCGTGTGCATCAGCAGGAAGCCGCAGATCACCGGGCTCAGCGCACCACCGAGGGCTGCGAGGTTCTGCGCGCCGTAGTAGCTGCCGCGCAGTTCTTCCGGGGCCAGGGTGTCGATGAAGAGGAATTCGGCCGGGTAAATGATCATTTCGCCGAGGGTGAAAATGAACATTGCGATGCACCAGCTCACCAGGCCGTCGGCCAGGCTGAAACCGATCAAGCCGAGGATGAACAGGCTGCTGCCGCCGACAATCCAGTAACGCAGTTGTTCGCGTTTGAGAAACCGGCCGATCTGGTATTGCAGCAGGATCACGCTGATGGCGTTGCAGGCGAGCAGGGCGGCCATGGTTTCCAGCGCTCGTTTGGAGTCGTGGGTTACCAGCAGGTATTGCGACAGGTACAAGGTAAAACGACCGTGGACCACGGTGCTGAGCAGGCAGCCGCAGGTGAACATGATCAGCGTGCGGTCGTTTTTCAGGGTGACCAGGGTTTTGAGAAAGCTTTGGGGCTGGCCGATGGTGGATGTCTGGGCCGGGTCCTTGGGAATGCCGCTCATCAGGAAAATGCTGAAGAACGCGATGCCGCCGGCGATCAGGAACGGCGCAATCGGGTACACGCCAGCGATCACCACGCCGAGCATCGGGCCGGTGGCGTAGCCGATGTTGGTCAGGGTGTAGCGTAGCGAAAAAGCCTTGGCGCGTTGGCCCATGGGCAGGTTGTCGCTGAGAATCGCCTTGGACCCGATCAGAAACAGCGCCGAGGCGGTTTCGGTGATCACCAGGGTGGCGGTGGTCAGGTAGAGGTTTTCGGCAAAGGTCAGCAGCACGAAGCCGATGGCACTGGAGAGCATGGCCAGGATCAACAGCCGACGCTTTTCGAGGCGGTCGATGATGTAACCACCATAGAGCGCGAGCAGGGTGGCGATGAACACCGCAATCCCGAGCAGCAGGCCGACGTCCTGTTGGTTGAGGCCGAGCTTGGTGCTCAGGAACAGCGTGAGCAACGGGCTGGTGATGGCGCGACTGACGACGATGGTCAGCGAGCAGATCATCAGCCGGCGGATAACGAGGGAGTAAGTGGCCACGGTGGGGCAAATGTCCTTATTCAGATTCTGTGGTGTTCGACGCGCAACGCCAGGCTCAACTCAGTCACCGATCAAGCGCCCGAACCGACTCCAGTTCTTCCAGCCGCCACAACTGCTCCAGCAGCTCTTTTGCCTGCTGTAGCGGTATCACCCGCTCGGCCAGGCTGAAGAATTTCTCCTCCAGCGCCGCATCACTCAGCGGATTGCCCGGCGCCCCCAACGGCACCTCAACGCACAGGCTTGCTTGCCGACCGTCCACGGTCCGCACGCTGACCATAGGCTCGCCATCCTCGGACAGTTGCGGGTCGACTTCAAGGCGAATACGCGACATCCAGTGCGCAATCCGCGGGTGGCGGCGCTGTTCATCGTCGTAGGCTTCCAATCGGCAATGCCCATGGAGCAGCCGGGCCGCCAGGGCATAACGCAGGCTCATCTGCGCCGCCGGCAACGTGCTGACGTCCTGGCCACCGCACATGTCTTGAAGGAATCCGCACAGCGATACCTGAACGTCCTCGACCTGCTCGGCGCTGACCTGCAATTGATCGAGCAACAGGCCCAATGCGTCGATCGCCGAATGGGTCCCACGGCAAGCCGCATAGGGCTTGATCGAGCAGCGCGCGAGTTTCCATACGTGGCCCAGTTCGGCGTCCAACGCCTCGGGCGCGGCGGTGTCCGCTGCGAGCGTCCTGAGGAAACCGCCCCAGACGTCATCGAACAGTTTTGTCGGGCCGGTGATGCCTTGTTGAGCAAACCGCGCGGCCAGCAATCCACCTTCGGCGGCGCGTCCGCTGTGGAGTCTTTTGCTTTGCGAGCCGTCATGGATAAACGCCCACAGACCACCACTGAAGCTGCCGGCGATGCCCAGTGCCGACAAGGTTTGTTGTGCATCCAGCCCCAGAATCCGTGCACTGGCCGCCGCCGCGCCAAACACTCCGCACGTCGCCGTGGAGTGCCAACCGGCGCCGTTATGGGCCGAGTAACTGCCGCAGGCTTCGAGCACCCGACGGCCGATTTCGTAGCCGATCACCACCGCAGTGATCAGTTCGCGGCCGTCTACTGGCTTCGTTGACATCGACAGCGCCGCCATCACCGCCGGCAGCACCACCGCGCCGGAATGGTCGCAGCCGCCGGTATCGTCCAGCTCCAGGGCATGCGCGGCGATACCGTTGAGCATGGCGGCTTGCGCCGCGCCGACTCGCTGACCGGTGCCCCAGACCAACGTGCTGCCGGCTTCTCCCTTGAACACCTGACGCGCCTGTCTGGCGACATCGCTGCCGGCTCCGGCCAGGGCTGCGCCGAAGGTGTCGAGAATGTGTCGCTTGGCTTGCTCCGCCAACGCGGCAGGTAACTCTTCGAAACGGGTATCGACGCAGAACTGCGCCAGACGCGCCATTCGCATAACCCCATCCTGATCTCTCATACGCCGTAATCCCGATAATGACGCTCGTACACAGCGGCCGGGTGATCCTCGGTCACCGGCGCCGCCGACTCTGCCCACCACTGAGCCACTTCGGCACCGGTGGCGATCCACACGTCATCGTGCTGCTGAATGCTTTGCAGCAATTCGCGCAACACGCCGATCCGCCCTGGCGTGGCGATGATTTCCGGGTGCAGCCGCAGCACGTAACACAAGCCGAATCGGTGAAACCCGGCGAAGTCCATCTTCAGATTGCCAAGGGTGTGGCTGTAAGAGGCGATGCGCGATTGTGCCGGTGGCACCGCCGGGCTGAGGTTGAAGGCGAAATAGGGCTCGTCCTCCAGTTCGTAGTGCAACGGCAGTTCGATCACCTCGGGCGCCGTCGGGTGGGCGAAGGGCAAATCATCGCCGCGCCATGACGAGGACCAACGGATACCGTGCTCGCGCAACGCCTCGATGAAGCCGGATGCGCCATTGCCGGCGGGAATGCGAAAGCCTGTCGGACGCTGACCGGTCAGCGCGCTCAAGGCCGCGCAGCCCTTGGCGATTTCGGTGCTTTGCTCGGCCAGAGTCAGGTGGTTGTAGTGCTGATGGCGGTAGCCGGCGCAGGCTATCTCGTGCCCGCCGGCCTGGATCGCCCGGAGGTGTTGCGGGTTTTCCTCGGCGACGATGCCGGGCACGAACCAGCTGCTGGAAACCCCCAGTTCTGCGAACACGCCAAGCAAACGCTGGACCCCGCGCTGGGTGCCGTAGCGCCACACCGACAAGGTCTTGTCGCGCCCGGCGACTTCCGGCGCCTGGGTGAGGATGCCGTGGATGTCGTTGTAATCGACGGTCAGCACCACGGCGCAGCGGTAGCCGTTGGGCCAGACAATGGAATCAGCCATGGTGATGCTCCTTCAGCCACCAGTGGGCGACATCGCGGCAGGTGGCGAACCACACGTCATCGCGTTGGCGCATGTGTTCGAAGAGTTTTTCCAGCAACAGGATGCGGCCCGGTTTGCCGGTGATCTTGGGGTGGAACAGGGTGGTCAGGCACAGGCCTTCAGCCATGGCGCCATCGAACTCGCGGCACCAGTTATCGAGGGTCAGTTCGTAGCTGGCGGTTCGGTCCAGCCCGGAAGGGAAGTCCGGTGCGCGGGTGTAGGCGAGGGAGGCGTAGTCGTCCATTTCCCAGCGGCCGGGGATTTCCACCAGTGGTGTATCGAAGCCCGGCACCTTGACCAGGTAGGGCCGGTCATCGCCGCGCATGCTGCTGGAATAGGTCACACCGGCTTCCACCAGCATGGCCGGCGTTTCGGCCCGCCAGTCGCCGGACGGCGTGCGGAAACCTTCAGCGCGGATGTTCAGGTACTTCCAGAACACCTCGCGGGATTTGTGCATCACGTCCTTCTGCTGCTCCAGCGTCAGGGCGTAAAAAGATTCGTGTTTGTAGCCGTGATAGGCCACCTCATGCCCGCGCTCGACAATCGCCTGGCACTGTTTCGGCCAGTTCTCCACGACCCAGGCCGGAACGAAAAACGTGGTCGGGATGCGGAACTCATCCAGCAGATCGAGAATCCGCGGCAGCGCCCGATAGGGGCCGTAACCGCCGAAACCGAAATACTCGGGCTTGCGCCAGATCGAGCCGTTAAGCATGGCATCGCCGGTGGGGCCATCGAGGTCGAAGGCCAGGGCGAGGCAGGCCTGGTGCTGGTCGGGCCAGGTGGGTTGCAGCGAGGAGGACATCGTATGGCGCTCCAGAATTAATAGTTGAAACACCCGTAGCAGCTGCCGAGCCCGCGAGGCTGCGTTCGGCGGCGCAGCCGTCGTGAATTCAAACTACGCGGTGTTTCAGGAAAACCTCGCGTGCAGGGTTTACGACGGCTGCGCCGCCGAACGCAGCCTCGCAAGCTCGGCAGCTGCTACGAACCGTGTTATTTCCCGGCGTTGATGGTCACGGTCTTGATCGCGCCCAGTTCCAGGTCCCATTTCTTCAGGATTGCCTGGTAGCTGCCGTCATCGATTATGCTTTGCAACGCGACTTTCACCGCTTCGCTCAGCTCAGGTTTTTTCTTGCTCACACCCATGCCCGAGAACTGCTTGGAGATCGGCAGGCCCACGGTTTTGTACATGTCCTTTTCCTGGGTCTTGAGGTACGACAGGGTTTCGCTGCCTTGCATGGCCGCGTCGATACGGCTCTGACGCAGTTGCGCACGGGCGTCGGCCGAGCCTTCGGTGCCGATCACGTTGATCGCGGGTTTGCCGGCGGCTTCGCAGTTTTCCTTGCTCCACGCGGCGATTTCCGCCGGGAAGGTGGTACGGCGGCTGGTGCCGACTTTCTTGCCGCACAAGTCGACGATCTCGTTGGTGTCCTTGTTTTTCTGCAAGGTGTAGAACTGCGGACCGCTGGTGAAGTAATCGACGAAGGTCACGCTGGCCTGACGCTCGGCGGTGTCGGTCATGCCCGAGAGCACCATGTCTACGCGGTCGGTCGTGAGCGCGTTGATCATTTGCTCGAAGCCGGTTTCCTGCCATTTGATCTTCACGCCCAGACGTTCGGCCAGGGCGTTGCCCAGGTCATAGTCAAGGCCGGTGAGGGTGTTGGTGGCCGGGTCCTTGAAATCCATCGGCGGGTAGTTCGGCATGATCGCAACAACGATCTCGCCCTTGTCCTTGATGCTGGCCGGCAACTCGGCAGCGAAGGCGAAACCGGATGCCAGGACGCTGGCAAGTACTGCTGGGATGACTAGGTTCTTCATGGTCGTTCTCTTATGAGTGTTGTGAGCGCCAAAGGACGCTTAGGTTCGAACGGCAGAAATGAAGCTTTGGGTGCGTGGGTTTTGCGGACTTATTAGTATTTCTTCGGGGCTTCCAGCCTCCACGATCTGCCCGCCGTCCATGAACACCATGCGGTTGGAAACCTCGCGAGCGAAGCCCAGTTCATGGGTGACGACGATCATGGTCATGCCGGTTTGCGCCAGATCGCGCATCACCGACAGCACCTCTCCGACCAGTTCCGGGTCGAGTGCCGAAGTGGGTTCATCGAACAGCATCAGCTTGGGGCGCATGGCCAATGCACGGGCAATGGCGACACGTTGTTGCTGACCACCCGACAGTTCGATCGGGTAGCTGTTGCGCTTGTCGGCCAGGCCGACGCGAGCGAGCAGTTCCACGGCTTCTTCGTGCGCCTCTTTGGGCGAACGCTTGAGCACCTGGCATGGCCCTTCGATGATGTTTTGCAGCACAGTCATGTGCGGGAACAGGTTGAAACGCTGGAACACCATGCCGGTGGCCAGGCGCTGGCGGGCAATCTGCGATTCGTTGAGCTCGTGCAGTTTGTTGCCGACGATCCGGTAACCCACCAGCTCGCCGTCGACCCACAGGCCGCCCTTGTCGATTTTTTCCAGCTGATTCACGCAGCGCAGCAGGGTACTTTTGCCGGAGCCGGACGGGCCGATGATGCACAGCACTTCGCCTTGCTCGACTTCGATGTTGATGTCCTTGAGCGCGTGGTACTGGTCGTAATATTTGTTCAGGCTCACGGCCTTGACGATGCTTCTCATGTTGGGCTCCTCAAGAACGCTTGCCGGCGCCGCGAGCGAAACGACGCTCCAGACGGCTTTGACCAAAGGACAGCACGGTGACCGTGGCCAGGTACCAGATACCGGCAACGATCAGCAACTCCATCACACGGGCGTTGGCGTAGTAGATGTTCTGCGCGTTGTAGAGCAGTTCCGAGTACTGGATGACGCTCGCCAGGGAGGTCATTTTCACCATGCCGATGAATTCATTACCGACTGGCGGAATGATGATCCGCATGGCCTGGGGCAGGATGATCCGGCGCAGGGCTTGCAGGCGCGGCATGCCGATCGACTTGGCGGCTTCGTACTGGCCGGTGTCCACCGACAACAGGCCGGCACGCACCACTTCAGCGGTATAGGCGCCCTGGTTGATGCTCAAGCCGAGGAGGGCGGCTACGAAGGGCGTCATCAGGCTCACGGTGTCCATTTCGAACAGGCCGGGAATGCCGATGGTGGGGAAGATCAGCGCCAGGTTGAACCACAGCAACAGCTGCAGGATCAGCGGCGTGCCACGGAACAGCCAGGTGTAGGTCAGCGCCACATAGCGCAGGATCGGGTTGGCCGACATGCGCATGATCGCCGTGATCACCCCGAAGACAATGCCCAGCGCCATCGCCAGCACCGCCATGACGATGGTGTTGAGCAAGCCCCACATGATCGCTTGCGAAGTGAGGAACTGGCCGATGTACGACCATTCGATCTTGCCTTCGGCGAAGGCCCGCACCAGGCCGACAATGGCGATGACAATGACGGTAGCGAAAAAAATTCGCCCGTAATAACGCCGTGGCACGTGTTGGTACTGGGTGATATCGAACTGGTTTTCCGCCAGTTTGCGCTCCGCCTGGAGTCGTTCTGCCTGTGTCTGGCTCATGTTGGTTCTCCGTACACTGTTCTTTCAGATCAAGCACAATCCCCTTGTAGGAGCCGGCTTGCTGGCGATGGAGTGTCAGTCGACATCAATTCAGCTGACACACCATCGCCAGCAAGCCGGCTCCTACAAGGTTTTGCGTTGTCTATCAGAGGCGGAAGCCCTGATAGTTCTCGGTCCACGCTTGCTGCGCGGCGAGGGCGGTTTTCAGTCGGCCGATCTGCTCGCGCACCTGTTGCGGTGCGGTGCCACCCCAGCCACTGCGGGCGGCGATAGCCGCTTCGAGGGTCAGGCTCTCGCGCACCTCAGGCGTCAGGCGCGGATCGATCTCGGCCAGCAGCGCCGGCGAGGCTTCCCACAGTTCGATGTCATGTTTCTCACAGGCCTGGACCAATGCGCCGGTGATTTCATGCGCTTCCTTGAACGGCACGCCGCGCACTGCCAACCAGTCGGCGACTTCGGTGGCAAGGGTGAAACCCAGTGGTGCCTGACGGCGCAGTTCTTCGACGTTGACCTTCATGGTCGCGACCATCCCGGCCATGGCCGGCAGCACCAGCAGCAGGGTGTCGACGCTGTCGAGCACGCCGTTCTTGTCTTCGCTCAAGTCACGGTTGTAGGACAGCGGCAGGGATTTGAGCGTCGAGAGCAGGCCGGTCAGGTTGCCGATCAAGCGGCCAGCCTTGCCCCGGGCCAGTTCGGCGATGTCCGGGTTTTTCTTCTGCGGCATGATTGAACTGCCGGTGGCGTAGGCATCGTCCAAAGCGACCCAGCGAAATTGCCGCGACGACCACAGGCAGAACTCTTCGGCGAGGCGGGAAATGTTGATCCCTAGCATGCTGGCGATAAACAGGAATTCGGCGACGTGATCGCGGCTGGCCACGGCGTCGATGGAGTTTTCGCACACGCCGCTGTAGCCCATTTCCTTGGCTGACTGCTGGGGCAGGCGAGCGATGGCGGAACCGGCCAGGGCCGCTGCACCCAGTGGCGACAGCGAGGTGCGCGCGTCCCAGTCCACCAGGCGCTGCACATCGCGCAGCATCGATTGGGCGTGGGCCAGCAAGTGGTGAGCGAACACGATCGGCTGGGCTTGTTGCAAGTGAGTGAAACCCGGGCAGATGCTCTCGACGTGTTGCTCGGCCTGTTCCACCAGCGCTTGCTGCAAGGCCAGCACTTCAACGGCCAACGTACGGACGTGATCACGCAGGAACAGCCGCAGGTCGTTGGCGGTCTGGTCGTTGCGCGAACGGCCGGCGCGCAGCTTGCCGCCCAGTGCGCCGAGGCGTTCGGTCAGCAGGCGCTCGATGAAGGTGTGCACGTCTTCGTCGTCCAGGGTCGGCGCGATGTTGCCGGCACGGAAGTCATCACCGATGCCCTGCAGGGCGTCGAGCATGGTCTGGGTTTCCTGCTCGCTCAGAAGGCCGGCTCGCTGCAACTCCCGGGCATGCGCCTTGGAACCGGCGAGGTCATATGGGGTAAGGCGAAAGTAGCGCTCGGGGCAACGGGACAGCGCCGCCAGAGCTTCAGACGGGCCGCTCTTGAAACGGGCACCCCAGAGACGGTCGGTGGTTTGAGACATTGTTGTTTTCCTCGTCGGTAACGCGAACTGATATCGGTGTGCAGAGCCTGAAACACTTCCCGGAAATTATTCGGGTGTGGTCATGGCCAAGCAGTGTTCAAGAGGGCAGTTGCTAAAGGGCGAGAGCTGATCGAAGTGTCAGTTTTTAATAGTTCGAAATCAGTGAGTTGGCACTGATCGGCGGAATTTATTAACGGTTGCCAAGCCTTGTTTTCTGTGTTCATTATTATTAGCCAGCACTGTTTTTGTTGTTGGGCACAGGTTGTTGAATAGGGCGCCAGAGGTAAATAAGCATTATGGAAACCCCACTTTCCAATTCCGGAAACCCGCCGTTAAAAACGGTACATCGGGCGCCGTTGGCCCTCAGCGGCCTGGACTTCAAACTGCTCAAAGTATTCAAGGCCGTGGTCGAGGCTGGCGGCTTCAGTGCGGCGCAGAATGAGCTGAACGTGGGCTTGGCGGCCATCAGCAAACAGATTTCCGACCTTGAGATTCGCATCGGCATGCGCCTGTGTACCCGGGGGCGGGAAGGGTTTCACCTGACCGAAGAAGGGCGCCTGGTGTATCAGGCGTCGATCGATTTATTTGCCTCGGTCGATAACTTTCGTGATCGGCTTAGTTCGGCGCAGAATGAACTTATTGGCGACCTTGGGGTGGGCGTCATTGATAATACAATTACGGACTCGAATTCTCCGTTAGTTGCGGCGCTTAGAAGAATAAATGAAGAGTCGCCGAAAGTAAGATTTCAACTTCAGGCCTCCCAGTTAGATGAGGTGGAAAGAGGTGTGGTCGAGGGGCGGTTAGTGGCCGGGATCGTGCCGGTTTATCAAAAAAGAGAAGAGTTCGATTACTTCCCGCTGTATGAAGAACGCTCGTATGTGTATTGCGCCGTCGGTCATCCACTGTTCTCGGTGCCGGAGGCGGACATGGGCGGCAATGTGCTGCAGGATTACGAGTGCATCAACCACCGCTACGCGATCCATCGGGACAAACTGAACTTTGCCCGCTACGACAGCTTTTCCGCTTCGGCGACTCAAGTGGAAGCTGTGGCGCTGCTGGTCAAGACGGGGCGTTTCGTCGGTTTTCTGCCCGAGCATTACGCGGCAAACCTGGTGGCTCAGGGACAGTTTCGGGCGGTGCGTCCGGACCTGATCAACATCGTCACGCCGTTCAATCTGATCCTGCGCCACAACACTGTGCGCAGTCCGTTGGTGAAGGCGTTTGCCCAGTCGCTGGGGGTGGATTTGAAGGCGCCGGTTTAACCTCAAACGTAGGCGTTCAAGTGTGGTTAACAGTAACTAAAGGACAATACATGGATACGCAGGAGCTACTGCAGGCTGCGATCTTTGATCTTGCTCTTCAGCAACATCGAAACCATCAAAAGATCGCAGCCTACGGCAGTTCCTACAAGGGCGGCGTGTGCAGCAATACGAAATCGTTTTTATCGAAACGTCCGCTCAATACCGGTGGCTGGGCACCCAGCGGAGTGCCTTGCAAGGCGTTGTAGTCGTTTCGGTCCATCATCAGCCAGGCCGGCCCCGAGAGGGCTTCCAGTTCCTGTGTCGATTCGGTGAACACCGGTTGAAAGTCCTGCTCGATATTGACCATGAACTTGATCGCCTTGGCGTCTTTGCCCATGCCGTGCAGCACCAACGGCGCCGGCGCTTTTTGAATCTCTGCGAACGCGGCTCGACTGAAGGCTTGCGTGTCGTAAAGCTGACGTTCGACCGGTTCATACACCAGGATATAAACCGACCACAGCGCCAGGACTGCGCAACAGGCCAGCACCTCGGCTCGCCAGTGAGCGCAGAACCAAGCCGCCAGTGTGATGACTTGCAGAGCCGCAAGCACGATCAATACCGGCACAAAGGCAGGAGGTTGTGCTGGCAGACGCCGCTGAATGATCAGCAATGCGACAATCAACACCCCCGGTATCACCAGCCACAGCCCTTGCATCAAACCCCGCAACCAACCGAATACCCGACCTTGCGCCACCTGAAACGGGTACGCCGCAATGATCGCCGCCATGGGCAGCATCGGCAGCAGGTAACGGGCCTTTTTCGCCTGGGGAATCGATAAGCCAATCATCACGATCAACCCGGCCGCCGTGCAGTATTGCAACAAGCGTAATGCCGGACCTGCCTGCCGTGGATTCGTCAGCCAGACCGCGGCCAATACCAGCAGTGCCAATGGATAAGCGAGCGCATAGTTGCCAAACGAAGCGGTGAAGTAATACAGCGAACCACTGACGCCTTCACTGCCGTCCATGCGCCCCATGAACTGCATGCGCACCACGTCATGCATGAAGGCCGTTCCACCACTGGCTTCGGCCAGCCACAGCAGCGCGCCGACGCACACCACCAACAACACCGCCGCCAGCAGGCCAAAACCGAACAACCGTGACCATTGGCGATTGAGCAGGTAGTAGCTGCACAACATACCGGTGGGGATAACCAGCCCGATCGGCCCGCGAATCCCGAAGCCCAACAGCAGCAGCACAAAAATCAGCGGCCACCGACGGGGCATCGCGAAATGATCGGCGGCGTACCCAAGGTAGAACACCGAAAAGGCCACGGCCGCTAGCATCAGGTCCTGGGACACGGCACGGGTTTCAGTGACAAATGTACTGGTGAGCAACATCAACGCGATGCTCAGCAGCGCCCAGCGTGTGGAGCAGGGCGCGACCAACCGGTACATCAACGTGACGATCACCGCAGCGCCGATGGCAGTCGGCAACCACGCGGTGAGGCTATTGACCTGACCGAACGGCAGGGACAACAGCCAGACAAACACCGTAGACAGCGCCGAGTAATCGGCATAGGGCTGGCCATAGGTGGTCGGGAAAAACGACGGCCCGTGGCGCAGCATCTCCTGGGCGAACAGCACGAACCGCGAATCGAAACCGATTGCTGTTTGCTGATAGACCCCCGCGATGAACAGCATGAACGTCAGCAGCCCGAACCCTAAGGACTGCCGACGAATGCTGGGCGATACCGTACTCACGCGACGCCTGAGGCCGATGGCCATTGCTGAAGGGGAATTGGCAATTTGCGGGATTCACCACGGCCCATCGGGAAATACAGGAAGCCGCTGCGGGCCAGGCGCTCTGCGTCGTACAGGTTACGTCCGTCGAAAATCACCGGTGCATTCAGGCGTTGCTGGATCAGGTCGAAGTCTGGCGCCTTGAACTGCTGCCATTCGGTGCAGATGATCAAAGCGTCGGCACCCGAAAGGACTGATTCCGGCGTGCCCATGAGCATCAGCTTCGGTTCGTCAGGATAAAGGTGTTGGGTTTCCTGCATGGCTTCCGGGTCGAACGCCCGTACATTGGCCCCCGCAGCCCACAGCGATTCCAGTAGCACCCGGCTCGGCGCATCGCGCATGTCGTCGGTGTTGGGCTTGAAGGCCAGGCCCCAAACGGCGAAGGTCTTGTCGCGCAAATCACCCTTGTAGAACGCGTTGATGCGTTCGAACAATTTGTGTTTCTGCCGCTCGTTGATGGCTTCCACCGCTTGCAGCAGGTCGCTGTTGCAGTGGGCTTCTTCGGCACTGTGGATCAGAGCGCGCATATCCTTGGGGAAACACGAGCCGCCGTAACCGCAGCCGGGGTAGATGAAGTGGTAACCGATACGCGAGTCGGCACCGATGCCCAGCCGTACCGATTCGATGTCGGCACCCAGGTGTTCGGCCAGTTCGGCGATCTGGTTGATGAAGCTGATTTTGGTCGCCAGCATGCAGTTGGCGGCGTATTTGGTCAGCTCGGCGCTGCGCAGGTCCATGAACATGACGCGGTCATGGTTGCGGTTGAACGGTGCATAGAGGTCGCGCATCACGTCGCGCACTTCATCGCCTTCACAGCCGATGATGATGCGGTCCGGGCGCCGGCAATCGGCCACGGCCGAACCTTCTTTCAAAAACTCCGGGTTGGAAACGATATCGAACTGCAGCTGACGGCCGGCCTTGAGCAGGTACTGGTCGATATGGGCGCGCAGCGTATCGCCGGTGCCCACCGGCACCGTGGATTTCTCCACCAGGATCACCGGCTGTTCACGATGACGCGCGACCGCTTCACCCACGGACAACACGTATTGCAGATCCGCCGAACCATCCTCCCGGGACGGCGTGCCGACGGCGATGAACAGCACCTGGCCATGTTGCACCGCGAACTTTTCGTCCGAGGTGAAGTGCAGCCGCTTGGCATCCAGGCTTTCACGCACCAGGCTGGCCAGCCCCGGCTCGAAGATGCTGACGTGGCCTTGTTGCAGCAACGCAACTTTTTTCTCGTCAATGTCCATGCACACTACGTCATGGCCGACTTCAGCCAGGACGGCGGCTTGCACCAGACCAACGTAACCGCTACCAAATACACTGATTTTCATGATGCACTCCTAAGTTCGGGCGCGCGAGCAGGTCGAGAATTAATAGTAATGACCCCCAGGATGACCAGCGCCACTCCCAGGGTTTTTGAAAGACTGAAGGATTCGTTGAACAGTGGCAGGCTGGCGGCCAGCACATACACCAGCGCGTAGCTGATGCTCAGCAGCGAATAGGCCCGACCCAGCGGCACATCCCGCAGGGCCGCGAGCCAGGTGAGCATCGACACGGCATAGGCGAGGATGGCGGCCAGTACGACAATCACAGCGGGCATATCGACGCTGCCGCTGCTCAAGGCCGCTAACCACTGTTCGGGATGTGGCAAGCGAGTCATGCTCCAGCGCATGCCCAACTGCGCGGCGGTGCCCAGCACTACGCTGCCCATGGCAAAGGCGATTCCGCGACGCAGGCTCATGCGTGTTGCCCCAGCAACGCCACGCCACCAATCACCAGCGCCACGCCCAACCAGTGACGGCGGTCGATGACTTCGTGAAAGACGAAACGGGCGACCAGTGTGATCAGCACGAAATTCAGGCTGAGCATGGGATAGGCGATACCGACTTCGAGGCGCTGCAACACCAGCAGCCAGACCAGCAAGCCCAGCCCCAGAGAGGCGAGCGCCAGCCACAGCCAAGGCGAACGCAGTTTCTCGCCCCAACCCGAGGTCTTGCCACGCCAGCTTTCCACGGCGTACTTCTGGGCGATCTGGCCAAGGCAAGTCAGCAGGCAGGCGGTCAGGAGCAGCAACAGGCTCATGACGCATCCCGAGGGAAGATCAGGATCACCAGGTTGCCTTGTTCATAACGTTTGCCATCCTTGGGCAGCAGTTCGATTTCTTGCAGTTCGTCATCCCCTTTGACCCGCATCACCACGCCGACCGAACCACTCTGACGCGCTTCGCGCATCCACTGTTGCACGTGCTCAAGATCGACCCGCTGCTGTATTGCATCTGGATCAGGATAGTCGAGGCCGTATTTCAATTCGCCTATCGTGTTGTACAACGCCACCTCCGGGCGTTTCAAGCGCCAGGCCAGGGCCGAGGCAGCGCCCAGGTCGTTGCTCAACAGCTTGTCGGTCTGCGCCAGTTCCGGGGCGTGCTGGAGGATGAACTGGTCGGGCATCTTGTTAGCCACCACCGAATCCGGCATGCCGGCCGGCAGCACGCCGATCAGCAGCAAACTGCCAAAAGCCGGTGCCGCCCAGCATTGCAAGGGACGGAAGGCCTGCAGCAGGTTGGCCATGATCCAGCCGATCAACCCGATGAACACCAATACCAGGTTGTGCAGTTCGTGGGTGTACAGCGGTTTTTTCAGTTGCAGATAAACCAGCGCAATCAGGACGATCAGGCCCAGCGTCATGTTCAGCAGGCCATTGATCCCCAGCACCCGGCCTTGTTCCAGCTTCAGTCGGTCCGCCAGGGCATGGCCCAGCAACAACGCCAGAGGCAGCAGGCAGGGCATGATGTAGGTCGGCAGCTTGCCGTTGCTCAGGCTGAAAAACAGCAAGGGCATCAGCAACCACAGCAGCAGGAAAGCGATGTTGGCCTGACGCCGGGTCTGCCAGGCCTGTTTCAGCGCCGATGGCAGCAACGCCGCCCATGGCAGGCTGAACGCCACCAGCAGCGGCAGGTAGAACCACCATGGCGCATCGTGTTGGGCGTCATCCCCGGCGAAGCGGCGAATGTGTTCGTGCCAGAAGAAGAACCGCCAGTAATCGGGTTCCTGCGCGTGCACCGCCAAGGCCCACGGCAGGCTCACCGCGATGGCGACGATAATCGCCACCGGGCCGTAAGTCAGCAGTTCCCGCCAGCGTTTCTGCCAGAGCACCCAGGGCAGGGCGATCAACACCGGCAACGCCCAGGCGAGGAAGCCTTTGGTCATGAAACCCATGCCACAGGCAAGCCCCAGTACAGTCCAGCCGAGCAGACGCTGGCCACGGCTGGTGCTGTCCAGCGCAAACCACAAAGCCACCAGGCTCAGGTTTACCCAGAAGGTGAATTGCGGATCGAGGTTGGCGTAGCCGGCTTGCCCGGCGATGATCGCAAAGCTCATGTACAGCAGCGCACAGGCAAAACTCTTGCGCGGCTCGTTCCACAGCCGGTGAGCGATCAGGTAGCACAGCAACACGCTCAGCCCGGTGCTCAGCACCGAGGCAATACGTACGCCAAACAGATTGTCGCCAAACAGCGCCTGGCCGATAGCGATCATCCAGTAGCCCGCGATGGGCTTTTCGAAGTAACGCAGGCTCATGAAATGCGGCGACACCCAGTTACCGCTCAGGAGCATGTCCTGGCTGATCTGGGCGTAACGGGTTTCGTCGGGAATCCAAAGGCCGTGAGAGCCTAGCGGCAGCAGGTACGCCAGCGCCAGAACGACCAGTAATAACGGCAATGCCCAGGGTTTGCTCATGCGCCTTGAACCCCTAGCCAGCCTTCGCGACCCTCAAGAGTGCCGCGTACGACCCGGCCCTTAGGCAAGATGGCGGGGGCGTCGGGAAGCAAATTGCCCAAGGGTTGGAAATGAATATCACGTTGGCGAGCATCGGCCAATAATTGGCGAAAATCGTTGGCCATCAGAATCCCTTCTACTTCGGCATGGACAGTGTAGACATTGAGTTTTTGCGGGGAGAACCGCTCAAGAATGAAAGTGTTGAAGTCTTTGGCTGCAACGGTCGGGCCAACCACTTCGTCGAAGGTCGGCAGGTCCACCGGAATCTGCGGTGCGCCCAGACTACCATTGGTCAGGATTGGCTGGAACAGGTGCTGGCCCCGACAATCGCTGTTGTAGCGAAAGCCGAAACCTTGCTTGGCTTCGATCACACGCTCGTCCGCCCGCCAACCGGCGGAAGCCGAGCATTCGACTTTTTGGCCGAGGATGTCACTGAGGCTGTCGACGCCACGACGAATCTGCTCGATCAGTTGCGCCTGGCTCCAGCGTCCGGCATTGGCCTGCCAGCCGTGGTGATCCCAGGCGTGCAGGCCGACTTCATGCCCAGCCGCCTGGGCTTGACGCATCAGGTGCCCGAGGTCCCGACCGATCGGTTTACCCGGCCACGCAGTGCCTGCCAACAAAATATCCCAGCCATACAGGCCGGCAGCGTTGGAACGAAGCATCTTCCAGAGAAACTGCGGACGGATAAGGCGCCACAAGTGGCGCCCCATGTTGTCTGGCCCGACGCTGAAGAAAAACGTCGCCTTGACCTGTGCTTCATCGAGTATTTCGAGTAACCGCGGCACCCCTTCACGGGTGCCTCGGTAGGTGTCGACATCGATTCGAAGGCCTGCCTGCATCAACGTTTTTTGTCCGCGATTTCGAGCATGGCCTCGCGCAGGAAGAAGTCCAGCGTGTTGCCGATGGTTTCCTTCATCTCCACGGTGGGTGCCCAGTCAAGCAGACGCTTGGCGTTGGCGATGCTCGGTTTGCGGTGAGACACGTCCTGATAGCCAGTGCCGTAGAAAGCCTTGCTTTCGATATCGCGGAAACCGGCGAATGGCGGGAAGTTGTCGCGCAACGGGTGAGCTTCGAACTGACGCAGCAGTTCTTCGCCCAGCTGACGAATGCTGGCTTCGTTGTCCGGGTTGCCGATGTTGATGATCTGGCCGTTGCAGACATCGTTGTCGTTGTCGATGATCCGCGCCAGGGCTTCGACGCCATCGGCGATGTCGGTGAAGCAGCGTTTTTGTTCGCCGCCGTCGAACAGGCGAATTGGCGTGCCTTCCACCAGGTTCAGGATCAACTGGGTGATGGCCCGGGAGCTGCCGATACGCGCCGAGTCCAGACGGTCCAGGCGTGGGCCCATCCAGTTGAAAGGGCGGAACAGGGTGAAGTTCAGGCCTTTCTGGCCGTAAGCCCAGATCACTCGGTCAAGCAGCTGCTTGGAGATCGAGTAGATCCAGCGTTGCTTGTTGATCGGCCCAACCACCAGGTTGGAGCTGTCTTCGTCGAAGTTGGCGTCCTGGCACATGCCATAGACTTCGGAGGTCGACGGGAAGATCACGCGCTTGTTGTATTTGACGCAGTAGCGAACCAGTTTCAGGTTCTCTTCGAAGTCCAGTTCGAATACACGCAGCGGATTGCGGGTGTATTCGATCGGCGTGGCGATCGCCACCAGCGGCAGGACCACGTCGCATTTCTTGATGTGGTACTCGATCCACTCCGAGTGGATGCTGATATCGCCTTCGACGAAGTGGAAGTTCGGATGGCTGCGCAGGCGCTCGATGGCGTCCGAGCCGATGTCCAGGCCGTACACTTCATAGCGGTCGTCACGCAGCAGGCGCTCGGACAGGTGATTGCCGATGAAGCCGTTGACGCCAAGGATCAGCACGCGGGTGCGACGCGGTGCACGGCCCGATTCGGCGCCACGCAGCACAGAACCGTCGACCAGCCCCAGCTCATTGGCCAGTTGTGGACCGCTGAGGTACAGGCCGTTGTCGTTGCGTTGGCCGGCGTTGACCACCAGCGAGTCTTCGCCGCAGGCGATGCGCAGCGGATCGACGCTGATAACCCGGCCCGGTGCCTGGCCTTCGTTGCCCTTGACGACATCCGCGCTCCAGACAATCAACTTGTGCTCGCCCACGGCACAGAACGCGCCCGGGTAAGGTTGGGTCACGGCGCGGACCAGATTGAACAGTTCTTCGGCAGGTTTACTCCAGACCAGTTTGCCGTCCGCCGGGGTGCGACGGCCAAACACTGTGGCTTTGGATTCGTCCTGTGGGGTTTCGCTGATTTTGCCCTGAAGCAAGGCAGGCAAGGTGTCGCGCAGCAGATCGCTGGCGGCCTGGCGCAATTTGGCGTGCAGGGTCAGCGCGGTGTCGGCGCGCTCGATCGCTACCCGCTCCTGGGCAATGATGGCGCCGGCATCGGCACGTTTGACCATGCGGTGCAGGGTCACGCCGGTCTCGGTTTCACCGTTGACCAGTACCCAGTTGGCCGGTGCGCGGCCACGGTAGCGAGGCAGCAACGAACCGTGCAGGTTGAAGGCGCCTTTGCTGGCCGTGGCCAACAGTGGTTCGCTCAGCAGGTTGCGGTAGTAGAACGAAAACAGGTACTCGGGATTGAGTTTGCTGATGCGCTCGATCCACAGCGGGTGGTTGGCGTCTTCCGGGGCATGCACCGGGATGCCTTTACGGGCGCACAGTTGCGCAACCGAGCCATAGAACGCATTTTCCTTCGGGTCATCGGGATGGGTGAACACGGCTGCAATCTCGAAACCGCTGGCAAGCAGGGATTCGATGCCGGCACAGCCAATATCGTGATAAGCGAAGACAACAGCTTTTGCACTCATGAGAGAACCTGATCTGAAGAAGTGGAAGTGAGACCGTCAACGGTGACAACGGGGGCAGGAGCAGAAGGGGTGCTACGTAAAACTTTTTCGATAAAGAACCGTGGACGTGCCCGGACGTCGCTGTACATGCGACCCAGGTACTCGCCCAGCAGGCCCATGCCAATGAATTGCCCGCCGGTGAAAACGAACAGTACGGCGAACAGGACGAACGTACCGCCGCCCGCCCAACCGGCGCCGAAAGCCATGCGCAGCACAATCAACGCGATGGCGAACAGCACGCCTAGGCCGGCCATGCCGAAGCCGACGATGCTCAGCAATCGCAGGGGCGTGGTCGTCATGCAGGTGATCAGATCGAACATCAGGTTGATCAGGCGCATCGGGCTGTATTTGGATTCGCCGTGTTCACGCTCGGCGTGGGTCACCAGAATTTCCGTGGTGTGCCGGGCGAAGCTGTTGGCCAGGATCGGGATGAACGTGCTGCGTTCGCGGCAGGCGAGCATGGCGTCGACGATGGTGCGGCGGTAGGCGCGCAGCATGCAGCCGTAGTCGCTCATGGCAACACCGGTGGAGCGTTGCACGGCAAGGTTGATCAGCTTCGACGGCCAGCGACGCAAGGCCGAGTCCTGACGGTTGTTGCGCACCGTGGCGACTACGTCATAGCCCAGTTCGGCCTGAGCCACCAGCCGCGGGATTTCTTCAGGCGGGTTCTGCAGGTCGGCGTCGAGGGTGATCACCACGTCGCCCTTGCATTGTTCGAACCCTGCCATGATCGCCGCGTGCTGGCCGTAGTTGCGGTTGAGAATGACCGCCACCACCGGGCTGCCGTCGAGACTGGCCGCCTCCTCGAGGATTTGCGCCGAGTTGTCGCGGCTGCCGTCGTCGACCAGCACAATTTCGTAGTCATGGTGCAGTTGCTGGCACGCCGCTTCGGTGCGCCGAAGCAACTCGGGCAGACTGTCCTCCTCGTTATAGACCGGGATGACGATTGATACGCAACGGATCGGATAAGGTTTCACAGGCTTCTGTCCAGTGTTTTTTCAATGGCGCCGACGACACGATCGACATCATCGGTGGTCATGTCGGGGAACAACGGGATCGAACACAGCCGCGCCGAGTTCCATTCGGTGTTGGGCAGGTAGATGTTGGGGAAACGCTGCCGGTAGTAAGTGTGCAGGTGGGTGGCGATGAAGTGAATACCTGTGCCGATGTTCTGTTCCTGCAACGCCTTCATGAACGCCTCGCGATCCAGCCCGCAACGTTCGGCGTCGATGCGCAGGATGAACAGATGCCAGGCGTGCTGTTGCGCATGGGCCGGAATGGCCAGCGGTTGCACCGGCAGGCCTTCAAGGCGTTGCAGGTAGGTCTGGGCCAGCTCTGTGCGCTTGGCGTTGATCGCGTCCAGGCGTTCCAGCTGAACCAGGGCGATGGCGGCATTGATGTCGGCCAGGTTGTACTTGAAGCCGGGTTCGATCACCTGGGCCTGGGGTTTGCGGCCGTGGGTGAGGCGGTCGTAGGCGTCGACGCCCAGGCCATGGAACTTGAGCATGCGTACCCGATTGGCCAGGGCTTCATCGTCGCTGACGAACATCGCGCCCTCGGCGCAGGTCATGTTCTTGATCGCGTGGAACGAGAAGATCGCCGTGCCTTGGGCGCCGACATGCCGACCTTTATAGAAAGTGCCCGCTGCGTGAGCCGCGTCTTCGATGACGGTGATGCCATGTTTGTCGGCCAGAGCGTAGAGCGGATCGAGGTCGAATGCCGCGCCGGCGTAATGCACCGGAATGATTGCCTTGGTGCGAGGCGTGATCGCCGCTTCGATGCTCTCCAGGTCGCTCATCAACGTGTCGCGGTCAACGTCGACAAAAACCGGCGTCGCACCGAGCAGGCAGATCATGTTGGCGGTCGACACCCAGGTCTGGGACGGAGTGATGACTTCGTCACCGGGACCGATACCCAAGGCCAACAAAGTAATGTGCATGCCACCGGTGGCCGAGGACAATGCGACGGCATGCCGACAGCCGACATAGTTGGCGAAGTGTTCTTCCAGTTGCTGGTTTTTCGGCCCGGTAGTGATCCAGCCAGAGCGCAGTACTTGCTCTACCGCAGCAATTTCTTCATCGCCGATACTCGGGCGAGAGAAGGGGAGAAACGCCTGACTCATGGGCACCTCGGAACTGAAAAAAAATTAGACTATCAGGCTTGAACGTTGGATCCAACATCAGCGTAGACGCTAAAACAAAAGCGGCATCAAGCAGTTGCCAGTAATTTGTGACAAATTACATCGGTTGACTTTGCTTGTCATGCCCGACGGGTTGGACGCTATCAAGACGCCATCTGTGATCCGTTGAGGGTAAGCGCGATTTTGTGAAAGGAACATGAAAAACCGGTAGGTGATTCGTTTTATTTCAAGCCCATACAGGCACTGTTCAGGCTTCTACCGGCTCATCGCATTTTTTGTAGGGAAAGGCGTACAGAAGTGTCTGCCTTGATGGACTTGCGCTGCATTGCTTAGTTGTTTTTTTGAATTGTTATATTCGGGGGCGATTTCGTTTCTCGCCCGTTACCGATTCAAAAGCTTAAGGTTCGCTCAGTACATGAGCATGGCCGATGGTCGACACATGAACCTCGCTCCCAGCGGGTGGCGCATGCATGCCGGAACTGCGCACCAGCAATGAACGCCCCGGACGGTCATCAGCGTTCAACGTCTGCAATTCCACGGTCAATGTGCAGGTATTACCGCCGAAGTCGCATTCGGTGACCACGCCGCGACAGCCGTCCTGTTGCTCCAGGCCGTGGGGCGCGCTGATCAGCTGAAGTTGCTCGGGGCGCAGCATGATTTGCGCTGATCGGTTGTTTCTGTGGTTGTTGACCGGTATGCGACCCAGATCGCAATGAGCCCAACCCGCTTCGATTCTGGCCGGCATGACCACGGCATCCCCGAGAAACAGGGCGGTTTGTTCATCGGCGGGATAGCGGTAAAGGTCCAGCGGATGTCCGGATTGCACTAGCCGGCCCTGACGCATCACCGCCAACTGATCGGCGAATGACAACGCTTCACTTTGATCGTGAGTCACCAGAATGGTCGTGACACCGGCGTCAGCCAGAAGCCTTGCGACCAATTTGCGCATGGCGGCGCGCAAACCGGTATCGAGTGCCGAAAACGGCTCGTCCAGCAACATCAGCCGTGGTTGTTGCGCCAGGGCCCGGGCCAGCGCGACACGCTGTTGCTGGCCGCCGGAGAGTTCATGCGGCCAACGATTGGCCATACTCGAGTCCAGTGCCACGCTGTCCATCAACTCGGCGACACGTTCCTGTTTGGCAACGCCCTTGGCCGCCAGCCCGAAACCGATGTTGGCGGCTACGGTCATGTGCGGGAACAGCGCACCATCCTGCGGAACATAGCCGATCAAGCGTTGATGCGCGGGGACCTCGCGGGTGCCGTCGACCAGCATTTGACCATTGAGCGCAAGGCTGCCCGAGTCCGGGAACTCGAAACCGGCGATCATTCGCAGCAAGGTGGTCTTGCCCGAACCGGACGGGCCGACGATCACCGTACGGCTTCCCGTCGGCACCGACAGGCTGATGTTCTCCAGGGCTCGGTGAGAACCGTAGGACTTGCAGATCGAGTGGAGTTCAAGAGCGTTCATCGGCCAGCCGTGCGTTTGGATTGATGGTAAAGAAGTCCGGTTAACGGAAGCGACAGCAGAATCATGAGCAAGGCATAGGGCGCCGCGGCGGCATAGTCGATTTCACTGGTCATTGCCCAGAAACCGGTAGCCAGGGTGCGCGTGCCATTGGGGGCGAGCAGCAGGGTGGCGGTCAACTCATTGCTGACCGCCAGAAACACCAGCGCAGCGCCGGCGGCAGCACCGGGTGCGGCCAGGCGCAGAGTGATCAGCCACAACGCCCGACCAGGCGAACGGCCGAGGCTGCGCGCCATGTTCTCCAGTTCCACCGGCGCCTGGGCGATGCCTGCGCGCAAACTCACCAGGGCGCGGGGCAAAAACATCAGTAAATACGCCAGCAGCACCGTGATGGTGGTCTGGTAAATCGGCCGGGCAAAATGAATCGTCAGCGTTACCAGCGCCAGCGCAACGACAATCCCCGGCAACGCGCTGGTAATGTAGTTGCAGCTTTCCAGTACACGTTGCAACGGGCCCGGTGAGCGAATCGACAGCCAGGCGATCGGGATGGCCGCGCATGTGGTAATGAGCGCGCCGGCGGCCCCGAGCATCAGCGTCTGCTCCAGCGCCGGCAGCAGTTCGCTCAGGTTCCAGACTGGCGCGCCACCGTCGATCAGCCACTTGCCAAGGGTGATCAACGGCACACCGAGTGCCAGCACACAGGTCATGCCTTGCAGCGTCAGCGCGAGCAGGGTGGTGCGCAACTTCAAGCGCACAATCCTTTGTTCGCGCGCGCTTCCCGACCCGACCCGGGCGTAGCGCGCCGTGCCGCGAGCAGCCGACTCGGCCGTCAGCATGGCCAGGCAGCAGAGCGCGAGGACGCCGGCCAGCATATTGGCGGCAGGCCCGTTGAAGGTGGACTTGAACTGATCGAAGATGGCCGTGGTGAAGGTGTCGAAGCGAATCATCGCGTACAGACCGTACTCGGCCAGCAGGTGCAGCCCCACCAGCAAGGCACCGCCGCAGATGGCCAGGCGCAACTGCGGCAGCACCACGCGAAAGAACACTGCCCAGGGCTTGAGCCCCAACGACTCGGAGACATCTTCGATAGCCGGATCGAGCCGGCGCAAAGTCGCTGCTATCGGCAGGTAAAGAAACGGGAAATAGGCGATGACCGACACCAGAACGCCGGCAAACAGGCCATGAATCGGTGGCACCAGACTGACCCACGCATAGCTGTGCACGAATGCCGGCACCGCCAGCGGCGCCGTCGCCAACAGCGACCACCAGCGCCGCCCCGGCAAGTTGGTGCGTTCCGTCAACCAGGCCAGCGCCAGACCCAGTGCGATGCACAAGGGAATGGTGAGCACCACCAGCAGCACGGTGTTGATCAGCAACTCGCCGACGCGTGGGCGCCATACCAGCGTCACCAGCGTCGCCCAGCCAGTCTGCACCGATACGCCGATCACGAAAGCAATCGGCAGCAACGCCAGCAACGACATCAGCACCGACAGGCTAATCACCCAGGCGCCGCCGCGGCCCGAGAAGACGCCGCGAGAGCGTGCGCGCAAGTTTACAGAGGACGCCGCAGCGACCTCTGCCGGTAGCGTTTCAGGCAACAATTAGAGCAACCCGGCCTGGGTCATCAGCTCAACCGCCTTTTTGCTGTCGAGTTTCGAGACGTCGACAGTCGGAGCGTCGAGTTGCTGCAGCGGCACCAGTTTCGGATTGGACTCTGCATTCTTGCCCACGGCGTATTCAAACGAGTTGCCGTTCTTGAGGATCGCCTGGCCGTCTTTGCCGGTAATCCATTTCAGGAATGCCTGAGCCTGTTCCTTGTGTTGACTGGAGGCCAGGACGCCACCGCCGGACAGGCTGACAAAGGCACCTGGATCCTTGTGTTTGAAGTAGCTCAGCGAGGTGTTCTTGCTGTTCTCGCCGGTCTTGGACTGATCGACGAAGCTGTAATAGTGATAGATCACGCCGCTGTCGATCTGACCGGCATTGACCGCCTTGAGCACGGCGCTGTTGCCCCGGTAGGCGGTGAAGTTGGTTTTCATCGCTTTCAGCCAGTCGAGGGTGGCGGCTTCACCCTTGAGTTCCAGTACCGCTGCGACGATGGCCTGGAAGTCGGCACCGGCTGGCGAAGCGGCCCAGCGACCTTTCCAGTTCGGTGCGGCGAGGTCCATCAACGATTTTGGCAAGTCTGCTTCAGCCAGCTTGCTTGGGTTATAGACGAACACCGTGGAGCGTGCGGCAATCCCTACCCATTTGCCATGCGCCGGACGATAGGCCGCGCCCACTTGTTCCAGCGTGCTCGGCGCAACCGGTGCAAACAGCCCCGCGTTGTCGACCAGCACCATCGCCGGGGAGTTTTCGGTCAGGAACACGTCGGCCGGGGAGGCTGCACCTTCCTGCACGAGCTGATTGCCCATCTCGGTGTCGTCGCCATTGCGCACGGTCACTTTGATGCCGGTTTCCTTGGTGAAACCTTCGACCCAGGATTTGGTCAGGCTTTCGTGTTGAGCGTTGTAGACCACGATACCCTCCGTCTGCGCAGCGGCATACACGTGACCGGCGCTGAGGAAAGCAGTGGTCAGCAATGCGTTTTTAAGGAACGAGGGGATACGGGAAATCATTCTGTTGACGGCTCCTGTTTTTTTAGTCAACACGCGCAGATTCATTATGGGAACAATGCGAATCATTTGCATGTTTGAGTCGCCGCGAATGTAGAGCGCCAAATGAGAAAAAAACGTCAAAAAAATCGTAAATAGATGTCATTTCACGGTCGACGGAAAACTTGAGCCGACACGGTGGTGGGCAACTTTCAAGCGATATCTTCGATCGGAGTGTGGCCTTGGGCCTCTTGGCTGAACTTTGGCCTGGTCTGAGGTGACGTGGGGCTCAAGGCTTATAACGCATCATGGCAATGGTCACGCGTGTTCCTGTCTGCGGCGTACTTTGAACCGTCAGATGTCCACCCAGTCTTTCGACAATCCGCTTGCAGTGGGCAAAGCCAAGCCCGAACGACGATGATTGCGACCGTGCGGCGTCGGCACGGAAAAACACTTGCCCCAATTGCCGGACTTCTTGCGCGGACATGCCTGCACCGTTATCGGTGATCCGGATGATCAAACCGCTGCCCGGATGTTCGTCCAGCGTGACGTCGACGGCGCCGCCGGCCGGGGTGTACTTGATGGCGTTGTCCAGCAGGTTGCCAAACACCACTTCCCACTGTTCCGGTCCTCCGGCGACTTGGGCCTGATAATCCTCCAGCAGATGCAGGGAGAGACTGAGACCTTTGAGTTCGGCAGCCTTGCGCCAACGCTCGACGGCATTGAGCGCATTGTCATTCAACCCGCTTGCCTGCCCGGCAATCTCGGCGGTGCCCTCCAGTTGCGCAAGGTCCAACAGGCCGAGAGACAGGCGCTTGAGCACCTGCATTTCGGCCAGCACATCACGACAGGTCTGGGCGTAATCTTCGGCGTGCCGTGGCCGCGCCAGAATGACCTCTAGCGCAGAGGTCACGGCAGCAATCGGCGTCTTCAGTTCATGGGAGGCGTTGGCGATAAACAGCCGTTGATGTTCCAGCACCTCCTGAACCGCCGCTTCCATTTGCGCGTAGCTGTCGAACAGCAGTTTTTCTTCCGCCGAGTGCGCCTCGAACACCACCCGGCGGGTGAATTCCGGCGGCTTCAAGGTGCGCAGTTGTCGAGCGAAATGGCGAAGGTTGCGGGTGGAGAGCGACACCACGATAAAACTGCCAAGCGTCGTCAACAGCAATATCCCTATCGCGGCCAGCGCCACCACCCGTTTGAAGGCGTTGACCGCATTGAGCACCGGTTGCGCGTTGGTGGCCACCAGCAGCCTGGCTTTCAGCGGGCCTTCGGGGCTGGCGCGCTCAAGGTCGCCCATCTGTGCGATCCATTTCTCGTGACCGACATCGAACAGGAACGTCTCTTCGTCGCCCGCGCGAACCTGACTCATGGCCTCGCGAAGCGCTTTGCGCATTGACGGCGTTGGTCCCCAGGATTCTTGCAGCATCTCACCCGATATCGATGACAAGTCAAAAAACAGGTCGTGATCGTGATCCAGTTCCGAGGCGAATTCACCCTGGCGCTGATAGACCAACTGCGCGTTTTCGACGCTGATCAGCGACTCGATGACGTCCGACTGGGTATCGAGATGGTGCCGCAGTTCATCGAGCCGGGTGGTTTGCACCCAATGACTCAGCCACACATAGCCGACGAGCAACACACACGCCTGAACCACGAACAGCGTGAGCGCGATTTTGATGTTCAGTGCCAGGTTACGCCACACGAAGGATCAACCCTTTGCCGCGAACGGTTTCAATCTCGACGTCGGCCCCAGCCAACTTGCGTCGCAGGCGATTGAGCAGCACGTCCAGGCTGTTGCTGTCCGGCTCGCTGTCGAAAGGGTAGAGCAACCCCAGCAATACCGTGCGGGTCTGCAACTGATTCGCCTTGCCGGCCAGCGCCACCAGTAGATTGTATTCCATGCCCGTGAGATCCAGCGGACGGTCGCCGATGCTGACCCGCAAGGTGTCGAGTTCGATGTTCAGATTGCCCAGTGTCAGCGATTTCGAGCCACGGGCGATCGAGCGCCGATAGAGGGCATTGAGCCGCGACACCAATTCGATCATTTCGAAAGGTTTGCTCAGATAATCGTCGGCGCCGCGATCCAGGCCCTGCACCCGATCCACTACTTCGCTTCTGGCCGTGACCATGATCACCGGCACGTCGTTGCCCTTGCCGCGCACCACGCTGAGTACTTCCAGACCCGATATCTGCGGCAGCATCCAGTCCAGCACCAACACGTCGTATTCACTGGCATCGGCATAGTACAAGGCCTCTTTGCCGTCCCTGGCCAGATCCACCACCCAGCCTTCTTCCTCAAGCCCGCGCTTGATGCTGTTACCCAGCAGGGCATTGTCTTCGGCCACCAGAACCTTCATCGCTCGCTTCCTGATCAGGCATTGCAGGCGTGCATTCATTGCATGTCCGGCACGCACTGGCAAGCCGTCGCACAGCCATGTGACTTCGTTAACAAGCGGTTCATTTTCGCTTCTTTAGACTGCCCGCCAGTGGTGAGCGAGCCCTTCGGCTTCGATTCGCTTTTCAGTCCCTTTTCTGGATTTCTTCCATGAGCCTTTCCAGTCGACGCCTGTCGTTCATCCTCCTGACGGGGCTGCTGGCCTGTCTGGTGGCTGCGACATTTTCCAGCCTGGCCACTCATGTGCGCTTCGGGCTGGAGTTTCGCGGTGGTTACGAGATTTATTACGTTGTGAACCCGGCACCGGGCAAAACCCGGCTCGCCAAGGATGACTTGTTGCAGACGGTCGCGATCCTGAGTAAACGCGCCGACAGCATTGGTATTACCGAACCGGACATCCGGGTCGAGGGCGCCAACCATATTCGGGTGAAACTGGCAGGCCTGACGTCCGCCGAAGAATCACGCTCGCTGCTCGGAAGTTCGCAGGGGTTGCCCACGCAGCTGACCGAGAAATACACCCAGACCGTCGGCAGCGTACTCGGCAAAACCGCGCTGGCGGAAACCGTTCAGGCAGGTTTGATCGGCATCGCCTGTATTTTCCTGTTGCTGGTGGGGCTGTACCGCACTGCCGGTTTGATCGCCGCGTTTTGTACGCTGGTCTACCTGTGGCTATTGCTGATTGTATTCACCGCCTCGGGTGCCACCTTGTCGCTGTCGGCGGTGGTCGCGTTTGTGCTGGGCATTGGCATGGCGGCGGATGCGAGCATCATTTGCCTGGAACGTATTCGCGAGGAAATCGACCTTGGCCGGTCTCTGCGCGAAGCCGTGGATAACGGTTTCAAAGGCTCGCTGCCGACGATACGTGATGCAAACCTGGTGACCGCGCTGGCGATGATTGCCTTGTTCGCGGCCGGCATCGGGCCGATTCAAGGATTTGCGCTGACCATGCTGGTGAGCATCGTGATCAGTGTCGCCACTAACTTCTTGCTGATTCGCCAGCTGATGCTGTGGCTGGTCGATACCCAGTGGGTCAGCCAGCGTTGGTTGATCGGAAAGAGCAAGCCGCGCGCCACCAAGGCTCGCCGTTTCAACTTCGTGGGCCTGGGTAAAACGGCGATTGTGGTCTCGTTGCTGACCATCGTTTCCGGCTCGCTGTATTACCGCGCTCACGGCCTGAACCTGGACATTGATTTTACCGCCGGCACTGCGCTGGACATCGACGTCGACCGTGCGATCACTCAGGAAACCGCCACGCAAATCATGACCGGGGCGGGCACCATCCCGGCCACCGTGGCCGTGGGCGGTGCACAGAATCAGCACATCGCCGTACGCTTCGATGAAGTGCTCAAGCCCGCTGATCTGAAGCAGATCATTACTGCGTTCAAGGGTAAGTATCAGACCGTAGAGTACGAGGAAAACACCGCAGACCCGGGCGTTGCACGGGATTTTGCCACTCGGGCCATTTATGCGGTGATTGCGGCATTCGCCAGCATCGCAATCTATATCGGCCTGCGTTTCTCCTGGGCCATCGCCTTGGCAACCTTGCTGCCGATCGTTCAGGACATCCTCATCGTTTCGGCGATCTTCTCGCTGTTCAAGTTCGAGATCGACGTCACTTACATCGCTGCATTGCTGACGATCATCGGCTATTCACTGAACGACAAGATCGTGATCTTCGGACGCATTGTCGAAAACGTGAAAAAGTCCCCGCCGGTGGATGCGCTGGCCTTGTGGAGCCTGATCAACCTGAGCATCAGCCAGACCCTGAGGCGTTCGCTGTACACCGTGCTGACAGTGGTGATGGCGTCGACCTGCCTGTATCTGTTTGCCTGCGAACCGTTGCAGATGTTCTCGCTGGCTCTGGTGCTGGGTCTGATATCCGGCGCGGTGTCGTCGATTTTCATGTCCAGCGCTATCTGGCTGACGCTTTCCCGGCGAAGCTTTCGGGTGGCGAAGGTTGGTTCAACATTGAAACTCAGCCCCAAGCGTGTCCCGCATCTGGCGTCCACGCCGTTCCTGGGGGCACTGCTGTTCGTCTGCACGGTCGGCGTCGGTGGGTGGTTCTGGGTGCCGGCTCAGGCAACGGCCGGTAAAACGACGGTGAGCGCCTCGACGGTGACCGGTTCCCTTGGCGATTTGTCGAGTTTCCGGACGATTACCGTAGACACTGCCCGTTTAGTGGACGCCGGCGACCTGAAAGCAGCCAAGGCTCGCATCACCGATCTGGAAACAGCGTGGGATCAAGCCGAAGAAACCTTGCAGCCGAAGTCGCCGGCTGACTGGACTTCGGTCGATAAATCGATTGATCGTGCACTGTCCCAACTGCGCTCCGGCAACCCGGATCCGCAAGCCTGTGCCGAAGCCTTGAAGACCCTGCTGGCCAAGTTTGATAGCAAGCAGATCAGTGCCGCCATCCCCGTAGCAGCCACTCCCGCCGGGTCGATGGGCGATCTGTCCTACCTGATGGCCATCATTACCGACACCGAAAAGCTACTGGGCAGTGGCGACATGAAAGGTGCAAGGGCCAGGATCACTGACCTGGAAAGTGCCTGGGACCAAAACGAGGAACAACTGCGACCGATTGATCCTGAAGGCTGGACCTCCATCGACAAGTCCCTGGACCGGGCGTTGAAGCAAGTCAGAACCGGGTCGCCGGATCTGACTGCGTGTACTGAGGCGCTGGAAACCCTGGCGACGAAGATCGACAGCAAGCGCCTGCACTGACACCTATTCGGCCCGGGGAATATACGCCACGCTCTGGTCTTCACGGCCGTGGAATATGCGCTCGCCGTTGGTGGGCGTGGTGGTGATGACCTGATGGTCGGCACTCAGGTAGTCCAGCGGTACTGCATCACCGTTGCGGTACTGGGTGATAACGATGGTGCGTTGCGGGTCCCAGTGCTGGCCGCTGGTGTTGTCCAGCCAGGTCATCAGCGCGGCGGTATCGCCGGTGCGAGGAAAGTCCTGGCTTTGCTGCACGTAATAGAAGGGGGCGCCGCCGGTTTGCAGGTACATCGGCACTTTGTTGTCCACCTCGATCATCACCATGCGCCATGTATTGAGCGGTGCGCGTTTGCTGGCCTCAAGCCTGACCGTCTCACCGAACTGAACCACGCCGCCACCGCCGTTGGTCCAGGGATAGAACACACCGAGTATCGCCATCAACAACACAGCGGTCAGGCCGAAACCGATTTTCAATCGGCGACTACCGAACCTGTCTGTGGCGTTGCGTTCGGCCATTCGCCGGGTGATCCACCAGGCGCCCAGCAACTGGGCGAAGGGCACCAGGGGCAATACGTAGTAACTGCGTCGACTGCCGCTGGCCGTGAAAAACAGCATCAACAGACCCAACCCCCAAACCAGCCAGCGCGTATTGGGTTCGACGCTGCGCCAGTGGCGCAGCGCAAACCACAACCCCAGCATCCAGCAAGGCGCCCATGGCAGAGTGTAGACCGGGAGGTAAATCAAATAGGTGTAGATCGGTCCGATGTTGTCGAAGGGCTGGAAAAACCGCACGACGTTTTCCCGCAGCACCAGGCCCAGGCCACTTTCGCCATAAGTCGGCGCGCCGTAGAGGTGCGACAATATGAATGGCGTCATGTAAAACGCCCCGGCGATGACCAGGGCGCCGCACAGCCGCAGATTGAGATGGCTTTTCCAGCGACCGTCCTGCACCACATGCGGTAATAGCAGCAAGCCCGGCAGAATGAAGCCGATCAGGCCTTTGAACAATGAGGTCAGGGACAACAGCAGGAAAAACACCAGGTAACGGCTGAAACGCGTGTCTTGCGGCCCGCGCCAATACCACCACACCGCCGCCAGCACACCGCAGACGGTGAGGATGTCGGCGGTGGCGACCCGTGCCCAGAACACGAAATAAAAGGTGGTCGCCAGCATCCACCCGGCAATCAATCCGGTGCCTTTGCGCATTAGCTGCTCGCCGATCAAGTACACCAGCCAGACGCTCAGCCAGGCGGCAACCACCGAAGACAAGCGTAATGACCAGTGCCCTAAACCGCCGGTCAGCCAGGCGGTGGCCGTGATCAGCCAGTAGGAGGGCAGCGGTTTGTCGTAATACGGCCCGCCCTTGAGGTAGGGATCGAAATAGTCACCGCTCTGGAGCATTTGCAACGCGATGTTGGCCCAGCGGGTTTCCGGCCCCCATAACTCCCGCGTGCCCAGGCCCAACAACAAAATCAGCGCAGAGGCGCCGAGCAGGAGCGCCAAGGCGCCCCTGTCACTAGCCCGAAGGTTCATAGCGGGTTTCCTGTAGGAAGAACGGTGTCAGGGTTGGCTCTGCGGGAATATCAGAATCTCCAGGTGGCCGCGCTGATAGCGCTTGCCATCGATGGGCAACATCTCGACTTCCTGCATCTCCGCGACACTGTTAACCCGCATCACCACGCCGACCGCGCCTTTTTTGCGGGCCTCGGTCATCCATTGCCCGACGTTGTCCAGGGTGACTTTACGTGACGCCATGGCGGGATCGTCGAGGCCATATTTCAGCTCGCCGACAGTGTTGAACAGATCGACCTGAGGTCGCTTCAGGCGCCACGACAAGGCTGACGCCGCGCCCAGATCGTTGCTGAGCAACGATGTCGTCTGACTCAAGGCATCCAGATGCTCGGCGATGAACTGGTCAGGCATTTGGCTATTGACGATCTGCGCCGGCATCGCTGCCGGCAACAACGCTACCAGCAGCCAGATGCCGAGTGCCGGCATGGCCCAGAATATCAATGGACGCAGCACCTGCAAGGCGTTGGTGATGATCCAGCCGAGCAACACGATGAACGCCAGGGACAGGGTGAACATCTCGGTGTTTTCGTAGACTTCCTTGGTGGCTTGCAGATAAAGCAGGGCGATCAGGGCGCTGGTGGCGATGACGACGTTGATCACGCCGTTGATGCGAATGATCCGGCCTCGTCCTTGATTCAATAGCTCCATCACTGCGTGTCCCATCAGCAACGCCAGAGGCAACAGACACGGCATGATGTAGGTCGGCAGTTTGCCGCTACTGAAGCTGAAGAATGCCAGCGGCAACAGCATCCAGAGCAACAGAAAGCCGATTACGGGCTGGCGCTTTTGCTGCCAGGCCTGAACGAGTGTCGTTGGCAACAAGGCAGCCCACGGCAGGCTCGAGGCGACCAGCAGCGGCAAATAGAACCACCACGGGCGCGCGTGTTGCGCATCTTCGCCAGCGAAACGGCGGATGTGTTCGTGCCAGAAGAAAAACCGCCAGAAATCCGGTTCCTGATGGTGAATGGCGAGCACCCACGGCAGGCAGACCACCGCGGCCACGACCACCGCCAGTGGTCCGTAGCGCAACAGCTCGCCCAGGCGTCGCTGCCAAATCATGTAGGGCAGGGCGATCAACACCGGCAACAACCAGGCGAGAAAGCCCTTGGTCATGAAGCCCATGCCACAGGCAAAACCCAACAGCGCCCAAGCGCCGAGTTTGCCGCGGGAGGAATGGCTATCGATGGCAAACCACAACGCGACCAGGCTCAAGTTGACCCAGAGCGTGAATTGCGGATCGAGGTTGGCGTATCCGGCTTGCCCGGCGATCAGGCCGAAGCTCATGTAGAGCAAGGCGCAGATAAAGCTCTTGCTCGGATCATTCCAGAATCGGCGAGCAATCAGGTAAGTCAGCCAGACGCTCAGCCCGGTGCTCAGCGCCGAAGCGATACGCACACCAAACAGATTGTCGCCAAACACCGCTTGACCGATGGCGATCATCCAGTAACCGGCGATGGGTTTCTCGAAGTAGCGGATACCCATGAAGTGCGGGGACACCCAGTTACCGCTCAGCAGCATTTCCTGACTGATCTGGCCATAGCGGGTTTCATCGGGAATCCATAGACCATGGGTGACTAGCGGCAGCAGGTAGAAGACCACGTACGCCAGCAGCAAGCCGGGCACGATCCAGCGTTCGGTGATGGGCAGCGCACGCGCGGTGCCACGCAATAAAGAGCCGTCGGGGTGGGGCAACAAGTTATTGGACGTCATGACTCGACCTTGGCGCAGAAGGATGTTGCTCCGCCAGGTGCACGCTTGCACTAGCGGAACTTTTTACATAAAGCAACACAATAGCGATGTGGACTACAGAAGTTGCGTCAGCCATCTAATGGTTACGGACTAGTTATAGTCTGCCCGAGCAAAAAGGCTTTCTCGGCTTCGACTTTTTTTTCCGCGATTATTGTTTCAAGGCTTTGCCGTGCAACAGCGTCTGCCAGTCAGTGGCATTCACAATGCCGAGTACCTGAGGTTGCCCGTCGGCGGCAATTTGCACGAACAAGGCACTGCCATACTTACTGGTCGTCGCGTGCTTGAAACCGGTCTGGGCTTCGAAGTCGCTGATGCAACCGCTGTGCGTGACCAGCACCAGATTTCGATGGGCTTGCTTGTGCGCCACCACATCGTTACGCATGGTTTTGCCACAACTGACCAGCCATTCCTGGGTCGCCGCGTCTTTACCGAACATGTAACGCGAGGTTTGCGCCGTGCGGGTGGTTGGGCTGCTCAGCACATCGGTCTGGGTCATGCCCAGCTGCACAAAGCCTTGGCCCACGGCTGTGGCGGCTTCGCTGCCGACTCGGGTAATACCGTCGGCGGGGCCAAGGCACGGATTGCTGGACTGGTCGCAGCGTTCCGCATGGCGAACCAGTGCCACCACTTCACCGGCTTGCCAGCGATCGACCAGGCTGTTGGTCGCTTCGGACCCGGCGGTCACCAGGTTGATCGGCGATCTGGGCCACCAGACAAACCCCGTGACGAGTGCCGCGATAACCAGAGCGGCCGTTGTCGCGACCAGTTTGCCGAGCCGCGACTTAACGATTCGTGCCGCTGGCTGTTTGCGCGATACATGATCAACCATGTTTTGTTTACCCGTCGGTACGCAATAGAGAACAACTTTCAAATACAACCCAGCGTAACAACGCTTGAAGGGGCCTGGAAAGACACTAGTTCAAGGCAGGTGTCGGAGTGGTGAAAGGGATGTGAAAAATTTGCGTAGAAAAATTTCAGTACTTTTTTTAGTTGGTTGTTGCAGCGCTTGTCTTGAACACCACGTACAGTGGTCTATGGTCTATCTTTGGTTCGCGTCTCGGCTCTGCGGCATCGGCCCGATTCAGCAGATGGCGCGGTTTGAACCGGCAGTGGAGCCAAGCAACAGAATGGATTTCAAACTGAGTCTGAATAAACGGATTGTCATCGTATTTGCCTTGATGAGTACCTTGGTCGCGGGCGTATTTGCGATGGGCATCGTCGCGACCGTGCATGTGGTGGATCGAAATATCACGGCTTCCCGCCTGGTGGGAGGGCTGCACCGCTTGCTGTCGATGGAAAACAGCGCCGGGTGGAGCCATCAGCCGGAGAAAGACGAACTGTTTTTCATCCAGGAAGGTCCGGGTGCGATGGCGCTGGATAAGGAACTGGCGGCGCTTGCACCAGGTTTTCAGGAAACGCTCTACGCGGGTTCTAAGTACTACGCCATGGTAAGCCTGGTGGGCGGTCGCAAATACGTGTTGTTGCGAGACCGGCGAAGCGTCGAACAGCGTGAACAGGCGTTATTCTCGGTGGTGATCGTCGGGTTCGTCTTGAGCATCCTGCTCGCGGTTTTGTTAGGCCGGATGCTGGCCAGGCGTGTGATGGCGCCGGTCATTCGTCTGGCGCACCAGGTGCGTCAACGCGAGCAGTTGCTGGAACTGGCCCCTGAGCTTCATCCCGACTACGCGGCCGACGAAGTGGGAGCGCTGGCGCTTGCCTTCGATCAGACCCTGGGCCGGTTGCGTGAGGCACTGGACCGGGAAAAACTCTTTACCAGCGATGTCAGCCACGAACTGCGCACGCCATTGATGGTATTGGGCAGTTCCTGCGAATTGCTGCTAGCCAATCCCTCGCTTGACCGGCGCTCTGTGGCTCAAGTCAGTCGAATTGCCCGCGCGAGCGACGAAATGCGGCAATTGGTCGATACGTTTCTGATGCTGGCTCGCGATCGGGAAGACTCTGATACCGCAGCAAGTGCGACGCTCAAAGAAGTCGCCGATGCTCTCGTGGATATCTGGGCGCCGCTGATCCGGGAAAAAGGCATCGAGTTTATCTACGACAATGAACAGGTTTCGTCGGATCGCCATAACCTGACGTTCCTGCGATCGGTCATGGGCAATTTGCTGCGCAATGCCTGGCATTACACCGATCACGGCTACATTCGCCTGACCCTGCGGGCGCGCGGTTTCAGCGTCGAAGACAGTGGCATAGGCATTTCGGAAGAAAAACGCCATACGATGTTTCAACCGTTCGTTCGCGGTGACGAGCGCCGGGGAGAAGGCCTGGGACTGGGGCTTTCACTGGTCCAACGGATTTGCACCCATCAGAATTGGCGAGTGGAACACAGCAGCCTTCAGCCCAACGGCAGTTGTTTCACCATTGAACTGGAAGGCGTCTGATGACTGTTTATTTAGTTGCCGGGCAGCTTTTCGATGTGCCGGCGGTAGCCTGGCTGATGGTGGCGGCCAAGCGCTTCACATTGTTCTGATGAGCCACCACCAACTCATCGATACTCGTGCCGGAAGGCGTCTGCAAGGTGCTGCGGCAGGTGACTAATGCAGCATCGCCTTCGCCGAGTTTGCGCAGGCGCCATTTGACGTCGATCAATGCGTACTGACCGGGTATCGAATCAAAACGCTGAACGTCCAGGCGCAACGACACTTTGCGCTGCGGGTTACTGTTGACCAGTTGATCGACCAGGGCACTGCGCAGTTCCTCCGACAGGCTTGCGCCCCACCATTGTGTTTCGAGGATTGCCAGGCCGGCGTTGCCTTGACGAATGACGATCTGCGGACGGTCGACCTGGGGCGGCACGGTGATGCTTTCGATCTGGATGTCCGCTCCGCCGCTTGCACCGCTCGGTTGAGCCGGGGTCAGGGTGTGGAATTGAATCGGCTCACTGCGGCAAGCGGCGAGTAGCAACAACGCAGTGACCAGCGTGATCTTCAGCGAAAATGCCATGGGTAGCTCCTGTGGTCAGTTGCGCGGTGGCCCTTGCAGATCCATCGGCGCGGCATTGTCGGGGCGGCCGCGAATCAGCGATTCCGGATGCCGTCCCATGTAGTCCGAGAGTTCACGCAACGAGCGCGACATGCGTCCAAGCTCGTCCAGGGTCTGGCTCAGTTGTTCCCGTTGCGGCGAATCTTCGGCGAGGGTCGAACTGGCCGATTGCAAGGTCTTGCTGACGTCCGACAGGGTGGTTTGCACGCCGGGCAGGGTCTTGGCGTTGAATTGCGCTAAGCCTTTGCGCAGTTCGACGAGATTGCTGTCCAGGTTGCCGGCTATGCGTTCGATAGGCAGCTGGTTGATTTTGTTGACCATGCTTTCCAGTTTTTCCTGCAACTGCTCAAGACTGCCGGGAATGGTTGGAATAGAGATAGGGCGGGCAGCCGGATCGAACGCGACTTTCTCCGCCTTGGGATAGAAGTCGAGCGCAATGTAAAGCTGACCGGTCAACAGATTGCCGCTACGGGCCTGAGCTCGCAGGCCGTTTTCGATGAAGGAGCCTAGCAGACGCACGGTTGCAGTTTCGTCATTGGGGTCATGCTTCAAGGCCTCGAGCATTTTGATGTGAGCCTTACCGAGGCGTTGCGGGTAGATCACGATGCCGACATTGACCGGGAAGCTGCGTTTTTTCGCGTCGAAATCCAGATTGACTGCCACCACCCGGCCGATCTCCACACCAAGAAACTCCACCGGTGCATCGACCTTGAGCCCGCGCAACGCCTGATCGAAACGCAAGCTCAGGAACTGTGCCTTGCCGTTGGGCGGGGCGAGGGCGGTGTGCTCATCCTCGAACAGGTCGAAGGCTTTATCCTCGATGGCCACTTCATCGTTGGGACTGTATTCCGGCGCGCGAAAGGCGACGCCGCCCACCAACAAGGCTGACAGGGACTCGGTCTTCACCGAAAAACCGTTGGCGCCGACATTCACATCAATACCGCTGGCGTTCCAGAACCGGGTGTTCTCGGTAACGTAGGCATCGTTGGGTGCGTGTACGAAGATTTCGATGTTCACCCCTTTGCCGTCGGCATCCAGTTCATACGCCACCACTTGCCCGACGGGAATCTTGCGGTAGTAGACGGGGGAACCGATGTCCAGCGAACCGAGGTCCTGAGTGTGCAACATAAAGCGTTTGCCCGGCTCGCCATAGGTAATGGGCGGCGGGTTTTCCAGCCCAGTGAAGTGTTTGGAACGGGCATCGGCCTGGCCGATGTCGGCACCAATGTAGTCGCCCGACAGCAAGGTATCGATGCCCGAAACGCCACCGGCACCGATGCGCGGCCGCACAACCCAGAATTGCGAGTCTGCACGAGTAAAGCTTTCAGCCTGTTTGTCGAGCTGGATCGTGGCGTCGACGCGTTTCTGGTCGCCGCTCAGTTTCACCTCCGAGACGCGGCCGATGACCACATTGCGGTATTTGACCTCGGTCTTGTTGGCCACCAGGCCGCTACCGGTCTTGAACGTGATGGTGATGGTCGGGCCTTCCTGCAGCCAGCTGTGCACCACCAGGGAAATCCCCACCAACACCGCTACGATCGGCACGATCCATACCAGCGAAACGCTGAAGCGACGGGTCTTGATCGCGGCTTGGCCAGGGGCTTGCGGACCGTCAGTGGCTTGGGACTTCATCCATGGGCTCCTCATCTTGTAGGTTTTGCAGCGCTCTATCCCGCTCGTTATCCCAGATCAGCCGCGGGTCGAAACTCATCGCCGACAGCATGGTGAACACCACCACCAGACCAAAGAACAGAATGCCCGGGCGCGGTTCGATATCGCCCAAAGCCTGGAATTTCACCAATGCCGCCACCAGCGCAACGACAATGACGTCGAGCATCGACCAGTAGCCGATCAGCTCGACAAAACGGTAAAGCCTCGAACGTTCCTTGCGCGCCCAGAAGCTGCCGCGTTGCACCGTGATCAGCAGCAGGGAGAGAGCAACGAACTTGATGCCCGGCACCGCGATGCTGGCAATGAAAATGATCAGCGCAATGTCCCATGCACCGTGTGCCCAGAACTCCAGCACACCGCTCATGATGGTGCTGTCGGAGCCGTTGCCGAACAGACTGGTGTTCATGACCGGCAGCAGATTGGCCGGGATATAAAACACCAGTGAGGCCAGCAGATAGGCCCATGTCCGGGTCAGAGAGTCAGGTTTGCGGGCATGCAACGGCGCGCCGCAGCGTTCGCATTCGTGAGGTTGATCGGTCATGTCGCAGGCCATGCCACAACTGTGGCACAGGCACAGGTTGAGTTCGCTGGCGAGCGGTGGCCTGTTCATAGGGTGTCCCACAAATCACGTACATCGCGCCCGGCGATGCGGATCAGCAACAGGCTGAGGACCGCCAGGGCAAACATGCCGATACCCGGCAGCACATCCAGCAGCCCGGCGAGTTTGAACACCGCGACCATCGCCCCAAGCAGGCAGACTTCCAGCATGCTCCAGGGCCTGAGGGTTTCCAGCCAGCGCATGCATAGCTTGAAGCCTGGGGAACGTCGGGAGGTGAGGGCAAAGCTCAATACCCAGATCAACAGGAGCAGCTGGAACATCGGCGCGATGATGATGGAAATCGCCGCCACTAACGCAATGAAAGTGATCGGCCCCTGGCTCAGCGCCACCACCGAATCCCACAGCGTCGCGCTGTTCTTCATGCCCTTGAGGCTGATGGTCATGACCGGATAGAAATTCGAGAAAGTCCACAGCACGGCCGCCGTGAAGCTCAGCGCCAGGCGTTGCTGCACCGACAAGCCGTTGTAACGCGCAAGCACACCGCCGCAACGTGTACACAGGGCCTTTTGATGTTTGGCGAGCGTGACTTTTTCATACACGCAGTCGCAGTGCTCGCAGATGATCAATGGAGCAGTCGTCGCCATGGGCAGCACTCGCCGGGAGGCAGAAAAGTCAGAGCACTCCCTCAATATAGAAGTGACTTGCGATTGAGCAAATCTAAAGGCGATTCCAGGGATGTCCTGGATGCGGCTTGTGGCGAGGGGGCTTGCCCCCGTTCGGCTGCGCAGCAGTCGTCAACCGGTATGCCTGCAAGAATGCGACGGCAGATTTTGGGGTCGCTTCGCGACCCAACGGGGGCAAGCCCCCTCGCCACAGTTCAGCCAAGTAATTCGCGCAACCGGTACCAGAACATGCCAAGCGCCAGCAGCGGTGAGCGCAGGGTTCGTCCGCCGGGAAAGGTCATATGCGGCACGGCGCTGAACACGTCCAGCCCCCGGCTGTGGCCGACCTGTATCACTTCGGCCAGCAACCGGGCGCACCAGTGGGTCACGTTCAGGCCATGGCCGGAATAACCCTGGGCGTAGAACACGTTCGGGTACTGGCTCAAGCGTCCGGCCTGGGGGAAGCGGTTGGCGGTGATGCCGATCTTGCCGCCCCATTGATAGTCGATGCGCACATCCGCCAATTGCGGGAAGACCTTGAGCATTTTCGGCCGCATATAGGCGCCGATGTCCACGGGGTCGCGCCCGGAATAATGGCAGGCACCGCCGAATAACAAGCGTCGATCCGCCGAGAGCCGGTAGTAATCAAGACCGACTTTCTGGTCGCACAGCGCCAGGTTCTGCGGGATCAGCTGAGCGGTCACCTCGGGTGCCAACGGTTCGGTGGCGATGATGTAACTGCCCGCCGGTAGCACCTTACCGCTCAGGCGCGGTTCGAGTTCTTCCAGATGTGCGTTGCAGGCCAGCACCAGGCTGCCGGCGCGCACTGTACCGCCGGCGCAGCGAACCTGCACGGGGCTGCCGTGGACCAACTCCAGCACTGGGCTCTGCTCGAAAATCCGTACCCCGAGAGATTGCGCCAGCCGCGCTTCGCCGAGCACCAGATTCAGCGGATGCAAGTGACCCGAACCCATGTCGATCAGGCCGCCGGCATAAAGGTCCGAGCCCACCACTTGCTGGCGGATCTGCTCGGGGCCGACGAGTCGGGTTTCATGGGGGTACTCCAACTCGGCGAGGCTTTGCAGCTCAGCCTTGAACGCGGCGAACTGCGCCGGGGTATTGGCCAGTTCGCAGAAACCCCAGCGCAGGTCGCAATCGATGCCATGTTCACGGATGCGATTGCCCACCAGTTCCACGGACTCGATGCCCGCACGCTCCAGATAACGCACGCCTTCCTCGCCGACATAACGGGCGAACCCACTGACGTCATGGCCAATGCCACGGATCAACTGCCCGCCATTACGACCGCTGGCGCCCCAGCCGATCCGCCGGCCCTCCAGCAGAATCACCGAGAGCCCGCGCTGTGCCAGTTCGATCGCGGTGTTGACCCCGGTGAACCCGCCACCGATCACGCAGACATCGGCTTCAAGGTCCGAATCCAGCGTAGGGTAGGGTGCCATGCCATTGGCCGATGCCGCGTAATAGGAGCGGGCATGTTGCTTGTCATGCTGATTCATTGGTTGGACTTCACTTTGCTCCAGGAACGGGTCATCAGACGCATGATCGCCTGGGGCGGGGTGGTGGAAATGTAGAGTTTGTCGAGGACGTCCTGGGGTGGGTAGACCTCAGGATTATTGACCAACTCGGCATCCATGTATGCCTTGGCCGCCGGGTTCGGATTGGCATAGCCCACCGAGGCACTGACCTTGGCGATCACTTGCGGGTCCAGCAGGTTATTGATGAAGGCGTGGGCTTCTTTCGGGTTGCTGGCGTCGGCGGGAATTGCCAGAAGGTCGAACCACAGGTTGCTGCCTTCTTTCGGGATCGAGTAGGCGATGTTCACACCGTTCTTCGCTTCCTTGGCGCGATTGGCCGCCTGGAACACGTCGCCGGAGTAACCGAAGGCCACGCAGATGTCGCCGTTGGCCAAGTCCGAGACGTACTTGGAGGAATGGAAGTAGGTGATGTAAGGCCGGATGCTCAAGAGTTTGGCTTCGGCTTTTTTAAAGTCCTCAGGGTTTTCGCTGCGTGGGTCCATGCCCATGTAGTTGAGGACTGCCGGGAATACTTCATCAGCCGAGTCCATCATCGACACACCACACTGGCTGAGTTTCTTCAGGTTCTCGGGTTCGAAAAACACGGCCCAGGAATCGATGTGATCAATGCCCAGCACTTGCTTGACCTTGTCGACGTTGTAGCCGATGCCGTTGGTGCCCCACAGATACGGTACGGAATGCGCGTTCTGCGGATCGTTTTTCTCCAGCAGGGTCAGCAGTTTCGGGTCGAGGTTTTTGAAGTTGGGCAGCTGCGATCGATCCAGTTTGAGGAACGCACCGGCCTTCACCTGGCGCGCGAGAAAGTGGTTGGACGGCACCACCACGTCATACCCGGTGCGGCCGGCGAGCAGTTTGCCTTCCAGGGTTTCGTTGGAATCGAATACGTCGTAGATCACCTTGATCCCGGTTTTTGCCTGGAAGTCGGCGAGGGTGGTCTCGCCGATGTAATCGGTCCAGTTGTAGACGCTGACGCTTGGCTGAGCCTGCGCCCCGGCGCTGAACAATACCGCCAGCGCGACCGGAACCACGGATTTCAATAGACGCATATCGACACCTCTTTGAGTTATTTGGCTTTGTGGGAGCGGGCGTGTGTTTTTTAGACGCTGAGCAGCAGGAACTCGCGCTCCCAGGAGCTGATCACGCGCTTGAAGTTCTCGTGTTCGGCGCGCTTGACCGCGACATACCCCCGGACGAATTTGCTGCCCAGGTAGCGCTTGATGGTTTCGCACTCTTCCATGCGCGTGAGTGCGTCCTCGATGGTGATCGGCAGGCGCAGGTTGCGTCGCTCGTAGGCACGACCCTGCACCGCGGCGCTCGGCTCGACCTTTTCGACCATGCCCAGGTAGCCGCACAACAGGCTCGCGGCGATCGCCAGGTAAGGGTTGGCGTCGGCACCCGGCAAACGGTTTTCCACGCGCATGGCGTCGGGGCTCGAGGTCGGCACGCGCAGGCCGACGGTGCGGTTTTCTTCGCCCCATTCGACGTTGACCGGTGCCGAGGTGTCGGGCAGGAAGCGGCGGAACGAATTGACGTTGGGCGCGAACATCGGCAGCACTTTGGGGATGTACTTTTGCAGGCCGCCGATGTGGTGCCGGAACAGCTCGCTCATCTGCCCGTCGGCATCGGCGAAGATCGGCTGGCCGCTGGCGATGTCGACCACGCTTTGATGGATGTGCATGGCGCTGCCAGGTTCGTCACCAATGGGTTTGGCCATGAAAGTCGCAGTCACGTTGTGCTTGAGTGCCGCCTCGCGCAGGGTGCGTTTGAACACGGTGATCTGGTCCGCCAGGTCCAGCGCATCGCCATGACGGAAGTTGATTTCCATCTGCGCCGGGCCGTCTTCGTGGATCAGCGTGTCGAGGTCCAGGCCCTGCAGTTCGCACCAATCGTAGACGTCTTCAAACAGTGGATCGAACTCGTTGGCGGCGTCGATGGAAAAAGACTGTCGACCGCTTTCCGCACGGCCAGAACGCCCCAGCGGCGCCTTGAGTGGCAAGTCCGGGTCTTCGCAGCGCTGGGTCAGGTAGAACTCCATTTCCGGCGCGACAATCGGCTGCCAGCCTTTGTCGGTGTAAAGCTGCAGCACTTTCTTCAGCACGTTGCGCGGCGACAGTTCGATGGGGTTGCCGAACTTGTCGAAGGTGTCGTGGATCACGATGGCGGTGGGTTCGATGGCCCACGGCACCACGTAAACCGCGTCGGCGACAGGTTTGCAGACCATGTCGATGTCGGCCGGGTCGAGCAGGTCGTAGTAGATGTCGTCGTCGACAAAGTCCCCGGTTACCGTTTGCAACAGCACACTTTCCGGCAGGCGCATGCCTCGCTCATGCAGGAACTTGTTGGTGGGTGCAATCTTGCCGCGAGCAATGCCGGTCAAGTCGCTGACCACACACTCGACCTCGGTAATCTTGTGATCTTTCAGCCACGTGAACAGCTGATCGAAAGGGACATTCATAAAGACCTCATTGTTGGTTTGAATTACGCCGGGGAAGGCGCCTTCATCCACCGGACACTTCCCCTGTGGCGCGTTGACGACTATCTTGGGTGAGCCGTGGCGTTCCATCTATCCACTTTAAGCAGCACCAAAACGCACCAAACGAGTGCGTAAGGTCACCCCATGACAGCGTGCAATCCGTTACAGGTTCAAGCCTTCAACACCGCCGACGTGGCCGAGCAGATCCGCGCCACACCGGGTTGGGTGCAGCACTATCAGCAGATGTCACCGGGGCATTTCGCCGGGCGGGTGCGCTATCTGGACTTGCAAGGCGTGGAGATTTACGAAGAGCAGATGAACACCCGGGTCGAGCAGAATTTCAGCGCCCCCGAAGGTTCACTGGCGTTCTGTTTCGATCGCAACGACAACTCGCTGTACATGTTGAACGGCGAGAGCCGCAACATCTGGATCACCCCGGAGAACTACCAGGAAATCGCCGTGGTGTTCGGACCGCAATTCGTTCAACGGCATGGCCTGGACGTGGCGCGGCTCGAAGGCTTGTTCATGTCGCCGCTCAATTGCGGGCAGAACGCGCTGTTCAGCCGCTGGTTGAGCGGCACCTTGACGCGACTGGAGCAGACGCTGGATCCGCCGAGCAAAGAGGCATTGACCCAGCAGTTGCTGGAGGACTGTTTGTTCATCCTCGATAACGCTTGTGTGTGCCTGGATCGCGCAGGCTTGCAGCGTCGGGCCGAAGAGCGAACGATCATGAAGCGCGTCGCCGAATGGGCCGCCGATACCCCGGAAGAAACCCTCAACTTGCTGGAACTGTCCCAGGTGGCCGGGGTTTCGTTGCGTCAGTTGCAGCACGCGTTCAAGGCGTACACCGGGATGACGCCCTCGCATTGGTTGCGTTTGCGCCGGCTCAACAGTGCGCGCCGTGAGTTGCTCAGCCCAACGGCCAGCGACACGACAGTCGCGCAAGTGGCGATGCACTGGTCGTTCTGGCATTTGGGGCGGTTTTCCAGCAGTTATCGAGCGTTGTTCCAGGAGCTTCCCAGCCAGACGCTCGCCCGCCAACACAGTGGACCTTGTCGGAGGTCATCATGAGTCGGTTATCGTCTTTCAGTCTGTGTGTCGTAGTGTCGATGGCCTGTACGCAGGTCCAGGCCGAAACGGTTGTGCCGTTGAAAGGGCAGAGTTCGCAACAAACCCAGCTGGACATCAACGATTGCCGCAACGTCGCGGCGAGTCAGAGTTCCTCAACACCACCACCCTCGGGCGGGCGCTTGCGCGGTGCCGCGGTGGGTGCTGCTGCCGGGGCGGTGGGCGCTGAGGTCCGGGGGCGTCAGCATGACGAGTTTTACGAGGGGGTCGACGACGATGTGAAACAGGAATATCGCCAGAACCGGGCCGGGCAAACCGCAGCGGCGGGCGCAGTGGTTGGTGGCGCGCGCCAGCGTCAGGAGCGTCGGGCGCAGCAAAAGACCAACGCGTCGACCAGTTCAACCGCCTATACCAGCTGCCTGCAAGGGCGGGGTTATCAGGTAACGCCCTGAGCACCGGGCGTTCTCTGCCGCTGTTCAATCAGGTGAACCATCAGGTCGGCATAGAGCGTGAGGGCGATAAACAACCCCATGCGCACGGCGAAGGCGGTATAGACGTCTTTGCCGGCAAGACTGTCCTGCACCGACTGGCCCAGCAGGATGATCAGCGTGATCAGGCTGTTGAGCCAGAACCCCGGGGTTTGTCGAGTCGGACTCAGGGCATAGAGCTTGCGCGCCAACAGCAAGCCGAACAGCAGCATCCACAGAAAGAACATCCACAAGTGCACGAACAGGCTGAGCGCGCACCAGAACACAATGGCCAACAGCCCGCCCATCAAGGTCGAGCCGAGCAGTTCGCGACTGGCGTTGCGCGTCGTTACAGTTGAACTCTGCTGGCCCAGACTGACCGCTTTCAAAATGATCGGCAGATAACTGGCCGGGTCGATCAGCGCCAACAAGAACGCTGGGATCACGATCAGGGTGGCACGCAGCGCTATCCTGGGCACTTCTTGCGCCGGCATAGCGCTGGCGGCAGGTGGCAAGGGTGCATTGGCCGGGTCGGGAAACAGCCAGTGACTGATCGCGACGACGATGACGGCGAGGAGCAAGGCCTTGACCAGGGCACCGATGACCATTATCGCCAGATCGAACTCGGCAACGCCGGCCGAGGAAATCATCGTCAGGCCGATGATCAGAAAGGTCACGACCAAGGTGTTGCCGCCGCGCAGCCCGAAACCAAAGGCCAGGAACAGACCGACACCGATCAGCAGCACACCGCTGAGGGGGTAATAACGCAGGACCGGGATCAGTAACAGCCCGATGCCGGTGGTCAGCATCGCAACCACTGCCAGCATCACGCCGGCCTTGAATGGCAGGGGTTTGTTAAGCGTGGCCAACAGCAACACGCAAAGCACCGGCGCAATAAACGGAATCGGCAGTGCCAGGCCGAAGCTGATGGCCAGGCACAGCGCCGTGCCGACGGCCAGACGCGGCGCCCGTTGGAATCCGGGCGGGCGATCAGTAGGCATAAGACAACCAACTCATCAGCCAGAAAAACACGCGTCCCAAGGGATTCAGCGGATTGTTCTGCGCAGGAAAGGCCATGACTTCGGCCTGGCCCCCGGCACGAATGGCGCGATTGTCACGTAGCACCTGCATCGCCTCGTCAGAAAATTCGATGATCACCGGGAAGCGTTGGGCCGGTCGCAACCAGTCGCGACTGTTTTGCACGCTGGGCAAAGTGCCCGGCGCCGGGGTCTGCCCCACACTGACGCCGTAGCCGACGCTGCGCACCCGTCCCTCGAAGACCTCGCCGGGCAGCGCGTCCAGCACGATCGCCACCGGAGTTCCAGGCTTGACCCGCCCCAGGTTGTTCTCGGTCATGTCCGCACTGATCCACACATCGTGGATGGCAATCAAGGTCATGACCGGCGTGCCGACCGCGGCGAATTGGCCGACGTCGGTGCGCAGGTCAGTTATCAAACCCGCCGAGCGCGCGCGGACTTGGGTGTTGGCCATGTCGAGTTCGGCTTTTGATAACGCCGTGGCGGCGCTGCGTAACAGCGCGTTGTCTTCCTCGCTGCCGCCTTCCTGTTCCCGTGCGCGCTGGACTTCGGCACGGGCCGCGGCAACCTGGCTGACGGCCTGTTCACGGCTGGCCCGAGAGGCTTCAAGCAAGCGCACGGAAATGGTTCCGCGGTCTTGGCGGTACAGGCTTTCAAGGCGTTCGTTATCCTGCCGGGCCTTGAGTTCATTGGCCTGAGCCGCCCGCAACGAGGCTTGCGCGGAGGCAATGCCGGCAGTGCTGGCACCGATCTGCCGGCGGGTAGACTCAAGATCCGCGCGTGCGCGGTCGGCGGCTATCTGATAGGGCTGCTGATCGACTTCGAACAGCACATCGCCTGCCTTGACGTCCTGGTTGTTGCGCACATTCACGCGGATCACCTGACCGGCCACTTCAGCCGCCACCGGAATCACAAAGGCACCGACCCGAGCCTGTTGCGTATACGGCGTGAAACGGTCAGCCAACAGATACCAGGCCAGGCTCAGGACGATCAGCAGCAGCACCCATTTGATGCCTTTTTTTGCCGGATCGGCAGCCGGTTCGGGCGCCTTGGAAGAGGGCGCTTCAGTGGCGGGCGGTGAGGGTTCACTCATCGGCTTTGACCTTGTCTGACGTGGAAGAGAGGGCTGGTGAAGGGGCTGGTTCATGCAGCAGGTTGCCCCAATCGGTGCGGTGTTCCATTTGTTGGCGAGTGCCTGGGTCGACGGTTGGCAGGGCGCTGTACCAGCCACCGCCGAGGGCTTTGTACAGGGCGATCAGGTTGCTCACGGCATTGCTGCGGCTGACCAGGTAATTGTCCTGTTGTTCGAGCAATGCGCGTTGGGCATCCAGCACCCGCTGGAAGTCCGAGTAGCCTTCGCGGTATTGGCTGTTGGCCAGGCTCAGCGAGCGCTTGGCGGCGACCTGCGCTTCGCTCAGGATGCGCTCGCGTTCCAGTGATTTGCTCAGGCCGCTGGCGGCATCATCGGCTTCGCGTGCAGCCTCGCGGACTTTGTCGCGATAAACCTCGATCAGCTGCTGCAACCGCGCATCCTGCACCCGCACGTTGTTGCTGATCTGACCGTGATCAAACAGATTCCAGCGCAAACTGGGGCCGCCGATCAGGTCCAGGCTGTTGGAGGTGCCCTTCAGCGTGTCGGTCGACCAGACGATGCTGCCGAGCAAGGTCAGCGATGGATAGAAGTCGGTTTCTGCCACTCCGATCAGTGCCGATTGGGCGGCGACGTTGAGTTCGGCGGCGCGTACGTCCGGTCGACGCAACAGCAGGCTGGCGGGTACGTCTTGCAGCACGGCACGGTCTACCAGCGGAATCAGTCCCTGGTTTTCGAGCAATCGGGGCAGGGCGTTGGGCGGCTGTCCGATCAGTACGGCCAATGCGTTGCGGGTGCGCAGTACTTGCCCTTCAAGCTCCGGAATGCTGCTCAAGGTGCCGAGGTACTGGGTCTTGGCTTGTTGCAAATCGAGCTCGGCGCTCTGGCCGCTGTTGAACAGTTTCTCGGTGATTTCAAAGTTGCGCTTTTGCTGTTCGGCGTTTTCCCGGGCGACGCGTAAACGCGCTTCGGTGGTGCGCAATGAGAAGTAAGTGTCGGCCACTTGAGCACGCAGCAGTACCAGTACGTCTTCATAATTGGCTTGAGCCGCAAAGTAACTGGCATCTGACGACTCGATGGCCCGACTGAAACGTCCCCAGAAGTCCAGCTCCCAACCGACATCAAAACCCACGCTGTGTTGCCAGAAATGGCTGTCTTGCGGGTTGTTGCCGCCGTATTGCCGACGGTTGATGTACAAGCTCTCGGCGCTGGCCTGCTGCAGTTGCGGATAGCGTCCGCTTTGGGCTATCCCCAACCGGGCACGGGCTTCCATGACGCGAAGGCCGGCAATTTTCAGGTTGGAATTGTGCGCATCCGCTTCGGCGATCAGCCCGTCGAGGACCGGGTCGGCGAACACTTGCCACCACTGGCGCACATCGGGATAGGCGCGTCTTTGGCTGGCCTGTTCAAGCGCAGGGCTGCTCCAGAGTTTTGTCCAGGCCTCGCCCGGGGCTTGAAAATCCGGCCCCAGACGCACGCAGCCGCCAAGAGCGAGGGCCCCCAGTAGAAGCAGCGGAGCCGGGCGCGTCAGCATCGCAGCACTGTAAGTTGGTCACGGGAAAACGTCATCCTAGCGTCCCCAATATTGAATGCCCTGGCTGTGCGGGCTTGAACCGGTTCCGCTTAGGTTAGTACAGCCAAGACAAACACAAGGTCATGTTTGACAAACAGGGCACCGAGCAACTGCTACGCTTTTGAAAGTTATTCATTCGGGTGAAAAAGAAGGGTACGAAGACCATGACCAGTCCCCAGGACGAGATTGCCCCCAGCTCCACCGGTTGGCGTTTCAAAGCAGGCATCGGGATTCTCAGTTTGACAGTGCTCGCCTGGCTGTTGGTGCCGCTCGCCGCCGCTGCGGATGTGCCCGGCCCAAAGATCGCGGCACTGACAGGCATTTTGTTTATCAGCAACAAGATTCTGCTGATCCTCGCCATCGCCGTCATGGGCAAGTCTGGTTTTCAGCAACTCAAGCGCAGCGTGTTTGGCTATGTTTCCACGCTCGCACCGACTGAACTGGAAGTAGGCCCGGCTCGCCATCGAATTGGCCTGGTGATGTTTTGCCTGCCACTGATTTCATCCTTTCTCGAGCCTTACGTGGACACACTGTGGCCGGGGCTGAGACCGAACCTCTGGCAGGTCCAGGCGCTGGGCGATGCCATGTTGGTCGGCAGCTTTTTCGTACTGGGCGGGAATTTCTGGGACAAGGTGCGTGCTTTGTTTATCCGCACGGCGCGTGTGGTCAACGTGAGTACGGTGTGAGTGCTTCTAACGAGAGATGATCCCGTGATCGATCGCGTATTTTACGAGGGCGGCGGGTTTGTCGATGTTGAGTTTGCGGCGGATGCTCAGGCGATGGGTTTCCACTGTGCGGACGCTGATGTCCAGCTCGCGAGCCATTTCCTTGTTGTTCAACCCCTGAGCCATTTTGTACAGCACCTGGCTCTCGCGTGGTGTCAGTTCGTTGTCGGTACTTTTATCGGCGATGAGCCGTTGGGCGATTTCGGCACTGTAGAACGTCCCACCACTGACAATGGCTTCGATGGCCGCAATGATTTCCCGTGAAGGCGCGTTCTTCAGCACATAGCCGCTGGCCCCCGAGCGAACCGATTCACTGACGTATTCGTAGTTGTCGTACATGCTCAGCACCAGCACCTTGAGCGACGGGTACTGGCTGCGCAACAGCCGGGTCAGCTCGAGCCCGTTGATATCCTTCAGGCTGATGTCGACCAGCAACAGATCCGGCTGACAGCGCCCGACCATCTCAATGGCATCGGCGCCATTCTCGGCTTCGCCCACCACTTCCAGCGGCGCCATGACCGCCAGCAGCGATTTGATGCCATCGCGGACCAGGGAGTGATCGTCGACCAGGGCGACGCGGATCGGGTAGGGCAGGTTCATCGCAGGCATTCACTCTAATTGTTATGGGGTGAGTCAGCGTTCTGTACTGGGTGGCTTCATCGGCAGCAGCACGTCCAGCTCACTTCTTCCCGGCATCGAGGTCAGGTCGAATCGACCGCCAAAATGCTCGACTCGCTCGCGGATATTACGCAGACCAATGCCGGCCTGGCGACGTTCGACCTGGGCGACATTGAAACCTATGCCGTCATCGATCACCGTCAACCGTACGGACTTTTCGCAACCGTGCAGGGTAATGATGACGTGTTTTGCCTGGGCGTGGCGTTCGATGTTGGTCAGGCCTTCTTGCACAATGCGAAACAGCGAGGCGGCGGCGCCATCGGCCAGGTGACAGTCGAATTCGTTATCGTTGAAGGTTACAACAAGACCGCTGCGTTGCTCGAACTCGGCGGCGAGTTGACCGATTGCCGCCGGCAGGCCGAGGGTGTCGAGCAATGATGAGCGCAGGTCGTGGGAGAGGCTGCGAACCTCACCGATCGCTTCCCCCAGGCGCTCGGTGGCGTCTCTTAAAATGCTCAAGCCTTTGTCTTGGCCATTCTCCAGTACATGGCTGGCCAGTTCGAACTGAAACTTGATAGAGACCAGCAGCTGGCTGATGCCGTCGTGCAGCTCTCGGGAAACCCGCGAACGCTCTTCCTCCTGCAGGCTGACGATACGTTGGGTCAGGCGCTGCAGCTTTTTGTCGGCCAGGCGATGTTCGCTGACGTTCAGCGTCATGCCGCTGGCGAACACAAATAGCACCGCTACAAGCGCCACCGCCGCAATCGCCAGCATGGTTGTGCGGATGCCCTGAGCCACCTCGGCACGCGCTTGTTGGGTGGCGCGTTCAACGTCTTCAAGGTAGATGCCGGTGCCGAGCATCCAGCCCCAACGATCGAGCATCACTACGTAGGCGAGCTTGTCGGTCACTTGGCCGGAAGAGGGTTTGTTCCAGGCGTAACGCTGAAAGCCTTCGCCGGATGCCGCGCTTTTGAGCAACGCCTGGATTACCGGCAGGCCGTGAGGGTCTTTCATGTCCCACAGGTATTGGCCCACCAGCTCTGACTGGCGTGCGTGCATCAGGCTGCGGCCTTCGCGGTCGTAGACGAAGAAGTAGCCATTGATGCCAAAACTGAGCTTGCGCAGTTCTTCCAGCACTTGTTGCTGTGCGTGTTCGTCACCACGGCCGTTGTCGTACAGCGGCGCGATCAGGCTTTGTGCCATTTCAACGTAGTTTTTCAGCTCTGCGCGCTTGCTGGCCAGAATGCTGTCTTCGATCAGTTGCGCCTGTTGATCACCCAATTGGCGGTTCAGGGAAATCACCAGCGCGCAGATGACCGCGATCGCCAACACCAGCGGCAGAATGCCGAGCGCGACGATTTTGTGTTTGAGCTGCATCTCTACTCCTGGCCAGACCGAGGGAGGGCGAAGGCCCGGCATCATATGCCAAAGATACGCGCCTCCAGTAGCAGTGCTGGACAGAATGACAAACCGTCTACGTAGAACTACGTAGACGCCACGTACGTAGTAACGCGGATTTATTTGTCGACAGCATGGGTGGATATTGGGCCCGCTCCGCAAAGCGGACACAATTATAATAATTACCGCCGCAGTCACTGACTGTCGGCAGGAGACACGCTATGCCCCGTCTGGCTAAACACCTCGCCTGGTTTGCCGTGGCTGTCTTGGGAGCGTTTGCGCTAAGTGTCGTGGCCCTGCGCCGCGGCGAAGCCATCAACGCCCTCTGGATCGTAGTCGCAGCCGTCGCTATCTATCTTGTCGCATACCGCTACTACAGCCTGTTCATCGCCACCAAGGTGATGCAACTCGACCCCAATCGAGCCACTCCCGCCGTACTCAACAACGATGGTCTGGACTATGTGCCGACCAATAAACACGTACTCTTCGGTCATCACTTCGCAGCCATTGCAGGCGCGGGGCCGCTGGTCGGTCCGGTGTTGGCGGCGCAGATGGGCTATCTGCCCGGTACGCTGTGGCTGATTGCCGGCGTGGTGCTGGCCGGTGCGGTTCAGGACTTCATGGTCCTGTTCATGTCCACTCGCCGCAACGGCCGTTCCCTGGGCGACATGGTCCGTGAAGAAATGGGCCGCATCCCCGGGACCATAGCGCTGTTCGGCTGCTTCCTGATCATGATCATCATCCTCGCGGTGCTGGCGCTGATCGTGGTCAAGGCCCTGGCCGAGAGCCCGTGGGGCATTTTCACGGTGATGGCGACCATCCCGATCGCGATGTTCATGGGCATCTACATGCGCTACATCCGTCCGGGCCGTATTGGTGAAATCTCGGTGATCGGCGTGGCGTTGCTGCTCGGTTCGATCTGGCTGGGCGGGCAAATTGCTGCTGACCCGGTCTGGGCCAAAGCCTTTACCTTCACTGGACTGCAGATTACCTGGATGCTGATCGGCTACGGTTTCGTGGCGGCGGTGTTGCCGGTATGGCTGATTCTGGCGCCGCGTGATTACCTGTCCACGTTCCTCAAGATCGGTACCATCGTTGCGCTGGCGATCGGCATTCTGATCACCATGCCCGAGCTGAAAATGCCGGCATTGACCCAGTTCATCGACGGCACCGGGCCGGTGTGGAAGGGTGGGCTGTTCCCGTTCCTGTTCATCACCATTGCCTGTGGCGCAGTGTCCGGTTTCCACGCACTGATCGCTTCCGGCACCACGCCGAAGCTGCTCGCCAGCGAAGGCCATGCCCGTTACATCGGTTATGGCGGCATGCTGATGGAATCCTTCGTGGCGATCATGGCGATGGTGGCCGCTTCGGTGATCGAACCGGGTGTCTATTTCGCCATGAACAGCCCGGCGGCCCTTGTCGGCGCCGACGCTGTTTCGGTTGCACAGACAGTCAGCAGCTGGGGTTTCGCGATTACCCCGGAAGCGTTGCAAGCGGTGGCCAAGGACATCGGTGAAACCACCGTCCTGGCCCGTGCCGGCGGTGCGCCGACCCTGGCGGTCGGTATCGCGCAGATCCTGCACCACGTGCTGCCGGGTGAAAACACCATGGCGTTCTGGTACCACTTCGCGATCCTGTTTGAAGCGCTGTTCATCCTCACTGCGGTCGATGCCGGTACCCGTGCCGGACGTTTCATGCTGCAGGACTTGCTTGGTTCCTTCGTGCCGGCGCTGAAACGCACTGAGTCCTGGACCGCCAACCTGATCGCCACCGCCGGTTGCGTGGCGATGTGGGGTTACCTGCTGTACCAAGGCGTGATCGACCCGTTGGGCGGGATCAACACCTTGTGGCCACTGTTCGGTATCTCCAACCAGATGCTGGCCGGTATCGCGCTGATGTTGGCAACCGTTGTGCTGATCAAAATGAAACGCCAACGCTATGTGTGGGTGACCATGCTGCCAGCGGTATGGCTGCTGATCTGCACCACCACTGCAGGCTTCATCAAGCTGTTCGACGCCAACCCGGCGATCGGCTTCCTGTCGCTGGCGAAGAAGTACAGCGATGCCCTGGCCAACGGTCAGGTGCTCGCACCGGCCAAGAGCATTGAGCAGATGCAGCATGTGATCTACAACGCCTACACCAACGCGACGCTGACGGTGTTGTTCCTGCTCGTGGTGTTCAGCATCCTGTTCTTTGCGCTTAAAGTCGGCATTGCCGCCTGGGGCACCAAAGAACGTACGGATAAAGAAGCGCCATTCCATGCGCTGCCAGATGCTTGATCGAGGAGGGCAGCATGTTCAATGACCTGAGTCGCCTCGGTAAATACCTCGGTCAGGCCGCGCGCCTGATGGTCGGCATGCCCGACTACGACAACTACGTCGAGCATATGCAAACCGAACACCCGGACAAGCCGGTGATGAGCTACGAGATGTTCTTTCGCGAACGTCAGGAGGCTCGTTACGGCGGTAAGGCAGGGCCGAAGTGTTGCTGACCTGACAGCCAGGTTGATCCAAACCCTGTGGGAGATTCTATGTTGCAGGACAACCCTGCAACGGTCGATTCGGTTGGTATTCGCTCTGGTTTTTCATCAGGGCGAACGCCCCTCATGATCGCTGATCATGTTCTAGACTCACCGGGGGCCTGATGGAGTTAAACGTCAAGAGCAGAAGGGCCGTCCACGCGATCTGGATAAAACGAATGAGCGGTCTGCAAGAGAAGGCAGGCGGTTATCGCGAGCCGGATTATCCGTTGCGGCGAATTCCCGAAAAATTCTGACGGATTGCCGAGCGAGTCTCCGCCAAGGGCTGCATTGCCATGAGTCATTCGGATATTGTGCCTCCCGTCCCGGAACCGGGGCGGATTGCGCACCGCAAGTCGAACGACGGCCAGACCCTCTGGGACCGCTGGCTCCCGGGACTGCGTACGTTGCGCGGATACCAAATGATTTGGTTGCGCCACGACCTCGTGGCCGGACTGGTGCTCACCACAATGCTGATACCCGTCGGCATCGCCTATGCGGTGGCATCGGGCGTACCCGGTATTTACGGGCTCTACGCAACGATCGTTCCATTACTCGCTTATGCGTTGTTCGGTCCCAGCCGGATTCTGGTGCTTGGGCCAGACTCTTCGCTGGCTGCTGTCATCCTGGCCGTCGTCTTGCCACTGTCCGGCGGCGATCCGCATCGCGCAATCGCCCTCGCGGGCATGATGGCGATCGTCTCGGGGGTGGTGTGCATCCTGGCTGGCATCGCGCGTCTGGGCTTCATTACTGAGCTGCTTTCCAAACCGATCCGCTACGGATACATGAACGGGATTGCGCTGGTGGTATTGATCAGTCAACTGCCAAAGTTTTTCGGTTTTTCGATCGAAACCGACGGGCCGCTGAGAAATGTATGGGAGATCGCTACAGCAGTGATGGCTGGGATAACCAACTGGGCCGCGTTCACGGTGGGCGCAAGTACTCTGTCGGTGATCCTGCTACTCAAGGGCAATAAACGCGTGCCGGGCATTCTGGTCGCAGTGGCAGGCGCGACCGTTGCCGTTGGTGTACTGGACCTTGCAGCTCGCGCCGGGGTGTCGGTCCTGGGATCGCTCCCACAGGGGCTGCCAGCATTCGCCATTCCCTGGATCACCAGGGCTGATATCGTCCCCGTCCTGATTGGTGGTTGTGCCGTCGCCCTCGTTTCGTTCGCCGACACCAGTGTGCTCTCTCGTGTCTATGCGGCGCGGACTCGTACTTATGTGGACCCGAACCAGGAAATGGTCGGGCTCGGCTTCGCCAATCTGACCGCCGGGCTTTTTCAGGGGTTTCCAATCAGCAGCAGTTCATCCCGGACACCCGTCGCCGAGGCCGCAGGCGCGAAAACCCAATTGACCGGTGTCGTCGGTGCGATCGCCGTTGCCTTATTGCTGATGGTGGCGCCGAACCTGTTGCAGAACCTGCCTACCAGCGCATTGGCGGCAGTGGTGATCGCATCCGCCATCGGCCTGATCGAAGTGACCGACCTGCGACGAATCTATCGCATCCAGCGCTGGGAGTTCTGGCTGTCGATCGTCTGCACCATCGGTGTGGTCGTACTGGGCGCGATCGAGGGCATCGGCCTGGCCATCGTGATCGCCGTCATCGAGTTCCTGTGGGATGGCTGGCGCCCGTACTCGGCGGTTCTGGGCAGCCCGGAAAAGATCCGGGGTTACCACGATATCAAGCGCTATCCCGACGCGCGCCTTATCCCAGGCCTGGTTTTGTTTCGCTGGGATGCGCCTTTGTTTTTCGCCAATGCCGAGCTGTTCAATGACCGGGTACTGGACGCCGTGGCAACATCGCCTTCGCCCGTGCATTGGCTCGTTGTAGCGTCGGAACCGGTCACCAGCGTGGACGTAACTTCTGCCGATATGCTGGCTGAACTCGATGAAACCTTGCGTGGGGCGGGTATCAAGTTGTGCGTGGCCGAGATGAAGGATCCGGTCAAGGACAAGCTAAAGCGATTCGGGCTTTTCGCCAAGCTGGGCGAAACGGCGTTTTTTCCAACGATAGACGATGCGGTCGAAAGTTATCTCGTGATTTATCCAGTGGGTTAGCCCGCGCCAATGAGCTTCGCAGGCGGGATTTCCCGGGAAAGCAAAGCGCTCGTGGACGCTCGGATTTCACAGAACGAATGCCGGAAGGCAGTGCATGAACCGGGGGCGCGGGTTGCCGGTGGCTTTCATCAAGTCCGTGTTGACCTGGTACGGCAACAGTTGCTTGATACGTTCGGCCCAGGCTTTGCCAAGTGAGGTTCATCGTGCTGATCGAGAGGCGAGCTGCGGGAAATCGTTCCCGGCCACAAAGGACGGTTTGTAATCATTTCCAGAGAGTGCGGGGCATTGATTCGGGAGTTCAATCTCTCGACAAAAGACTCGGCACCATCAAGGCTGCGGAAGCTCGCCATCCACAGACCCATGTGAACCCACCAACAATTCTGTGCAGGGTCTTTTTCAACATAAATCTTCATTGACGGCGCTCCAAAAAGGCAGGAATCAATCATCCTGATGTGTGCAGGCTCATCCTTTGCTTTCTGAGTACGCTGGCGGTGAGCAATCCATGGCATTGCGTCGTTGCGTGCCCGACAGCGTGTACGCGATCAACCGGCAAACTATTGATCAGGATCAACTATCCTGATCTGTTTGCCCGCGGCCTGATGCCGTGCGTCGGACAGCAACTGTCTAGCTCAATGCCTATTGCGTTGTAGCTTGGCCATCGGGGCGTGGAATATGGTTTTGGCGTAGTACGGATGGTAAGGCTCAGTGTCGGGCCGTCCTCCATGCCTCACTACTTTGCAGCTTCGCTTCAGGCGTCATCTCCGGGTGCATTTTATTGACCATTAATAGTGCGTCGGTATTCATCAATGCGCCGCGCTGGACGCCTTGTATTACAAGCAGAATAAAAACAGTGAGTAGGAATTTCCCGCTTGTAGGGCATAAAACTCAAATCAGTTGCCAAATGCACCATTTTCGTCCGATCCAGAGTTGTGCAAGTTACAAGTGGAAAAACCGTTTCAGTAGTCTTATCGATTTTCGTCTCAAAAATGAAACGATGTGTCGCAATTCCGGCTTGTCTAAGGGTTTTTCCGGTTTTTATCGATCGTAACAATAGTTGGGCACAGCCCTTGCAAAAGTACTTTCAAACCACCGCTAGTGTGGTTTTTCATCGAAAAAAAATTATGGGGGAACGTTATAAATGGGGCGCCAGAAATCAAACCGCAAAGGCCAAGTCTCTGGCGTCGGAACGCGTCAACAGGTTGCCGAATTCACGCGGAATTTGTTTCCAAATGAGACAGGAAGTTAACGACGCACACTGAGGTGCTCAACAGAAACAGTACTCACTAAAACAACGTAAGGCCTGATTTTATTGAAATAGCGAAGTTATAAGAAAATGCCGTCTGTATCGCGGCAAGGAGTAGGGTATGTCCCGAGCTTTTTTTAACGAAATGTATGATGCGAGTGGTGGCTGCCGCCCACATTACCAGGAGTTCGCGCGTTGGTTGGCGGACACACCTCTGGAGTTGCTGGATCAACGTCGTCGCGAAGCCGACCTGTTGTTCCACCGAGCCGGCATCACCTTCACCTTATACGGGGACGAGCAGGGCACCGAGCGGTTGATTCCGTTCGACATCATTCCGCGCAGCATCAAGGCCAGCGAATGGCAAATGGTCGAGCGTGGCTGTATTCAGCGGGTCCAGGCATTGAACATGTTCCTGGACGACATCTACCACGGGCAACGTATTCTCAAGGAAGGCATCATCCCGGCCGAACAGGTATTGGCCAATGAGGGTTATCAGGTCGCCATGCAGGGCCTGAATCTGCACCGGGGCATCTACGCCCACATCGCCGGGGTCGATCTGGTCCGCGACGGCGATGGCAGCTACTACGTACTGGAAGACAATCTGCGCACTCCCAGCGGCGTCAGCTACATGCTTGAAGACCGCAAGATGATGATGCGTTTGTTCCCCGAACTCTTCGCCGCCCAGCGTGTGGCGCCGATCGATCACTACCCGAACCTGCTGCTGGACACCTTGAGGAGCTCCAGTCCGCTGGACAATCCCACGACCGTGGTGCTGACCCCGGGCCGCTTCAACAGCGCTTACTTCGAGCATGCGTTCCTGGCCCGTGAAATGGGCGTGGAACTGGTTGAAGGCGCAGATCTGTTTGTCCGCGACGATCACGTCTATATGCGCACCACCGCAGGCCCCAGACAGGTGGACGTCATTTACCGCCGTCTCGACGATGCGTATCTCGATCCACTGTCGTTCAACCCGGACTCCATGCTCGGCGTACCGGGCCTGATTGCCGCTTACCGCTCAGGCAACGTGGTGCTGGCGAACGCCGTCGGCACTGGTGTGGCCGACGACAAGTCGATCTATCCCTATGTCGGCGACATGATCCGCTTCTACCTCGCCGAGGAACCGATCCTCAAGAACGTGCCTACCTGGCAATGCCGCAAACCGGAAGAACTGTCCCATGTGTTGGCGAATCTGCCTGAACTGGTGGTCAAGGAAACCCAGGGTTCCGGTGGCTACGGCATGCTGGTCGGCCCGGCGGCCACGGCGGCGGAAATCGAAGACTTCCGCGCGCGCCTCAAGGCACGCCCCGAAGCTTATATCGCCCAACCAACCCTGTGCCTGTCGACGTGCCCGACCTTTGTCGAAAACGGCATCGCTCCACGCCACATTGACCTGCGCCCGTTTGTGCTGTCGGGCAGAGAAACCCGTCTGGTGCCCGGTGGCCTGACCCGCGTGGCATTGCGCGAAGGCTCGCTGGTGGTGAACTCGTCTCAGGGCGGCGGCACCAAAGACACTTGGGTAGTGGAGGACTAAGACATGCTTTCAAGAACCGCTTCGGACCTCTACTGGATGTCCCGTTACCTGGAGCGCGCCGAAAACCTGGCGCGCATGCTCGAAGTCAGTTACTCGTTGTCGTTGATGCCTCAGGCGGGGCGTACCGATGGCCGCGCCGAACTGGCAATGTCGCTGCTCGCCGCCGGTACGCTGGACGATTACAACGAGCGTTATGGAGAGCTCAACACCGAACGCATGTTGCACTTCTTCGCGCTGGATGAAACCAACCCCGGGAGTATCTATTGCTGTTTGCAAGCCGCGCGAGCCAATGCTCATGCCGTGCGCGGACGCATCACCGCCGACATGTGGGAGAACATCAACGCCACCTGGCTGGAGATGCGCAACATCGCCAGCAATGGTCTGGCGCGCTATGGCATCAGCCATTTCTGCGAGTGGGTCAAGGAGCGTTCGCACCTGTTCCGCGGTGCGACCTCGGGCACCATCATGCGCAACGATGCCTACTGCTTCATTCGCCTGGGGACTTTCCTTGAGCGGGCAGACAACACGCTGCGCCTGCTGGATGCACGCTACGAAATGTTCGGCGAGGAGTCGGAGGAGGTGAGTGACAACTCCGCGCGCGGCTACTACCAGTGGAGTGCCTTGTTGCGGGCCTTGTCGTCCTTCGAGGCGTTCAACGAGATCTACCGCAATGCGCCGGGCGCCGAGCAGGTCTCCGAGATGCTGTTGTTGCGTAGCGACGTCCCGCGTTCGTTGCACGCCTGTATCGAGGAACTGGACCATATCCTCGCCAGCCTGCCGGGCAGCAACGGGCGGGCCGCCCAGCGGTTGGCCGCCGAGTTGAATGCTCGGCTGCGCTACACCGGTATCGACGAGATTCTCGGCTTCGGTCTGCACCTTTGGCTGACTGACTTCATCTCCCAGGTTCGCCATCTCGGCCAGACCGTTCACGAGTCCTATCTGGAGGCCGTATGAAACTGTCCATACGTCACGACACCACCTACAGCTACGCCGATGAAGTCTGCACCAGCATTCAGTTCCTGCGTCTGACGCCGCAGAACAGTGAACGCCAGCGCATCCTGGAATGGCACCTGGAACTGCCGCGCCTGGTGCGCAGCCAGTTTGATCCGTACGGCAACATCCTGCATGTGTTGACGATGGACGAACCCCATGGGGCCTTGGTACTGACAGCTTATGGTCAGGTGGATATCGACTCGGACCGTGAGCTGGAGCGCGACAGCCAATCGCCTTTGCCGTTTTTGCGCACCAGTAAGCTGACGATTGCGGACGATGCCCTGAATGCCTTCGCCGTGCAGCACTGCGGCATACGGCGTGATCGAACGGCGTTGATCGACCTGATGCACGGCCTGGCCGACCATATGGTCTACAACCCGGGCGCAACCACCGTGGACACCACGGCCGCCGAGGCGTTTGCGGGCGGAGGCGGGGTCTGTCAGGACCACACTCACGCCTTCCTGGCCTGCGCCCGTAGCCTGGGGATTCCTGCGCGTTATGTCTCCGGTTACTTGTGCACCGAAGATGAAAACCACTTGGCCAGCCATGCCTGGGCCGAAGCCTGGCTCGACGATGGTTGGTACAGCTTCGATGTCACCAACCGGCTGGCCCGGCCCGAACGCCATCTGAAACTGGCGGTGGGCCTGGACTACCTCGACGCCTGCCCGGTACGTGGCATGCGTCGTGGTGGCGGGGCCGAGTCGATGCTGGCGCGGGTACAGGTAACGTCGCTGTTTCAGGTTCAGCACCAATAAGCCTGAAACGTTCATCGTAATTGGCCATGCCGTCGGGGAGACGGTATGGCCTTTCATCCAGAATTCACGAGTAAGCGCAAATGACTTATTGCGTCGCTATGCACCTGGCCGACGGGATGGTGTTCATCTCCGACTCACGGACCAATGCCGGTATCGACCAGATTTCAACGTTTCGTAAGTTGTTTATTTTCAGCACGCCGGGCGAGCGGCTGATTGTGTTGCAGACCGCGGGCAATCTGGCCACCTCGCAATCGGTGGTGAACTTGCTCAAGCAGCGTTGCAGTGGGCCTGGCCCGCACCTGTTGAATGTCCGCACACTCTATGACGCCACTGTGCTGGTGGCCGAAACCGTTCGCGAAGTTGTCGCCCGGGACCGTACCAAGTTGGCCGGCAAGACCGACTTGAGTTGCTCTTTTCTGGTGGGCGGGCAGATCGCGGAGGGGGCGATGGATGTGTACAGCATTTACCCGCAAGGCAACTTCATTCAGGCGACGGAGGACACGCCTTTCCTGCAATTGGGTGAAAGCAAGTACGGCCGACCGATACTCGATCGCAACCTCACGTACCGCACATCACTCGAAGAGGGCCTGCGCTGCGGGCTGATCTCGTTCGACTCGACCATGCGCAGCAACCTGTCGGTGGGTATGCCGCTGGATCTGCTGGTGTTCAGAAAAGACAGTTTTGGTGGTGCAAAAAGTTATCGCATCACGGCCGACGACCCGTATTTCATGCGTATCCGTATGCAATGGGCCGCCGGACTGCAAGACATGCTTGCCGCATTGCCGGAGCCGCCTGACGCTTACATGTCGGGGGGCTGCCAATAAAGCGCTGACTCTGCGTCAGCGCTGAAGTAAAGCGGCCGGGCCAGCGATTACCAAGTGCGCGATATCGTGATGTCGATTGGCTAAAGCAGCGGAATACTGTAGCTCACGATCAAGCGATTCTGGTCCTGGTCACGCGCCGCCTCGCTGTTGGACTTGCCGTTGCGCCATCCAAATCCGACACCTTTAAGCGTGCCGGACTGAATCACATAGTCCAGATCAAGCCCACTACGGACGCGACGCCAGAGGAGATTTTAGAACAGGCTGAGCGGGTAGGGCTCACTCGGATTGAGGCAGTGGGTCATTCCAGTTGACCTAGGCTCACCCACCTTTCGTCAGCGAGATCAGCAACCCTTGTTGACAGAAAAATGCATCAGGAGAATACTCGCCTCAAGATTCATATATATGACTAGATAACAAGGTGAATAAAGTCGATGAACTCCTTATCCAGCGATGTCCGGCTACCGCTTTATCAGCGCCTGCGAGATCAGTTGGCTGAACAGATTGCCAACAATCGTTGGCGTCCCGGGGAGGCCATTCCCACCGAGGCTGCACTTTCAGCGGAGTACCAACTGTCCACTGGCACCGTACGCAAAGCGGTTGACGCGCTGGTCAGTGAGGGCGTTCTTGAGCGTCAGCAAGGTCGAGGCACCTTCGTTCGCCGGCCGCAGTTTCAATCGTCACTGTTCCGATTTTTCCGCTTCCAGACCGCTGCGGGCGAGCGCCAGGTGCCGGAGAGTCGCATCTTGTCGATTGAGCCGGTGGCCGCACCCTCGGCGGTGGCCCAAACGTTAGGCCTGCCAATCGACGCACCGGTTATTCGCATTGTTCGCGTACGTCTTCTCGATATTCAGCCGGTACTTGCCGAAGAAATCTGGCTACCTCGCAGCCGGTTTCAGCCGCTGCTGGAGATCGACCTGAGTCGAAAAGGGCCGCTGTTGTATCCGATTTACGAAGAAGTCTGCGGTCAGGTCGTCGCTTCTGCCGAAGAAACACTCACCGCCGAGTCTGTAAACGACGTGCATGCGCGATTGCTGCAAGTAGCGGTCAACAGTCCCGTGGTGGTGATCGAGCGTCTGGCGCGTGACTACGCCGGGACGCCTCTGGAATGGCGTCGCTCCCGTGGGCATGCCCAGCATTTCCGTTACAGCGTGGATATTCGCTAGCGCCTTGCCTCAATAGCGGATCGCTCATCGGCGCCTGATCTGCGCCGTCTTCATCGTCTTGCTTGCCATGCCTGGCCTCGTAGCGGCGCGGTTCGCTTTCGGCTGCCTCACGTTTCACTTATAAGGATAAGAAATCATGTTCAGCTGGTATCGCCAAGTCACTCCTCGGGAGCGCAAAACATTCTGGGCCTGCTTCGGCGGATGGTCGCTGGATGCTCTGGAAGTACAAATGTTCGGCCTGGCCATTCCGGCGTTGATCGCTGCGTTCGCACTGACCAAGGGCGATGCCGGGCTGATCAGCGGCGTCACGCTGGTCACTTCGGCCATCGGCGGATGGGTAGGGGGGACGTTGTCCGACCGCTACGGCCGGGTGCGTACGTTGCAGTGGATGATTCTGTGGTTCTCCTTCTTCACCTTTCTGTCCGCCTTCGTCACAGGGTTCCATCAGTTGCTGATGGTCAAGGCACTGCAAGGCTTCGGCATTGGCGGTGAGTGGGCCGCCGGCGCGGTATTGATGGCAGAAACCATCAACCCGAAATACCGCGGCAAAGTGATGGGCACTGTGCAAAGTGCCTGGGCGGTCGGTTGGGGGCTGGCGGTCGGGGTATTTGCGCTGATTTATACGTTCGTACCGCAAGACATGGCCTGGCGTGTGATGTTTATCGTAGGCCTGCTGCCCTCGTTCCTGATCCTCTGGGTACGGCGTAATGTCGAGGAGCCTGACAGCTTCCAACGTTTGCAGAAAGAACACGCCATTCCACAGAGCTTCTTCAAATCCCTGGCCGGTATTTTCCGACCTGAACTGCTCCGCGTAACGCTGTTCGGCGGGTTATTGGGCTTGGGCGCACACGGCGGATACCACGCGGTGATGACTTGGCTGCCGACATTCCTCAAGACCGAACGCAACCTGTCGGTGCTGAACTCCGGTGGCTACCTGGCCGTGATCATCTTTGCCTTCTGGTGTGGCTGCGTTGTTAGCGGATTCTTGATCGACCGTATTGGCCGCCGCAAAAACATCGTGTTGTTCGCGTTGTGCTGTGTCGTCACCGTGCAGTGTTATGTGTTCCTGCCGCTGACCAATACCCAGATGCTGTTTCTGGGGTTCCCGCTCGGCTTCTTCGCGGCCGGTATTCCAGCGAGCCTCGGCGCGTTGTTCAACGAGCTGTACCCGGCAGACGTGCGCGGCGCCGGCGTCGGCTTCTGCTACAACTTTGGCCGAGTGCTTTCCGCGGTGTTCCCGTTCCTGGTCGGTCACATGAGCGACTCCATGTCGCTTGGGTCTGCGATTGGTATCGACGCCGGGATTGCCTATGGCGTGGCGGTGATCGCGGCACTTTGTCTGCCGGAAACCCGTGGACGCAGCCTCGAAGCCTCGAGTGCATCGGTGCCAGCAACGGTCAACGGCAACGAGAGTGCGCGGGCCTGATGCCCTTTACCTTCTATAGATGAACGCTATGACTGACACCTGTTCTACGCCGATCACCGGCATCGACTCCCATGCTCATGTGTTTAGCCGTGATCTATGCCTGGTCGGTGCACGGCGCTATACCCCTGATTACGACGCCACGCTTGAGCAGTATCTGACGCACTTGCACGCTCATGGTCTGAGTCATGGCGTATTGGTGCAACCGAGCTTTCTCGGCACCGACAATAGCTACCTGCTGGCGGCATTGAAGCAAGCGCCGGAGCAGTTGCGAGGAGTGGTTGTGCTGGAGCCAGGCGTCAGTCGCGCCATGTTGAATGACATGGATCACCTGGGCGTGGTCGGCGTTCGCTTGAACCTTATGGGTAAGGCGTTACCTGATTTTCGTAACAGTGCCTGGAGAGAGTTTTTTAGCCACATTGCTGATCTTGACTGGCATGTCGAGTTGCATAGGGAGGTAAAGGATCTGCCGGGACTGATCCATCAATTGACGCCGTTCGGTTTGAAGTTGGTGATTGATCACTTTGGTCGGCCGGATGCCAATTCGGGCGTCGATCAGCCCGGCTTTTGCGAGTTACTGGAGTTGGGATCGAAAGGTTCGATCTGGATGAAGGTATCGGGAATCTATCGTTTGGGAGGTACGCCGCAACAGAACATCAATTTCGCTCGAATGGCATTACCGCTGCTGGAACAAAGTTTCGGCCTTCGCCAGTTGGTGTGGGGCAGCGACTGGCCGCATACGCAGCATGAGCAAAGCATCGGTTTCAGCACCGTAGTCGATCAGTTGCAAGCCCTGGAGTGTTCGACGCAGGTTAGCTATTCGTTGCTGGTGCAAGTCCCTCGAAGGTTATTCGGTTTTGCGAAAGGCGAAAGCTGAAATTTACGCCTGCATTTGCAGATGACCATTCATCTCACCCATTTAAACGAATACATACAGAACATTCGAAGTGCGACCGTTGCAGTAAAACCTATCGTGGCTCATCGAGAGTTCTGTGTAATAGCAGCATATTCCAATTACAAGAGAGTAGATTCCATGAACACGTCATCCAATGCCGAAGTTGAAAGCACCCAAACGATGTTTGGTTTATTGCGTGCGCCGACAGGCGTTACGGTTTCAAACTTCTCTTTCAAATCTGAGTGCAGTTTGAGCGCCAGCCCAGCCGAGATCCTTTCATGACTCCCTTAGATGTAGACCTCTTACTGACCGCATTGGTGAGCGTCCTGGTGCTGGTGGCGCTCATCGTGTCGCGTCTCAAAATGCACCCGCTCCTGGCCTTGCTAGTAGTTTCCGTTGGCGTTGGCTTTGCAACCAGTATGGAACCAGAAACCATAGTCTCCCACTTGATCACCGGCGTCGGAAAGACACTGGGGGCAGTAGGGGTCGTAATCGCGCTTGGAGCGATGCTAGGCAAAATTCTTGCTGACGCAGGTGTCACAGAGCAGGTCGCCGAGGTCATCCTCAAGCGAACATCGGATCGGATGATACCTTGGGCCATGATGATGGTTGCATTTGTAATTGGCATTCCCATGTTTTTCGAGGTGGGCTTGGTGATCATGCTGCCGCTGATATTCAGCGTGGCGCGAAAGCTGGAAAGCCAGGCTCGCTTCAAAGGTTCAGCCTATGTGTATGTGGGTGTTCCGGTGATTGCGGCACTTGCAGCCATGCACGGGATGGTACCGCCGCACCCTGGCCCCTTGACGGCCATCGCCGCGCTCAAAACCTCGGTTGGGCCCACAATGCTCTATGGCTTCCTTGCGGCTATTCCTGCAATGATTTTAGGCGGCCCGCTTTATGGCGCATTCATTTCGCCGCGCATGAGCACTCGGCCCGATCAGGTTTTGCTAGATCAGTTCACCCTGGCTGAAAAAGCCGACGATCAACCAAGCACCAGCGTATGCCTTGGCGTGCTGGCAGCCTTGCTACCGGCGATCCTGATGCTGATTCATGCCGTCGCTGAGATGGTATTACCCAAGGACAATGCGATCCTGAAAATGGCTAGTTTCTTGGGCAATCCCCTGATCGCCATGCTCCTGGGCGTGCTGTTCGCAGGGGCAAGTCTGGTACTCGCGCGGGGCGGCGATGCGGGGCAATTGCGCGAATCCCTGGGCAAGAGCCTCAAGCCAATCGCCTCAATCATCATGATCATCGCCGGCGGTGGTGCCTTTCAGGAGCTGTTGACCAGCGCCAAGGTGGGCGATGCCATTGTGCACCTGACTCAGCAGTCTGCGTTCCCTCCGCTGATCTTGGGTTGGTTGATCGCGATGTTGCTCTCGGTATCTACCGGTTCTGCCACTGTCGGTATCGTTGGTGCTGCTGGCTTGCTGGCGCCGCTTGCAGGTGCTGATCCCAGCCTCAACCTGCCTCTGCTTGCCTTGTCCATAGGCTGCGGCTCGCTGTTCTTCAACTATGCGAACCACGCGGGCTTCTGGATGGTGAAGGAATCCTTCGGCATGACTATGGGCGAAGCCACCAAGACCATTTCGGTGGTTCAATCCATCGTAGCCGTGGTCGGTTTGATTGTGGTGTTGATGTTGAATGCGGCTGTCACGGTGGTTTGAGTCAGGATCTGTTCGCAGTTAGTAACCCTGCCCGAACGAGTTAGCCGAGGGGGGGAGATAGAGTTACGCTCCACAGGGTGTTTTACTCGGCTCTAACCCTAAAGTGTCGGCACGCATAAGCCCCGCCAGGTGAAGGTCTACAAAAAACCTCACACAGGCGAAGTTGTAGAAACGAAGGGCCCTTCAAGGGCCCTTTGTTGTATGCGCTTTCGAAATTGTTCAGATTAATGATCTATGAAAAAAGGAAAAGGGGGTGGAAACGGTTTTACTGTCAACTCAGGAGGGACAATACCTCAGAGCCTACGCATGTGGTCTGTCCCGGTATTAGTAGAGTGAAGAGGGGGCAGGAACGATAACGGTGGAGGTCGAGATCGTAGACCAAGATGTCGACTACGCGAACCGGATTGGCATCGTGGGCATAGTCATCAAGGCTCTCGGGAAGTAAAGGTGTCTTGGCCTCGATGTTCACATTGGATAAAGCGCTTCATAGGCGATCCCTGCGACGAAACCCTCAAAAACCATAGCAAGTGTTCGCGACGGCGTTTTTACATACTCTGGGCCAGATCATTCAGAAACCGTCAAAATGCCTTTTTCCTGCCTCGCGCCCACGACTTTGTTGATTAGTTCATCCCAAGGTGGCGTTGAAGGGAACAGCTCAATCAGAAATGCGAGGAATGCCTGTCAAATCCCAAATCGGCTTTAGGGGCGCTGATGATTTCACGGGTGGCTCGGGCTTGGACCTATCCACCGTCGAACGTGTTGTAGATCACCTTGGATGGGGCATTCGACATGAGCCCAATCCGAATGGCGGTAGCCGCTTCACCTTGCAGCTTCCCGATAGCGTGTAGTTTTCCATCGACAGTAAAATCGACACACCGCACGCACATAGGTTGATTCATCAGAGATCGTCCTGCATTTTCCACCACAAGCAAGAGCATCGAATGAAAGGGATCCTCGAAAACCTGCGTCCGCTGGACTAATCTTGAAATATAATGTGGTCGATAGTAGGAATGTTCGGATGGTTGTGCGATTCATTACTCTTTGAATTTATTGTTTTTTTAGAAAAATATTACATATCCATGTTGCGATAAGTCGAAATCCGGTTTTGTTGCATGAAATTACTTGTTCATACGCAACACTTTTGGGCTAACTGACGCGAGAATTGGATAAGTAATTGAGGCTAATGTTGCTGTTCCCGAAGCCTATCGTCCGATCTGCCGCTTTCGACCCAATTTGAGTGCATGCACACTGGATACGTTCACGACCGATCCTTCACTCGGCTCTGAAGCAGCAACGGCTGCCTGCTAAACCCCGACTGCCTGCACCATTCCAGCGCGGACACACCAAACCAGCGATGGAACGCACGCGAGAATGTGCTGACATCGGCATAACCCAGCAGATGCGCCACTTGCGTCAGACTGATCGTCGGGACCTGCAGGTAATTGCGCACTAATTGCTGGCGTGTCTCATCCAGCAACTGCTGAAATGACGTGCCTTCTTGAGCCAAATGGCGTTGCAAGGTCCGCGGGTTGACTGCCATGCAGTCGGCCACTCTATCGATCGTCGCACGACCGCTAGGCAACAGATTGCGCAGCAATTGTCTGATGTAGCCGGGCATCTCGTCTGCCGACAAGCGTTCCATGCCCGACAGATGTTGAGCGATGAGTTGATGCAGGGTTTCGCTGGCGCAATCCAGCGGCTGCGCCAGCACGCATGCGTCGAATAGCAGACCAGTGTGCGCTGCAGAGAAGGTCGGTGTGATACCCAGCGCCTGCCGATAGACCCGCTCATCTGCAAGGGGGGGATGACGGAGCATTACCGCCTCGGGTTGCCATTGATCCCCGGCCAAGGTTCGCATCAGTTGTAGACCGACACCACACGCCAGTTCTTCTGCTTGAGGTAATCCGCCAATCGCCGCCTCATCGGTCCGGTAGCCAAGCAAAGCAACGCCCTCGAAAACCTCCAGATCGATGTGTGCCGCGCCGTTGTACAGCGCGAAATTGGCGCGCAGCTCGAGCAAGGCATCGCCGATGGTTCGGGAGTTGTGAATCAGGAAAAAAATATCACCGAAGACGTCGACCCCTTGATAGAGCCCAAATTCCAGGCCGAACAACGGGGTATTCGAACGCTGTTGGCACAGCTCCAGCAAGCCGCAATAGTGCTGGAAGGACAGGATATCTTCCGGGCGCTGCAGAGAAGCCACAGGCACAGAAGCCCGACGCAGCATCTGGCTCGGGTCCAGGCCTTGACGCCGGGCGAATTGATCGAATCCCGCCAGGCTGAGTGCACGAATGAACGGATTGGAAGGCATGTCATTTACCGATGAGTGTGCTGCATGCGCTGCTTCCACTTTTGCGGGCTGATGCCGTACCAGCGAGTGAAGGCGCGGGAAAATGTGCTCAGATCGGCATAACCCAGCAGGCTTGCCAGTTGCGTAAGGTTGATCGACGAATCGCAGAGGTAGCGCGCGGCCATCGCCTGGCGCGTGTCGTCCAGCAGTTCCTGAAATCGCGTGCCTTGCGCCCGAAGATAGCGTTGCAAGGTGCGCGGGCTGATCATCATGTACACCGCCATGTCGCGAAGCGTGACCGGGCCATTGGCAAGTTCATTACGCAGCCGTTTTTGCACGTAAGACGGCAACTCTTGCAGCGTCACGCGCGCAAGCTCGTCAATGTGTTGCTGGGCCAATTGCTGACACCTGGTGTCTGTCGCTTCCAGAGGTATCGCCAGCAATGACTCATCAAAGACCCAGGCATTGAAGGGACTGTCAAAGCGCGGGGGGACACCCAGCAGCGCGCGATAGGCAATGCGGTTGGCCGGAGCACAGTGGCGCAAAATCAGAGCTCTCGGTTTCCAGGCGTGTCCCAGCAGTTCGCGGAGCAAGCAAGCGGCAATTCCCATCGCCAACTCCACCGTCTGACGTACCGAGACCAACGTTCCGTCAGTGACTTCGTACAAAAGCAGGGCACTGCCGGCCTGGCGTTCAAGGCGCACTAGCGCGCCGTCGCTATGTATATGGAAATAACGTGTCAGCAGATTCAGCGCCTCGCCCACATGGGCTGTACTGCGCATGGCGTACAGCAGGGTGCCGAGACTTTGCGTGCCCTGGCGCAAGCCAAACTGTAAGCCGAACAGGGGATTGTTCGAACGCACCGCACACAACTCGACCAAGGCGTTGAACTGCGCGCCGGATAGTTGAGCATTCAGCGGGTCTTCGGGCAGATGAACCTCAGCCAGCGCCGAATCCGGATCGATGCCCTGACTGACAGAGAACTCCTTGAACCCCAGCAGAGCAGTGCCACGGACAGTGGACATTATCTCGCCCCCCCGAATGAAGCACAGCCTTTGGCCTGAGGAGTACTGGCACGATTTGCAAAATCTCTGGCGCGATTTGCAAAGCTTTCACCCTTGTTCCGAGACCAGACTCGAACCACCAATAACAAAAGACCTGCGTTCGGCCCAAGGCCGGACGATGGAGGTATTCGATGCGTCGGTTCCTGTTCGTTTTCCTGGTGCTCGCGCTGATTTCGGGTGCGCTTTATTTTCAGCCTCGGCCCGCTAACCACACTGTTGTTCATCATACCAATCACCCACCGGTTGCCAGCATCAGCGATGCCTTCACGCATTTCTGAGGATTAAAGCGTTCTTTCCTGCACAGATGAGTGCTCGCGGAACTCGCCGCCAGACAGCGCTCCATGCAGGAACATCTGCTCGAGCGTTCGTGCCGAATCAGCATTGGCGGCACGCCCGCGCTGTTCGGCATCCACCAGGCCATAGACCAACGTGATGAACAGCTCGGTAAAAATCGCTGCGGTGATGTCGATGCGAAACAACCCTTTTTGCTGGCCTCTCAGGAAGAACCCATCCAGCGCCTCCAGGTAAAACTGCCAGCGTGTGTCACCCCGTTCAAAGTCAAGGAAGTCAGGGCGGTATTGCGCCATCAGAAAGGCCAGCAGTTCGCGATGGGCGAGATGCTTCCGGATCAATCGGCGTAGCGCGTCCAGCGGTTCCAGGTGCTGTAAACCGGCGCTGCGGATAATCAGATTGAGCGTGCCCTCGGCGTATTCCTCCAGTTGCTGCCCCAGGTTTTCCCGTGTTCCGCAGTAGCGGTGCAGGGTCGCCTTGCTCACGCCTGCCAATTGCGCCAACTCTTTCATCGTTGCCCGCGGTCGGTTGACGACCGCCACGGTCAGCGTCTTGAGCAGGTGTTCATCATGGGAAATCGGGTTCATCACCAAGCCTCAAGCGATGTTCATATAAGGTTCACATATTTCTCATATGAGACATATTTGACTCATTAGGGTTTAGAAAGTAGCATTCGCACCAAATTCAATCAAGCCTTGGGTGAGTTATGGGCAATTTGCGTGCAGTAAGGATGGCGGGCTCGCTGGCAGTAGCCATTGCGCTGGCAGGATGTGGGCCGGCGAATGAACAAGCGGGTGTGGCCGAAGTGGCGCGCCCGGTAGAAGTGCTGGCGGTGAAGACTGAGCCTTTGGCGCTGACTTCGGAGCTGCCGGGCAGGGTGGAACCCATGCGGGTCGCTGAAGTGCGCGCACGGGTGCCCGGCATCGTGATGCAAAAACGTTTTGAAGAGGGCGCTGACGTCAAAGCCGGGGACCTGCTGTTCCAGATCGACCCGGCGCCGCTCAAAGCGGCTTTATCGCGCGCCGAAGGTGAACTGGCCCGCACCCAGTCCGTTGCGCTTGAGGCACAGGCACGGGTCAAGCGCTATGAACCGCTAGTGAAGATCGAGGCGGTCAGCCAACAGGATTTCGACAGTGCCATGGCTGACCTGCGCAGTGCTCAGGCGGCAACCCGTTCGGCCCAGGCCGATCTGCAAAGCGCCCGGCTGAACCTCGGTTATGCCTCGGTGACTGCGCCGATTTCTGGCCGCGTCGGCCGTGCACTGGTAACCGAAGGTGCCCTGGTCGGTCAGGGGGACGCGACGTTGATGGCGCGGATTCAACAGCTTGATCCGGTGTATGTCGATTTCACCCAGTCGGCGGCCGATGCACTGCGTCTGCGCGAATCGCTCATGGGCGGAAAGCTCTCCGCCGACGACAACAAGGCGCTGTCGATTCGTGTCGAGGGCACACCCTACGAGCGCCAGGGTGCACTGATGTTTACCGATGTCGCGGTGGATCGTGGCACCGGCCAGGTATCGTTGCGCGGCAAGTTTGCCAATACCGACGGTGTCCTGTTGCCGGGCATGTTTGTGCGCGTGCGCACGCCACAAGGCACTGACAACCAGGCCATTCTCGTGCCGCAACGCTCGGTGCAACGCGGCAGCGATGGCGGCGCCCAGGTGATGGTGGTAGGCGCAGACGACCGGGTCGAGTCACGCAATGTGGTCACCGGTGCCATGCAGGGTTCGCGCTGGCAGATCAGTGAGGGATTGAAGGCGGGCGATCAGGTGATTGTCGGCGGACTTGCCGGCCTGCAACCGGGCGCCAAGGTCGCACCGGGCCAGTCTCACGCCCAGGCTCAGCTGCCTGAGTCGAAACAGTAAGGGCGCAGTCGCCGCGAGGATATTCCGATGTCTCAGTTTTTCATCAAGCGCCCGAACTTTGCCTGGGTGGTGGCGTTGTTCATCTCTCTGGCCGGTCTGCTGGTCATCCCGATGCTGCCGGTGGCGCAGTACCCCAATGTCGCGCCGCCGCAAATCAGGGTAACGGCTACCTATCCTGGTGCCTCGGCGAAAGTGTTGGTGGACTCGGTCACCAGCGTGATCGAGGAGTCGCTCAATGGCGCCAAGGACCTGCTTTATTTTGAGTCGACCAACAACTCCAACGGCATTGCCGAGATCGTGGTCACTTTCCAGCCAGGCACTGATCCGCAGCTGGCCCAGGTTGACGTGCAAAACCGCCTGAAAAAGGCTGAAGCACGCATGCCGCAAGCCGTGCTCACCCAAGGGCTGGAGGTGGAGCAGACCAGTGCCGGTTTCCTGCTGATCTATGCGCTCAACTACAAGGAAGGCACCCAGCACAGCGATACGACCGCTCTGGGTGACTATGCCGCACGCAACATCAACAACGAACTGCGCCGGGTGCCGGGCGTCGGCAAGCTGCAATTCTTCTCCTCTGAAGCAGCCATGCGCGTCTGGATCGACCCGCAGAAACTGGTGGGTTACGGGCTGTCCATCGATGACGTGAGCACAGCCATCCGCGAGCAGAACGTGCAGGTGCCGGCCGGCAGCTTCGGCAGTACGCCGACCAGCAGCCAGCAGGAGCTGACAGCCACGCTGGCGGTGAAAGGAACTCTGGATAATCCGGAAGAATTCGCACGCATCGTTCTGCGCGCCAACGAGGACGGCTCGACGGTCAAACTGGCGGATGTCGCCCGCGTGGAAGTCGGCCAAGAGAGTTACAACTTCAACTCGCGTCTGAATGGCAGACCGGCGGTGGCGGCGGCGATCCAATTGTCCCCCGGCGCCAACGCGATCAAGACCGCGACGGCCGTCAAGGAACGCCTGGCCGAACTGTCCGCCTATTTCCCGGACGACGTGGAATATTCCGTCCCCTACGACACTTCGCGTTTCGTCGATGTCGCTATCGAGAAGGTGATCCATACCTTGATCGAGGCGATGGTGCTGGTATTCCTGGTGATGTTCCTGTTCCTGCAGAACATTCGCTACACGTTGATCCCGTCGATTGTGGTGCCGGTGTGTCTGCTGGGCACGCTGCTGATGATGTATCTGCTGGGCTTCTCGGTGAACATGATGACCATGTTCGGCATGGTGCTCGCGATCGGCATTCTCGTGGACGACGCCATCGTGGTGGTGGAAAACGTTGAACGGATCATGGCCGAGGAGGGGCTGTCTCCGGTCGACGCCACGGTCAAAGCGATGGGACAAGTATCGGGAGCGATCATCGGCATCACCCTGGTGCTGTCGGCGGTGTTCATGCCACTGGCGTTCATGTCCGGCTCGGTGGGTGTGATCTATCAGCAGTTCTCGGTGTCGCTGGCAGTGTCGATTCTGTTCTCGGGCTTCCTGGCGCTGACGTTCACTCCGGCGCTGTGTGCCACGCTGCTCAAGCCGATTCCTCAGGGACACCATGAAAAGCGCGGTTTCTTCGGCGCCTTCAACCGTGGCTTTGCCCGGCTCACCGAGCGTTACTCGATCCTGAACAACGGGCTGGTGTCGCGTGCCGGCCGGATGATGTTGGTGTACGTGGGCATCATTGCGATGCTCGGTTACTTCTATCTGCGCTTGCCGGAGTCGTTTGTGCCCGTGGAGGACCAGGGCTACATGATCGTCGACGTCCAGTTGCCACCGGGCGCGACCCGTACCCGTACCGAAGCCACCGGTGAACAATTGGAGCGGTATCTTGCCTCCCGTGACGCGGTCCAGTCGACGTTCCTGGTGTCGGGCTTCAGTTTCTCCGGGATGGGCGATAACGCCGCGCTGGCATTCCCGGTGTTCAAGGACTGGTCGCTGCGTGGCGAAGATCAATCGGCCATGGCGGAAGTCATGGCGCTGAACGAGCAATTTGCCGTGACCAACGACGGTGCAGTGATGGCGGTGCCTCCGCCACCGATTGATGGCCTGGGCAACTCCGGCGGTTTTGCGCTGCGCCTGCAGGATCGCGCTGGCCTGGGCCGCGAAGCATTGATCGCAGCCCGCGATCAGTTGTTAGGGCAGGCCAATGGCAACCCGAAAATCCTCTACGCAATGATGGAAGGCCTGGCCGAGTCGCCGCAATTGCGGGTGGTGATCGACCGTGACAAGGCCCGCACCCTGGGTGTGAGTTTCGAGTCGATCAGCCGTGCATTGTCAGCCGCGTTCGGTTCGGAGGTGATCAACGACTTCACCAACGCTGGCCGTCAGCAGCGTGTGGTGGTGCAGGCCGAGCAGGGCGACCGGATGACCCCGGAAAGCGTGCTCAAACTGTACGTGCACAACAGCGCGGGCAATCTGGTGCCGCTCAGCGCCTTCGTCACCACCCACTGGGAGGAAGGTGCGGTGCAACTGGTGCGCTACAACGGTTATCCGTCGATCCGAATCGTCGGTGATGCCGGGCCGGGATATAGCACCGGTGAAGCCATGGCGGAAATGGAGCGAATCGCCGCGCAATTGCCGGCGGGTTTCAGCTACGAGTGGACCGGGCTGTCGTATCAGGAAAAGGTCTCCAGCGGTCAGGCGACGCAACTGTTCGCGCTCGCGATCCTGGTGGTGTTCCTGTTGCTGGTCGCACTCTATGAAAGTTGGGCAATTCCCCTGACCGTGATGCTGATCGTGCCGATCGGTGCCATCGGTGCGGTACTCGCGGTGATGGTCGCCGGCATGCCTAACGACGTGTACTTCAAGGTTGGCCTGATCACCATCATCGGTCTGGCAGCGAAGAACGCAATCCTCATCGTCGAGTTCGCCAAAGAACTTTGGGAGAAAGGTTACAGCCTGCGCGACGCTGCCATCGAGGCCGCACGCCTGCGCTTCCGGCCGATTGTCATGACCTCCATGGCTTTCATCCTCGGCGTTGTGCCGCTGGCGTTGGCGACCGGGGCCGGGGCGGCGAGTCAGCGTGCAATCGGTACCGGTGTGATCGGCGGCATGCTCAGCGCGACGTTGCTGGGTGTGCTGTTCGTACCGATCTGTTTTGTCTGGGTGCTATCGATGCTGCGTAGTAAACCGGCCCCCATTGAACAACCCGCTTTGACTCAGGAGTGACTCATGCGTATTTCAGCTTTTTCTACGCTGGTGATCGCCATGCTGCTGGGTGGTTGCTCGTTGGCGCCCACTTATGAGCGGCCCGTTGCGCCGGTTGCGGATAACTGGGCGGGTGAGTCGATGAAGCAGGGCAGTCCGATCAACCAACTGGTGTGGCAGACGTTTATCGTCGATCCCGACCTGCGCCGCCTGGTGGTGATCGCTCTCGAGAACAACCGCTCACTGCGCCAGACGCTTCTGGATATCGAGCAGGCCCGGGCGCAATACCGCATCCAGCGTGCCGATCGGGTACCGGGGTTGAATGCCAACGCAGTGGGCAATCGCCAGCGCTTGCCGGCGGATTTGGCCAACGACGGCCGGGCGGGCGTTGCCAGCAACTATCAGGTCGGCCTGTCGCTGCCTGAGTACGAGTTGGATCTGTTCGGTCGGGTGAAGAGCCTCAGTGACTCCGCGTTGCAAGAGTACCTGGCCACCGAAGAAGCCGCACGCGCGGCGCAGATCGCACTGATCGCCGAGGTCAGCCAGGCTTATCTGGTTCACGATGGCGCCCAACGTCGTCTGGATCTGACGCAACAAACCCTGATCAGCCGCGAGTACTCGTTTGTCCTGATCAGCCAGCGCCGCTCGAACGGTACGGCGACCGCGCTGGATTACCAGGAAGCACTGGGATTGGTGGAGCAATCGCGCGCAGAGCAGGAAAGCAATCTGCGGCAGAAGCAACAGGCCTTTAACGCGCTGGTTCTGTTGCTCGGCACCAAAGATGCGGCGAAGTCGATTCCCGAACGGTTGCAGAAGGAGCCGATGCTGGTTCAAGACATCGCGCCTGACACCACCTCGACGCTGATCGAACGCCGACCGGACATTCTCGCCGCCGAGCATCGTCTGCAGGCGCGCAATGCTGACATTGGTGCGGCGCGCGCGGCGTTCTTCCCGCGTATCAGTCTGACGGGCAGCTTCGGCACCTCCAGCGCGCAAATGTCCGGTTTGTTCGACGGTGGATCACGTTCCTGGAGCTTTGTCCCCAACCTGTCGTTGCCGTTGTTCGATGCCGGACGCAATCGAGCGGGGTTGAGTCTGGCCGAAGCCCGCAAGGACTCTGCGGTGGCGGCGTATGAGGGCACGATTCAGACGGCGTTCCGCGAGGTCGCCGATGCACTGGCCGCTACCGACACCTTGCGCCGGGAGGAAGCCGCCCGACGCGCGCTGGCCAATACCAGCAGCGAGACGCTGAAACTGGCCAAGGCCCGTTATGAAGGCGGCATCGACAGTCACCTGCGTTACCTCGACGCCCAGCGCGCCAACTTCGTCAACGAGACGGCATTCATTGAGGTCAGCACTCAGCGTCAGATTGCCTTGGTCGATCTGTTCCGCTCGCTGGGCGGGGGATGGTCATCGCAAGCAATGGCCAGATAAGACGCTGGCAAGCGCTCCTTGGGTTGGCGCATCCAACCTGTTTTTTTAGCCCCGTGGACCGTCAGGTCGCGGGGCTCTTTTTTTGGAGGAGTGAGGAGTAGGGATTATTGGGGACGTACTACGCAGGCAGCGCCATGCAGGAACATCTGCTCCAGCACATTGGCTGAGTTGGCACTTGCCGCGCGCCCACGGCGTTCCGCATCGACCATGCCGAAGATCATGGTCAGGAACAGTTCAGTGAAGACCGCAGCGGTGACATCAATGCGGAAGGCGCCCAATTGCTGGCCGCGCAGAAAGAATGCATCAAGGGCATCTGCATAAGACTGCCAACGATCACCTTCGCCATTTACCGCGAAGGTGTCGGGGCGATACTGAAAGAGCAGGAAGACCAGCATTTCACGATGCGCCAAGTGCTCATTGATCAGACTTCGCAGCGCTTCCACCGGCTCGCCGTGCAACAGGTCGGTCGTGGTGGTGATCTGGTTGAGCACCGTCTCTCCATGGCTTTCCATCATCTGCACCAGGTTGTCACGGGTGCCGCAAAAGCGGTGCAGGGTGGCCTTGCTCACGCCAGCGGCTTCAGCCAGTTCCTTGAGCGTCGCACGAGGGCGATCAACGATGGCCAGAGCCAACGCCTTGATGAGTCTTTCGTCTTGGGGAGTCAGGGACATCAGTAGGTCTCGGATCGAATTTCAATGCTGGAATTGTGCAGGAAAAGCTCATTACTGCAACGAAAACCACAGAACAGGAGGAGATTACTTCATTTGAGACATTATTTGCTCAGTTGTGGCTCTCAAGCTTGCCCACATCAATAATGTTTTTGAGTGTCATGATCTGCAAAAAACATGGCGTGATCTGCCAAGCTTTTGCATCTGCCAGTACCCAGAATCGAAACCCTCAATAACAAAAGACACTGCATTTGGCTCCCGCCAGATGACGGAGGTTTCCGATGCGCCCGATTCTTTTTTCCTGCCTGGCCGTGACCCTGATCTCACTCGCCATTTACTCCATTCATAGCTTCTACTCGCGGGGTTCTTATGGCGCTTTTGGCTCCGCGGTATCCAGGCACGTGGCGGTCTCCCAGCCGAATTATCCCGTCGCCAGCATGGGCGAAGTCTTCAGAAGTTTTTGATAAACCGCCGTTTCCGAGCTGAAGAACGCCGATTTCAATACCCTGGAAATGCCAGTAAGGGCTCCCCAATGTGCGACCTCATCCACTATCGTGTCGAAGACGGTCTGGCCCTGATAGGCCTGAACCGTGCACCGGTCAACGCACTCGATCAGTCATTGCGCGCAGCTCTCATCAATGCCTGCGAGCGCGCTGCTGCCGACATTACCGTGGGGGCCATTATTCTCTATGGCGCACAGGGGCTGTTCAGTGCCGGTGCCGATATCAAGGAGTTTGGCACCGAGGCCTGCTTTGCCGAACCCAGCTTGCCCGGTACCCTGACACGCCTGAGCGAAATCCATAAACCATTGGTTGCCGCGCTTGGCACACTGGCGCTGGGAGGAGGGCTGGAGCTGGCCCTGGCCTGTGGATACCGGATTGGCGAGCCGGGTGCGCGGATGGGACTGTCGGAAATCAATCTGGGCCTGTTACCCGGCGCTGGCGGAACCCAACGCCTGCCCAGGCTGATCGGCGCCGAATCGGCACTGAACCTGATTCTGTCCGGTGAACAGATCGATGCTGAGCGCGCTCGCATGCTAGGCATCCTCGACCGCATCGCCGCCAGTGCCGAGCAGTTGCTGGATGAAGCGCGTGCTTATGCCCATGAGCTGATCGACTGCGGCGCCCCCGCGCGGCCGGCAGAGGCCTGGCCAAACCCCGCCGAAGACCTGCCGGATGATTTCCTCGAGCGTTACCGCGTTGAGCATGAACCCCGCTGGAAAAGCCGTCTGGCGCCACGTCTGGTGCTCTCTGCGTTGGAAGCAGCCTGCCTGTTGCCGATGGAAGAAGGGCTCGTGCGGGAACTGACGTTGTTCAAGCAGGCTGAGGCGTCACGCCAGTCCAGGGCGCTGCGCCATGTGTTCTTCGCTGAACGTGAAGCCCGGCGTATTCCGCAGATCGAGGCAGCCGTTGCACTGCGCAAGATCAACAAGATTGCGGTAATCGGTGCCGGCACCCTCGGTTGTGGTATCGCCATGAACTTCGCCGATGTCGGCATTCCCGTGGCGTTAATGGACCTAGATGGTCGTACGCTGAATCGTGGCCTCAAGCGAGTTCGCGAAAACTATCAACTTAGCGTCAAGCGCGGAAAGCTGAGCGCCGTACAAGTGCAACAGCGGATGGAGTTGTTGTTTGGCACGCTCGACTATGCAGACCTGTCTGATGCCGACCTGGTCATCGAGGCGGTGTGCGAGAAGATGGAAATCAAACAGCAGGTGTTTCTCTCTCTGGAGAAGTTCTGCAAGCCGGGTGTCATTCTCGCGACCAACACCTCATCGCTCGATATCGACGCGCTCGCGGCGACCGTTTCCCGCCCGCAAGATGTGATTGGTCTGCATTTTTTCACTCCTGCCAACGTCATGCGTCTGGTGGAAATTGTGCGTTGCCAAGCCACGGCGCCGGACGTGGTGGCCACCGCCATGGACATCGCCGGGCGTATCGGCAAGCTTCCGGTCATCTCGGGGAACGGCGCAGGTTCTATTGGCAATCGCATGCTCGAACCTTATGCCCGCGAAGCCCATCGCCTGGTGTTGGAGGGGGCGACACCGGCACAGGTCGATGCTGTGCTGACCGGTCTGGATTTGAACATGGGTGTATTCAGCATGCTGGATCTGACCGGTATCGATGTGAGTTTCTTGATGCGCGAGGCTAATCGCGCGGCCATTGCCCATGACCAAAGCTATTGCTGCCTCGCTGAAGAACTGTATGCCTTGGGGCGATACGGTCAGAAGAGTGGGCGTGGCTTTTATCTCTACGAAGGACGTAGCCGTACGGAAGACAAAGAGATCGTCACGCTGGCCGAACAGCTTGCCAGGGAACTCAACGTTACCCGGCGTTGCATTGAAGACCTGGAGATCCATGATCGTTGCTTGTTCACGATGATCAACGAGGGGATCCGCTTGCTGGACGAAGGCATTGCCTTGCGCGCCAGCGACATTGATCTGGTGTGGATCAACGGCTACGGATTTCCCGCCCATCTCGGCGGCCCGATGCATTACGCAGAACAGTTGGGCCTGGACACGGTGCTCAATCGCATCCTCCACTATCGCCACGTGCAGGGCGAATACGGCGAGATGTGGTTCCGACCGGCGGCGCTGCTGGAGCGTCTGGTCGCCGCCGGCAAGTGTCGCATCGAAAAAATCTGAAAAATCCTCTTTCTCCGGGGGAGGGCCAGGATAAGGGCGACCACGCATCACCCATACCCTGGCCCGAACCCGGAGGAAGGGGGCCTGTCTGCCTGTAAAACGCGCTAGCGCAAGACGTACCGTCATTCTTTTCGAGGTGTATTGATGACTCACGATTTCGCCCAGAACTTTTCCCTTGCCGACCGAACCGTGTTGATCACCGGTGCCTCCAGCGGCATCGGTGCGCACCTGGCACGGGTCGCCGCTCGTGCCGGCGCCCGGGTGGTTCTGACTGCGCGGCGCCTCGAAAGGCTTGAACAAGTGGCCAGGGACATTGAGTGGGAGAGCGGCCAGGCGCTGTCGGTCGCACTCGACGTCACTGACCGGGCCAGCGTCGAGGCGGCCTTCGATGTTGCCCAGACGCATTTCGGCGTGGTCGACGTGGTCCTCAATAACGCCGGCATTGGCAACGGCCAGCGCCCGCTGGAGATCAGTGAAGAGCAGTGGCGCGCCATGCTTTCGACCAATCTGGACGGTGTCTGGCGGGTGGCTCAGGTCGCCGCGCAACGGCTGGCCAAGGCCGGGCGTGGCGGTAGCATCGTCAACGTTGCCTCGATTCTTGGATTGCGCGTCGGAACCGGTTACAGCCATTACTGCGCCGCAAAAGCCGGCGTGGTGCAATTGACCAAGTCACTGGCGCTGGAGCTTGCGCGGTACAACATCCGGGTCAACGCCATCGCGCCGGGCTACTTCAAGACCGAAATGAACGAAGACTTTTTCGACGGCGACAAGGGCAACAGCTACATTCGTGAGCTGGTGCCCATGCGCCGATTGGGCGAGCTGCACGAACTGGCAGGCCCCTTTCTACTGCTGGCGAGCGACGCCGGTACATTCATGACTGGCAGCGTGCTGGCCGTGGATGGCGGCCATCTGGTCAGCAGCATCTGATGATCCACTCAGTGACTGGCCACCAAAAGGGCCAGCGCAGTGCAAGCCGTCTCGGTTTCGGCCCTCAGGCGTTGCAGATCGCCATGGGCAGACCACGCAATGGTCAACCCATCGACCAGATGAATCAGCAGTCGGCTCACAGCCTTCAAAAACGCCTCTTCCAACTCAGCCCCCATGGCTCGTTCCAGCGCCTGCTCCGTCGCCTCGATGGCCACTGAGTAGATCTTGCTCGCCATTTCGGGGTCATTGCGCATCGCCCAGAAGAACAACTCTATCTGCGCCTTGGCCGCGTCCGGATGGTCGATGAACCACGTGATCAATTGCCGTAAAACTTCCGCCGCGGTTTCAGCGGCTGTCGTCCCGGCAGGCACATGCTCCAGGGCTTGATGAGGCAGATTGAACAGCGATTCGTAGACTGCATAAAAGAGATCGTTCTTGGTGTGGAACACGTAGTGCAACGATGCCAAGGGACAACCGGCCGCCGCCGCAATGCGCCGGGTAGTCGCATTGGCGACGCCGTGTTCGGCAATCACCTTGACCGTCGCTTCAACGAAATCCTGCCTGCGTAATTCAGCGCCCATTCTGGCCATAGATCAGCAATCTCCAATATTTCCTGACGCCCCGTGGCGGCGGTGGGCGGTGTCGACGCTAGCGGATGCTACAGCAACGAATCGCCAAACGTCATGGATGCCTGTGCGTTGCGAAACCGTTGCACCATTATTGGTAACGAGTGTTTCGTTAATTCCCGGTTTGGTGCGTGCCAACGAAACACCTAGCTACGTTTTGAGAAACCATCGTTGGCCAAATCTTCCCGAGGTTCCCCCAATCGATTGATAAAAAACAACTATTTCCAACGCTGTGGATCTTGGCACCGGCCTTGCTTTGATCAAACGACTTGGTCATTTGATCAAGTCAGATGATTAGGTTAGCGCAGGCAACGTGTTACCGCCTTAAAAACGGACACATTGCTGATCAAGGCCCACGAGGATCCTCCAATGAACACAGTAATTGAGTGCCCCAATAATGAAGTCTTCACACGGGGCGGGATCAGACATCTGATTGCGGCCATCGCCGCATCGGCTTTCATCTGTACGGGGCAAGCGGCAGAAAAGGATCCTGCGTTGCTCGGTACCCAATTGACCCCACTGGGAGGCGAGGTCGCGGCGAGCGCCGATGGTGTCATTCCGGCCTGGACGCCACCAGGCCCACAGGGTGCCAGCTGGAGTCATGGCCAAGTGCGCGGGCAGCAATGGAAGTTCAAGGACGACAAACCGCTGTTCAGAATCGATTCGGGCAACGTCGCGAAATACGCCAGCAAGCTTTCGCCTGGCCAGGTGGAAATGTTCAAAAAGATTCCGGGTTACCGGATGGATGTGTACCCGACGCGTCGCAGTTGTGGCGTACCCGATTTCGTTGCAGAAAACACCAAAAAGAACGTCGGTTTCGCCAAACTCGACGGCGATGGCCTGGCGCTGCAGGAAGCCTACGTGCCCGGTATTCCGTTTCCGTTTCCGACCTCGGGTGCCGAGGTCATGTGGAACATGAAAATGCGCTACCGCGGCGTCGGCTTCGATATGTCGAAAACCGTTTCCGGGATTTCGCCACGCAAGGGCAGTGAAGACTGGCTGCGAACCTCCACCGACTGGTTCATGTACACGCCATGGGGAGTGAAGGGCAGTGCGCTGTTTTCCTCATTCGATCGCCTCGAAGTCGCGACCTACTTCAGCTACTCCGACCCCGCAGCCCTTGCCGGGCAGGCCGGGGTGGTGACTACCAAGGCTGGCGAGCAAGCCACCACGTTCTACTACTTCCCGGGCCAGCGCCGCGTACGTCGCATGCCGGCGTATTCCTACGATGCGCCGCAAATCGGTCTCGATAACCAGTACACCATCGATGAGTCCAATGTGTTCTTCGGCCCGATGGATCGCTTCGACTGGAAGCTGGTCGGCAAGCAGGAAATGCTCGTGCCCTACAACTCGTTCGGTGCCTACGACAACTCGGCGAAGATCGAGGATGTGGCCAAGCGCGACTTCATCGCCCCCGAATCGCGCCGCTATGAAATGCACCGTGTCTGGGTGGTCGAGGCCACCGTACGCCAGGGCATGCGCCATCAGGCGCCGAAGCGCCTGTTCTACATCGACGAAGACAGCTGGAACGCGCTGATGGCGGTGGATTACGACAAGCAAGGGCAAATCTGGAAAGTCCGCGAGGGTTACACGATCCCGGTCTACGAGACTGGCACCTGCGATATGGAAGCCCAGGCGCAATACAACCTCGTTGATGGTCGCTACCTGTACGACATGACATCAATTGGTACCGGCAAGAACGACCATCGCTGGCTGACCGATAGCGCCAACAACCCTCGTCTGAAACGCGACTTCTACACCTCAGACAATCTGCGCGCCACCAGCGAACGCTAACAGCAGTTTCCGGGAACAGACATGAAAAAAATAATCAGTAAAACCTCAGGTCTTGTCATCGCGTGTGCAACCCCATTTGCCATGGCGTTCACCTTTGAAACCGAAAACATTCACGGCTCATTTGATTCCACCCTCGCCGTGGGCATGGGGCTGCGCACCGAGTCTCGCGGCTGCAACCTCATCACCAGTGGGGCCAGCGGGCACAACCCTCCCAGCGGTTGTCTGTCGCCCAGCGCCAATATCGGTGATCAGGGCGACCTGAACTACGACAGGGGTGACTTGTTCACCAACTACATCAAGGGCACCCATGAATTGGTGCTGAAGTTTCCCGAAGACTACACGTTCATGGCGCGCGGTAGCTGGATCCGTGATTTTGCGGCGACCGACACCAGCGGCGCGTTGTCGGCCAACCGGCCAGAAGGCGTCGGCAACGACGGCCTCACCAGCGATGCTCGGGATGATCTGGAGTTCAAGGCTCGCCTGCTCGATCTGTGGGTGAGCAAGAGCTTCGATGTCGGTGACCAGCGTGTCCGCGCTCGTCTGGGCAATCAGGTAATCAACTGGGGCGAGAGCTTGTTCGCTGCCGGCGGCATCAACAATACCAACGCTTACGATGTCATGGCGTTGTCGCGACCCGGCACCCAGCTCAAGGAAGCCCTGCTGCCGGCGCCGATGTTGAGCCTCGCGTCCGGGCTCGGTTCCGGCGTAAACATCGAGGCGTATTGGCAATTCAACTGGAACAAAAGCGAGTTACCACCCGTGGGCAGTTACTGGTCCACCACCCACGCGCTGGGCGAGGGCAGGGGCGCCTACGGTTACGACGAAAAAGACGCACGCAACGGCGGCCAATGGGGTGTTTCGCTGCGCTGGCAGCCAGACAACACCGATCTCAACCTTGGCCTGTATGTGATGCGTTATCACGACAAGCTGCCGTCACTGACGATGCAGGTGCTGGACCCGGAAACCTTCGCCCTGGCGCAAACATGGGAGTACCCGGAAGACCGCATGATGTACGGCATCAGCGCCAATATGCCGATCGGCGACTGGGCGGTGGGCACAGAACTGTCATACCGTCCCAAAGACGCGGTACCGCTCAACCCCGTAATCGACGCCTGTGCCAGCAACGGTGGCAAATGCTGGAAAGACGAAAAGAAACTGCAATGGCACCTGACCGGCATCTACAGCATGACGCCGTCCAACTCGCCGACATTGCTCGACTTCACCGGTGCCAGCACCGGCACGCTGTTGAGCGAACTGGTGGTCGTGAAATACCCGGGCCTGCATAACGACTACGCCGGCGAACCGATTGCCGCCGGCCTCAATACCTGGCAACTGGATCCGGCCATCCCGCCGAGCGCCAAGGGCAACAAAACCTCTTCCGGGATCAGCCTCGATTTCAGCCTGACGTATGACAACACGCTGATTCCTGGCTGGCAGGTCACGCCGGGGGTGTTCTATTCGCGATCAATCAAGGGACGCACACCCAATCTGTCGGCGACGTTCACCGAAGATGCCAGCAGCATGAACCTGTACCTCAACTTCGTGCGCAATCCGGCGAGCTGGCAGATCTCTGCCAACTACGCGAAGTTCATGGGCGGCAAGACCCCTTACGATCAACTGCTGCGTGATCGTGATTACGTCGGTCTTGTGGTTTCCCGAACCCTGTGAGGCGCGCCGTGAATAGTTCGCTGAAAATGACAGAAACCAAAGTGCGCGGCGTGTTGCCGCGCATCGAGCAGTGGTTGTTTACCCATCGCCTGTTGACGCTGTTGAGCCTGGCCGTGTTCACCGTGGGCATGGCCTGGTTTGCGGTGCAGTTGCGCATGGAAGCCGGGTTTGAGAAACAGCTGCCCATCGGCCATGAGTACATCGAAACCTTCGAGACATATCGCAATGATCTACTAGGTGCAAACCGGCTCACGGTAGTGGTCAAGGCTCGGAGTGGCACGATCTGGAGCAGAGCAGGGCTCAAACGTCTTTATGATGTAACCCAGGCCCTGATTTTCCTGCCCAACGTCTCGCGCAGCAGCGTGCGTTCATTATGGACGCCCAACGCGTTCGTCAACGAAATCACCGAGGAGGGCTTTCGTGCCGATCCATTGGTGCCGGGCACGGTGACGCCTGAGAGTCTCGATGAGGCGAGCATTGCAATGATCGCCGACTCGACGGCGCAGGGCGGCTTTATCGGAACACTGGTGGCTCGCGATCAGGGCAGCGCGATGATCACCGTGGATCTCAACGAATTCGATGCTGACGGCCAACGCCTCGACTACGTGGCGTACAACCGGGTCCTGGAGCAAAAAATTCGCAGTCAGTTTGAAGACAAAGACTTCGAGCTCCAGATCATCGGTTTCGCCAAGCAGATCGGTGACATTGCCGAAGGTGCCTCGGCGGTTCTGGAGTTCTGCCTGCTGGCGCTACTGCTGACGGCTGCTGCGGTGTACTGGTATTGCCATTCGCTGCGTTTCACGTTGCTGGCGGTGGGCTGTTCGCTGGTGTCGTTGATCTGGCAGTTTGGCTCCCTGCGTTTGCTCGGCTACGGACTTGATCCACTGGCGGTCTTGGTGCCTTTTCTGGTGTTTGCCATTGGCGTGTCCCATGGCGTTCAGCAGATCAATTTCATCATCCGTGAAATCGCCTGCGGCAAGTCGGTGGAGGGTGCGGCACGGGCCAGTTTCAGCGGGTTGCTGATCCCAGGCACGCTGGCTTTGGTGACCGCATTCGTGTCGTTCGTGACGTTGTTGCTGATCCCGATTCCCATGGTTCGGGAGCTGGCCATCACCGCTTCGCTCGGGGTGGCGTTCAAGATCATCACCAATCTGGTGATGCTGCCGGTGGTGGCGTCGATGCTGCGAGTCGACTCGGGCTACGCCGCGGCCGAAGAAATTTCCCGCCAGCGTCGTGCCCGTTGGTTGCACGGTTTTGCCCGATTGACCGAATGGCACAACGTGCGCTGGGTGCTGGGCATGGCCGTGCTGATCTTTGTCACGGCGGCCTGGCAGAGCCATGATCGGGTTGTCGGCTCCTTGCAAGCCGGTGCACCGGAGTTGCGCGAGGACGCACGCTTTAATCGCGATGCGGTCTCCATCGCCAGCAACTATGACATCGGCCTGGATTGGCTCAGCGTGGTCTTCGAGGCCAAAGTCGACGCAGGGACGAACGCCTGCGAAGACGTCGCCCTCGGCCAGTACCAGGATCGCTTTGTCTGGGCGATGCAGGGCGTGCCAGGGGTGGTGTCGGTCACCTCGTTCTCCAACAGTCTGCGACAGTTCAACGAGGGCTATAACGAGGGCAACCCGAAAATGAACGCGGTACCCATCGACCCGACCAACTACTCATCGATGGCCGCCGAGGTGGCTCGCGTGCCAGGAATGATGCGTCCCGATTGCAGCATGACGGCGGTGCATCTGTTTCTCGCCGATCACAAGGCGACGACCATTCACCGAGTGATCGCCGCCGCCAAGGCATTTCGTACTCAGTTCACTCAGGATGGGGTGAGCGTACGCCTGGCTTCCGGCAATGCCGGGGTGATCGCTGCGATCAACGAAGAGGTGGAACGCAGCGAGCTGCCGATGATGCTTTACGTCTATGCCGCGATCGCTCTGCTGGTGTTTATCGTCTACCGCGACTGGCGCGCCGTGCTGGTGTGCTGCCTGCCGCTGACACTCGGCACCTTCATCGGCTACTGGTTCATGAAGGAGCTGCAAATCGGCCTGACCATCGCCACCTTGCCGGTAATGGTACTGGCCGTCGGCATCGGCGTGGATTACGCCTTCTACATCTACAACCGTCTGCAACTGCACCAAGCTCTCGGGCAGCCGATCACCAAGGCCGTCGAGCACGCCTTGCTGGAGGTGGGTGTGGCAACGATTTTTACCGCCATCACGCTGGCAGTGGGCGTGGCCACCTGGGCGTTTTCCGATCTCAAGTTCCAGGCCGACATGGGCAAGCTGTTGGCCTTCATGTTCCTGGTCAACATGGTCATGGCCATGACCGTGCTGCCTGCATTCGCCGTGTGGCTGGAACGGACATTCCCACGGCGGCGCCCGGTGCGCCTGATCGGCTCACTGGTGCATTGAGGAGACCCCGATGCGAAACCTGATTCCTTTGATTGTTCTTATGTTGCCGGCATTGCTACAGGCTTCTCCCTTGCCGGCCGTACCCGCGACGCAAACCGCCAACGCCAGTGCCGCCACGCTGTTGAGCGCTTCCTGGGCCGGGGAGCGAACCGTTGCCGTCGGCGATCACGGCATGGTGTTGTTGTCGGATGACCACGGGCAGCGCTTTCGTCAGGCGACTTCCGTACCGTTGTCCACTCCGTTGACCGGTGTTTCCTTTGCCGATTCCAAACAGGGTTGGGCCGTCGGCCACTGGGGAGCAATTCTCGCCACTAGCGATGGCGGTGATGTCTGGCAGGTTCAACGATTATCCAGTGCAGAAGACCGGCCATTGTTTGCCGTGCACTTCTTCAACCCGACGCAAGGCGTCGCAGTGGGGCTGTGGTCGCTGGTGCTGACAACCGATGACGGCGGCAAGACCTGGATCGATCAGAAAATCGACGCGCCACCCGGATCGAGTCGTGCCGACCTGAATCTGATGGGACTGTTTGCCGATGAAAAAGGGCGCTTGTATGCCACCGCAGAGCGCGGCCAATTGTTGCGCTCCGACGATCAGGGCAAGCACTGGCGCTACCTGGATACCGGCTACAGCGGCACGTTGTGGACGGGGGCTGTCCTGAGTGACGGCTCGCTGCTGGTGGGCGGACAACGCGGCACGCTGCTGCATGGTTCCGCAGACGGCTCGAGCTGGCAGCGCGTGCCGCTGCAAAGCAAAAGTTCAGTCACAGCCATCGATGTCTCAGAGCGAAAAGTCATCGCGGTGGGACTCGACGGTTTGATTGTGCGCAGTGACGACGGTGGACAGAGTTTTCACGAGCAACCCAGCGGCGACGGTGTTTCGCTCACGGCGTCGCTGCTGAACAGTGACGGCTCACCGATTCTGTTTTCACGACGAGGCGTCGTCCCTCAGCACTGATGCCGCTGCGATGTCGGGAGGCTAGCGCGATGCCCGTTTCCCGACATTTGGCTTGGTCATTTTCTAAAACTTCCTGCTGATTTTCGGCCGGTTCCCCCGTGCCTGAAAGCGTTTTTTCACGCGCAAAATAATAAACATAACAGATGTTGCGTTAAATAATTTTGCTTGTTAGAGTCGATCTCAAATAACAAGACGCAGAACGTTGCAAAGCGCAACGGCCTGCCATTCTCGATGGAGGTACTCTGATGATCTCGCTCAAATCGACGCTTACCCTGCCAGCTGCCGGGCTCTCCGGCTTCGAAACACCGCTGACAGAAGAGGAGGCTGCGATTCAGGCCTCCGTCCACCGCTTCGCCAAAGAGGTGTTGCGCCCCTTGGGGCGTGAGCTGGACCGCATGACACCGGAAGAGGTGATTGCCCCAGGCTCGCCTTACTATTCGATGTTCAGCGAGTTCGCCAAGTTGGGTCTTGATCCGGCGCTGTTGGCACAGTTGCCACCGGATATGGCGATACGGATCGAATCACTGATCGGCGAAGAACTCGGTTGGGGCGATGCCGGCCTGGCAGTTTCCCTTGGCTGTGCTGACTTCCCGCTGCAAATGGCCGTCGCCGCCGGCAATACCGAATTGGCCGAGCTCTGCCAGGGCCGGATCGGTTGCTGGATGGCCACCCAACCCGATCGTGGTAGCGACAACCAGATCTTCGATATGGCGCGTGACTGGCCGGCAGGAAAGCCTGGAAATATCGGCAACCTGACCGCCAAAGTGGTCGGCGATGAAATCATCCTCAACGGTCAAAGCTCGGCGTGGGTATCCAACGGAGCCGTCGCGCAGGTCGCGCTGGGTATGATCTGCGCCGATTACGGTGACGGTTTCTACGATGCCAACGGTCGGCCGCATGGTATTGCGGTGATCATTCCGCTTGATCTCAAAGGCGTGTCTAAAGGCAAGCCGCTGGACAAGATCGGTCAGCGTTCCCTGCCACAAGGCGAAATCTACTTCGACAGCGTGCGAGTGCCCCGGCGCTTTGCAATCGCCGAGCGCGAAAACTACTACGGCGCCGTCAGCTCTTCCTGGTCGTTTGCCGGCACGCACATGAGCCAGGTGTTCACCGGCGTCGCGCGCGCCGCATTCGAGATGGCGTTGCAGTACTGCCATGAACGCCGCCAGGGCGGTCATCAGTTGATCGACCACCAGATGACCCGCCTGCGTCTGGGCGAAATGCTGCGCCGTGTCGAGGCCGCCCGCGCTGTCGCCCGACGTTCGCTGAGCTTCGCGCGTCTGTCGCCGCAAACCCATCCCTACGCCACAGCTGCTGCCAAGGTCACGGTGACCGAAGAGGCGATGGCCGTTGTGCAAGAAGCCTTCCGCCTGTTCGGTGGCAACGGCACCACCCGCGAATACCCGATCGAGAAGCTATTGCGCGACACCCAGTCCTCATTGATCGAGGACGGCGAAAACCGTGTCCTGACCATGCGTCTGGGGCTGCTGGCCCAGCAGCTTTATGCCGAAGGCTGGGCGAACAACTGACCCTGAAGATTCACCCGACATCACTCATCCAATAACAACAATGAGGTACATCCCGATGGCCAAATATCCTGTGGTTGTCTACGGCGCCAGTGGTTACACCGGCATGCTGATCATGGACTGGTTGATCGACCAGCACATCCCGTTCACCGCCGTGGCGCGCAACGCCGGCCGTGCCCAGGAAATGATGGCGCAACGCGTTGTCGGCCTGGAGTCGGCGACCTACGAAATCATTGAGTGCCCCCACGAGGTCGAAGCGTTGACTTCGGTGTTCAAAGGCGCGCGCGTGGTTTGTAACACGGTCGGCCCATTCATCAATTTTGGCCTGACCGCCGTTGAAGCGGCATTGAAGGCCGGCTGTCATTATCTGGATCCTGCCGGTGAGCAAGCGCACATTCGTGCCTTGCGCGACCAGTTTGGCGAGCTATACCGCCAGGCTGGGCTGCTGCTGTCCCCATCGCTCGCGTACATGTACACCTACGCCGAGATCGCCGCCGAGCTGGCCCTGGAAACTCCGGGCGTCGATTCGCTGGAAACCGCAACCCTGACCCGTGGGCCACGTACCGGTGCCGCCGGTGTGACCGTTGGTTCAACGGCCACCATTTTCGAAGGCATGCGCTACCCCGGCGCCTATCTGTGGGAGAAGGCACTGGTGCCATATGCGCCGAATACGAGCTTCAACGTGGTCTGTCCCGATCTGCTGGAGTCGGTGTTCTGCCTGCCATGGGGCGGCACTTCGTTGCCGGTGTTCTATGAGGAGGATAGCCGGGTGCGCAGTTGCATGTCCTGCGTTGGTTTCTACGACAACCCGGTGATGAAAATGGTCCACGGCCTGGGTGAGAAGTGGGAAGCCGAGTACAAACACCTGCCGAAAGAGCAGCAGGACGCGGTGATCAATAGCCTCGTGCAGTCGACCACGCCGAGCATGCCACCGCGCGAGCGCAGCACCTTGCAACGCACCGTCGACTTCGCGATCGGCCGCGGTCAGTTGACAGCGGTGCGTGCCACCGTGTACGGCATCACGCCCTACATCGCCACCGGCGCCTTGCACGCGGCAGCCGTGGTCAAGCTGTTGAACAACGATAGCGCCAAGGTCGGTTTCGCATCGGCCTCGAAAGCCTTCGGTCATCGCTACCTGCTGGGCTTCCTCGAACAGCGTGGCTTGGCTCGCGCAACCGTTACCCAACTGTGAAGTGACCGACATGGCGATTATTGATTTCTTCGACCGTGGCTGGCGGATCAATCCGCACGGCGCGGCGTATATCCAGGATGACCGGGTTTTCACCTTTACCGACGTCCGCAACTTGTCATGCCGTATCGCCAATGCACTGTTGGCCGAGGGTTTGCCCAAGAGCACCAAGGGTGCGATCTGGTCGGCCAACGATGCCGTGGCCTGGACGTGCACACTGGGTCTCTGGCGCGCCAACATGTGCTGGATTCCGGTTGGCGCTCGCAACAGTGCCGAAGAGAACCGTCATGTGCTCGATGCGTTCGACTGCGAGGTGCTGTTTTTCCAGAAGGAGTTCGCATCCATCATCGACGCGTTGCGCCCGAGCTTGCCGAAAATCCGTTTATGGATTTGCATCGACGAACATCTGCCCGAAGCACCTTCGCTTAAAGTCTGGATCGAAGGTCAGCCGAACACGCCACCCAAGGTCGAGTATCAACTCGACGATGTAGTGGCGATTTCGCCAACCGGTGGCACCACAGGCTTGCCGAAGGGTGTGATGAACACCCATCGCAGCATCCAGACGTTCTGTGCGCACTTCATGATCAACTTCCCTTATGGGGATGAGCATCCACCGGTCAACCTGGCGGCGGCACCGATGACCCATACTGCCGGCACACTGTCCCTGCCGTGCACCTCGCGGGGCGGCACCGTGGTAGTTATCACCAAGCCGGACCCGGCGCTGATGCTGGCGATGATTCCGAAGTACAAGGTCACCGAGACTTTTCTGCCACCGACGGTGATCTATCGCCTGCTGGATGTTCCAAATCTGGCGCAGAAGGTCGATTTCAGCTCGTTGAAATACTTTCTTTACGGCGCTGCGCCAATGTCGGTGGAGAAGCTCAAGCAAGCGATCGAAACCTTTGGCCCGGTGATGGCCGGCGGATACGGCCAGACCGAAGCGCCCGCATCGATTTCCAACCTGCCGCCCGCCGAGCATCTGCAAGGTGGACGACTGGCATCGGACGAGCGTCTGTCATCGGTCGGCCGCCCCAATCCGCTGATTCGCGTCGAGATCCTCAGCGACGCCGGGGAGATTCTCGCCCAGGGCGAGTCCGGCGAGATCTGCGTACGCGGTGACCTGGTCATGAAGGGTTATTACAAGGACCCGCAGAAAACCGCCGAAACCATCATCGACGGTTGGCTGCACACCGGTGATATCGGCCATCTCGACCCCCATGGCTACCTGCACATCACCGACCGCAAGAAGGACATGATCATCTCCGGTGGTTTCAACGTTTATCCGAGCGAGGTCGAGCAGGTGCTTTGGGCCCATCCGGCAGTGCAGGACTGCGCGGTGATCGGCGTGCCGGACGAGCAGTGGGGCGAGAGCGTCAAGGCCGTCGTCGAGCTGAGTGTTGGACAAAGCGTCACCGCCGAAGAACTGATCAGTCTCTGCAAAGACCGACTCGGATCGGTCAAGTCTCCGAAAACTGTGGATTTCATTGATGCATTGCCACGCAGTCCTGTTGGCAAGGTGTTGAAGAAGGATCTGCGTGCCCAGTACTGGCAAAGCGTTGATCGGCAGATCTGACGTCGAGGAGTTAAGTGATGGAACCCATTTACATAGCCGGCATCGCCATGACCCAATTCGGACGTCATCTGGAGCGTAGCCTTCAGGATATGGCTCTGGAGGCGTTGCAGGGGGCTCTGGCAGACGCCCGCGCCCAACGCTCCGACATCGAGGCAGTGTTTTACGCCGGCATCACCAACGGCCATCTACAAGGCCAGCTCTCCATCCCGGGGCAGGTGATGTGCAGCAAGATCGGCATCGAAGGTGTGCCGGTCTACAACGTCGAAAACGCCTGTGCCTCGGGCAGTACCGCGGTTCATCTGGCGGTGCAGAGCTTGCGCTCGGGGGCTACCGATGTGGTGTTAGCGTTGGGCGCCGAGAAAATGAACGTGCCGGACAAGTCGCGGGCACTGGCACTGTTCGAAACCGGCTGGGATGTTTCCACCGCCGAGGAGAACTACGCCACGCTGGTAAAAATGGGGGAGGGCATCGTTGTTCCGCCAGGCTCGGAGTCTGATCGCCCGTACAGCAAGTTCATGGCCATTTATGCCGCCATGTGCCGTTGGCACATGAAGACCTACGGCACCACACAGCGGCAGATCGCGGCGGTGTGTGCCAAGAACCATCAACACTCGGTGCACAACCCTTATTCGCAATTTCGCAAGACCTTCACCATCGAAGAGGTACTGGAGGCGCCACCGATCACCTATCCGATCACGTTACCGATGTGCGCGCCGTTGTCCGACGGCGCGGCCGCCGCGATCATTTGCACCGAGGCGGGTCTGAAACGCATCGGGGCCGATCCGAAACGTTGTGTGCGAATCGCCGCCAGCGTGATCCGCAGTTTCACCTTGCGTGGACTGGATGAGCCGCACAAGCACGTCAGCCTGTTGGCTGCGCGCCAGGCCTACGAGATCGCCGGACTCGGCCCGCAGGACATGCATGTGGCCGAAGTACACGACGCTTCGGCAATGGGGGAAATCATCCAGTCGGAAAATCTCGGACTGGCGCCGCTGGGGGAGGGTGGAATTTGCGCCGAACGGGGCGATTTCACCCTGGGTGGCCGCATACCGATCAATACCTCCGGCGGCCTGGAGTCCAAAGGTCATCCGCTCGGCGCAACGGGGATCGGCCAATTGTACGAGTTGACCACTCAATTGCGCGGGGAAGCCGGGGCGCGCCAGGTACACGGCGCGCGGCATGCCATCCAGGAAAACGGCGGCGGTCTTCAAGGTGTTGAGGAAGCAGCGGTCGCTATTCACATCCTGAGTCGATAGGAGCGCATCACATGTCCATGACCTATCAAGCGCAAGAGCTGGAAAGCCACTTTGCCGGCGGGCATTTCCGCCGGTTGGGTGGCTGGGTCGAGAGTCCGGTTGATCTGCAGCCGGAGCTCGAAGGCGATGTCAGCGCGGATGTCATCGTGATCGGTGCCGGTTTTGCCGGGCTGTCTACCGCCCTGGAGCTTACGGCGCTGGGTGCGAAGGTAATCATCCTTGAACAGGAATTTGCCGGTTTCGGTGCCAGTGGTCGCAATGCCGGTTATCTGGGCGGAAGCATCGGCATTGAGTTCGAGCTGTTCTTGAAACGTGTCGGTCACGAAAAGGCGAAAAACATCGTCAGGTTCTACGACGAAGGTGTCGCCTACGTCGAAGGCCGATTGCGCGAACTGGGTATCGACTGCGACTACAACGCCTCGGGAATCATCAGGGCGGGCATCCATCCTTCCCAGGAGAAAAAGCTACGCAAGAGTATGGCAGTGGGTGACGAACTTGGCTCCCGTACCGAGTTTCTGGATCAGGCTCAAATGCGCGCACGGGGGATTCCACCGGCATTTCTGTTTGGCTGCCTGCAACGCCATGGCGGTACGCTGGACCCCGGCAAATACGTGATGGGACTGCGGCGGGCGGCGCTCCAGGCAGGCGTGAAACTGTATGAGAATACGAAGTTGGTGTCGTATTCCGATGGGCCGACGATCACCTGCCAAACCACGCACGGTCGTGCGACAGCCCCGAATTTGGTGTTGGCCACCAATGCCTATACGCCGCAAATCGGGCTTCTGCGCGACAAGATTGTTCCATTTCGGGTGTCGGCAGTCGAAACCGAGCCATTGTCTGCGCAGCAGTTGGCGTCATTGGGATGGGCAGGACGGGAAGGGTTGATGACACCGCACTGGACCATGGAAAGCCATCGTCTGACGGCGCGTAATACGTTGCTGCTGACCACCAAACGGCTCGGCTATGTCTACGGTTCCAAAACCCCGAACATTCCCGACGATGTTGCCTACCGCGAGCTGGAAAACACGCTGGGGGCACGTTTCCCGACTTTGCGCGGTATTGGTATTCAATCGTGCTGGAGCGGCTACGTCAGCATGGCCTACGACGCGTTGCCGGTGGTGGGCGAAACCGGAACCCACCACAACATTATCTACACCGCAGGCTGCTCCGGACACGGCATCGCCACCCAGTCGCTGATCGGGCATCTGCTGGCGGAAAGAATCGGCGGCATCGAGCATCCGTTGCTCGCTGCGCTGCGCCACAAAACCCCGAAAACATTGCCAGAGCCGCTGCAATGGTGCGCCGTGAATCTGGCGCTAGGGGTGGCAAACAGCCTCGACGAATACACCAACCGCAAGGTTGCACGCACTCATCGTTAATCGTTGAGGGCGCGTAGAACAACGCGTTAAAGGAAGACAACACGCTGATTTTCAGTGGTGGCACAGGCCTTGAAGTCATTGGCCGGGCAGGCGCTCGCCTGCAGAAAGACAAAATGGATTTTGTTTCTGCCACCGCTTTTTTTACTGCCGCACGGACGCTCTGTCATGAGCGTTCAATCCAACAATAACGTTATGTGAGGCATCGATTATGAACACTGACGCCCCTCCAGATTTAAAACGAAGACAATTGCTCAAACTGGCCGGTGCTACAGCGGCGGTGGGATCGATTGGTTTGAACATCGGCCTGGCCAATGCCGCCGATACGCTTTTGCAAGACAGCTCGGACAATGTTCTCGACGTGGTGATCATTGGTGCAGGCCTTGCCGGTCTGACGGCAGCCCGCGATCTGCATCTGGCGGGTTGCCAGTCGCTGTTGGTGCTCGAAGCGCGCGATCGTGTAGGCGGGCGCACCCTTAATCACGATCTGGGTTCAGGCTACATCTCCGAGGTCGGAGGCCAGTGGATAGGCCCGGGGCAAACGGCTGTAGCGGATCTCGCCCGAGAGCTTGAGGTGGGCACCTTTCCGAGTTTCTACGACGGTGAAACCATCATCCTCGGCGGTGACGGACGTGTCGCCGTTGATTTGAAAGGCACGTTCGGCACCGATGAAGCCGTTTCGGCAAAGCTCAGTGAACTGTCGCGGGACGTGCCGTGCGGTACACCGTGGAAGTCACCCAGGGCCGCCGAATTGGACAAGCTCTCGGCAGGTGAATGGCTGGCTCAACAGAACATAAAGCCTGAGGATCGGGCTGGGTGGAACGCCAGTTTCCTCCTGACCTGCGGTGTTACGCCGGCAAAGATGGGCTTTCTGCATTTTCTGTCGATGATCAACTCGGCCGGTTGCGAATATATGCGGCTCGACTCAATCAAGGACAGCGCGCAGGGCACACGGATCGTCGGTGGTTCGCAGATTCTCAGCAGCAAGATGGCGCAACTGTTGGGCGACAAAGTTCGCTTGTCCTGTCCAGTGCGAAAGATTACCGACTGGAATCGCGACATCGTCAGACTCCAAACGGATCAAGGCGAGATACGTGCCCGGCGGGTGATCATGGCGATTCATCCCGCACTCTGCCAACGCTTGCAGTTCGATCCACCGCTGCCCGAAGCCCGTGCAGCCTTGCAACGTGCCTGGCCGGCACACTCTCCGGCCCGCAAGACCGCGATGGTCTACCCGCGGCCTTTCTGGCGTGACAAAGGCTTGAACGGCCACATCATTCAGGTGGGGGGGCCGGTCATCTGGGCTTACGACAACTCACCGCCCAACGGTGAAATCGGAGTCATCAATGCATTCGTCATGAATGCGGCAGCACCTGCTGATCCTGAAGCCGCTAAACGTGTGCAGACCGAGATCTATGCGCGTGCCTTGGGGGACGAAGCGCTTAACCCCGTCTCCTACCACGATCATGACTGGGCGCATTTCGACCCATGGACGATCACTTGCGTGTCGCCGATTCCTCCAGGCTTCTGGTCGACTCATGGCGAGGCGCTGCGTCCACCCTGCGGCAATCTGTTCTGGTCGGGCACTGAAACTGCTGATATCTGGGCAGGCTACATGGATGGTGCCGTACGCGCCGGACACCACAGCGCCTTACAGGTGCTCAACGCCTTGCGTCGGGCATAGGAGGCGACAATGAAAAAAATCATAGCGTTTGGCGTCATCGCAGTCATTGCCGTGCTGTTGGCGATTTTCGGTCGTGACCTTCTCGATCTCTATCGCCTGCAGAGTTACATCACCACGTCCACTGAAGCGTACCAGACCGAACGTGGGAGCTGGCCGCATCTGACGGATGCCTGCACGGGTTGCCATGGCAGCAAGGGCAACTCGCTGAACTCGCCTTATCCGAGTCTGGCCGGACAGCCGGCCGCGTACCTGTCTGCGCAGTTGCACAACTTCGCCAGTGGGCAACGGGCTGCACCCAATATGGGGCCGTTGGCGATGACCCTCAGCCGCGATGATATTGATCTGCTGGCGAATTTCTATTCTCGGCAATCCGTCAGCGCGAATGTGGCTTTCAGCCCTGACGAAGGTCTGAAGGAAAAGGGCAAACAACTGGTGCAAACGAGAGGCTGTGCAGCCTGCCACGGTGGCCAGTTGATGGGGCACGACGCGTTTCCTCGCTTGGCCGCGCAAGGGCACGACTACCTTTTAGCGCAGCTCAACGCTTTTGCCACAGGTGAGCGCAATGAGTCCAGCGGCGCAATGAAAGCAATGGCGGCCGCGCTGTCAGCGGATGAGCGTAAGGCGATTGCCACCTACCTTGCCGCACTGGCTCCTCAACCCAAGTAAATCATCAAATTTTCTGTCAGATGTATCGAGGCTATCGTTATGGAACCGAGAAATATTGTGCTGTGCTTTGCCTGTTTCTTGCTGCTCGCGAATGGGCTGACCTTCGGCATCAAGTTTCTTAAAAAAAGAAACCTGCTACTGGCTCTCGAATGGTTTGTGGTCGCCTTTTCCGCGACAAACTTCCTGATATTTTTCCTCACCGGATCGGAGCATTCGTACCTCATTTCATACTTTTGTGATGCGTTCTCCAGAGCCTTCGGGATCCCGATCATTACGGTACTCGGGTTGATGGCGGTGACGCATACCTACAAGCCCTCAGTGCGCAAGGAACTCATGATGTTTGCCGGCGCCCTGGTGGGCACATTCGCTTTGATTTCCACCAAGGTTCTGATCACGCTCCAGCCGTATTTCTACGTGATGATGTGGGTGATGTTTTCGGTTTATCTGGTCTATTTCGCAGTGAGGCTCGCAAGCGCCGGAGAGTTCCTGCACGCGATCGGGGTGATATTTGGCATGCTCGCCTCACTGACCATTGCTTGCATTTATGACTTCTACAAAATCCCTGGGGACGACACTAACGTGCTGCTGAACTTCTATGTTCTTGCGCTGACTACTTGGGCTTATTTACTGGTGCACTTGTACTACGCGTATTGCGCCTTAGAGCGTTCGAAGAACTCAATGGCGCTTTTGCAGACACGCTGAGAGATATGTTTTTCAGGTATGCGAAGCCGCCATTCTGGCGGCTTTTGGCGTATGAAAGAGGAGGGCGGCGGGCATCCTTGCCCAGCGGGATCAGGGCACCAGATTCGCCAGATAGTGCGACAAGGCCTTGATATCCTCGTCGGACAACGCACCCGCCATAGCATTCATGGCTTGTGTCGGATCTTTGCGTTGGCCAACTTTGAAGGCTTTCAGTTGGTCCGTCAGATAAAGCTGCCCTTGTCCCGCGATGCGCGGAGCCAACGGGCCGCCAGACAATTTTTCGCCGTGACAGGCTGCACATCCATTGGCGACGACCACACGCTGACCTTGCTGTTGAAGAGCATCATCTTTCGTCGTGACTTCAGTCACGCCTGGTTTCTGTTCGGCGAAATAACTGGCCAGACGCTTGATCTGCTCATCTGTCAGATTCGCCGCCAGCGGACTCATCTGTGCACTGTGTCGGCGTCCTTCGGCAAACGCATGTAACTGGCTTTCGATGTACGCTGCGGACTGACCCGCAAGAGCGGCATACTGGGCGTCCCGCGGCTGGCCTCTTGCGCCATGACAGAGTGCGCAGGTGTCCTGCAATTGTGGCCACGCACCACCATCGGCCTGGTAATCAGCGTCATGCTGATCCACGGCATTCATAAAGCGGTATCCCGCCAACAGTTCTGGCCCATAGATCACTGTCGATCCCGCCAGCGCGGTTGTCACAGCGATTGCCCCAATCACGATAGTCCGCTTCATCAGACGTTCCTCCCCGGTTGAACCAACGCCTGTAGCGCTTCCATCGCCGCTCGATGGCCTGCGCGGATCGCGCCATCCATCGCCCCAGCCCAGATCTCCGCCGTTTCGGTGCCGGACCAGATCAGACGGCCAACGGCCGGGGTCAGGTATTCGCCCCATTGAGTCCAGAAACCGGGGGGCATTGGAGAAATGCAGCTCAGGGTCCATGGGTCGACTTTGCCCCAGTCCTGATCATGGAACTGGATCGGATGCAGGGCTTGCTCGCCCATAGCTTGGGCGTAGATCTCCGACAAGGTGTCCTGCGCCGCTTTGGGGTCATGGGGTAATTGCCCAGGCCTGATAAAGCCGCTCAGGACGCCCAGACTACCGTCCGCAGGGGAGTTGTCGTAGGCCCAGATCAGGGGGCCCTCCACTTGTACGATCTGCCCGTTAAGGCCTTGGTCTCGCCAGAACGGTCGCTCATAGACGTGTACGGTCTTGCGCATTGGCGCATGGGCCGGCCAACGTCGCTGCAGCTCGGCGCGCTCGGTTGGCAAAGGCGGATCGAAGATGATCTGATTGCACAGCGCCGGGCTCAAGGCGGCAATCACCTGCCGCGTGCGGATGATGCCCTGGTCGGTATGCAATTCGACGACATCACGATCCCAACCGACAATCTTGCGCACCGGACACGCCAGCCGGACTTTGTCACCCAGAGCCTGTGCCATCTTCAAGCTGAGGATCTGAGAACCACCGACCAGCCGTGATTCCTGCGCGCCACCTTTGATGCCTTCGAGCTTTTCGAGGCGGCAGTCGGAGGAGTTGATCATCGCCAGGTAATGCAGCAGGCCCATGCCGGCCGGCGCCGTACCAAAGGTCAGACTCACAGACATGTTGAATCCGATCTTGTCTACGTTGCTGATGCCTTGTTCGGCTAGCCATTGGCCAATCGAGAGTTTGTCGAGCTCAGCAGCGTCCTTGGCTTTCCAGGGCGCTTTACTGGGAACACCTTCGGCCAGCTTGTTCAGTTTGCCGACGATTTCAGTGTTGGAATTCGGGCCATCGCTGACATCCTCTTGGATCTTTTCGTCGCCCATCAGATAAACCGCCTTGCCCTTGTAATAAGTAGGGAAGGTTGCGACATCGAGCTGCCTTGCCAGATCCGCAATCGATGTTTGGCCAGGACCGATCCATTGGCCGCCGGCCTCAGAGATGACGCCGTTGCCCAAGTCATGGTTGTACGTGCGGCCACCGACGCGATCGCGGGCCTCAAGGACTACAAACGACTCGCAGCCGGCGGCCTGAAGATCCCTGGCTGATGTAAGCCCGGACAGCCCCGCGCCCATGATCACCACATCCAGTATCGAAGCGTCTGTCGCAGGTTCGGTTTGAGCCATGGCACGCCCACTGATGCCAAGTCCTCCGGCGAGGGCGGCGCCTCCGATCGCTTGCAATAACAATCGTCGCTGCCGTGATTGCGTCGACAGCTCATCGAGATCCGAATCCATCTTCACCTCCTTCTTCTATTTATAATTACAGATGTTATGTGAATATATGACGGAAGAGGCCTTCAGCAAAGTGAAATCGAGAGGATGGCGATAAAGAGTGGATTTGAGCGTAAGGAAGATGCAGATATGCTGGGTTCGCTCCCCGAATGAAGCGAACCTTGTTGATGGTATGAAGACAGGGTAGGGGGATTTATCGAGAGGGGCTGATCAGCGTGATGACGGCATCCATCAACGCCTTGCTGCGTTTGGGTTCAAATCGTTCCGGCTCGATCGGTAGCATCATCATCCAGCCGTCACTCAGTGCGCTGAGCTGGTCAGCGAGTAGATCGGCAGGAATGTCCTTGCGGATGATGCCTTGGGTTTGCCCCTTGGCCAGAATGGTCGCGAGATCCTCTCGGAATCGCGAGTAACGTTTCTGGATCACATCGGCAAACACTGGCTCGTGCCGGGCGTGGGCGAGCATTTGAAACAAGGCAAGCCAGCGGGCTGAGTCGTTGGCTTGAGTCAGGTTCAACCACTGCTCGATCATTGCCCTGACGTCGACTTTTTCTTGATCGGACTCCAGCAGATTGTCGAACTCGTCGAACAGACTCTGCGCGGCCGCAGTGATCATCTCTTCCTTGTTGGCGAAGTAGTAGGTCACGGCGCCAGTCGTGCAGCCAGCATGACTGGCGACTTTGCGCAGAGAGGTCCCGGCATAACCCTCCTGGGCAATCACCTCGATGGCAGCGGTCAACAGTTCTCCGCGTTTTTCCAGGCGATTGCCTACCGGGCGTCCTCGGCGTGGGGCGTGTGCGGAATCACTGTCAATGGGTTGCTGACGATCCGTGGAAGGCGCTTGGGCATCATGCATGAGAGAAAGTGATTCCGTTGGTTGAAGGCGTTGAGCCGACAGCGGCTGCGAACGCCATTTTGGCTTGGCATGTCGAGAACATGCAATCCTTCAGATTCGACCGCTATTAATCACAGCAACGGCTCGTACTTCCACTCGCAATCCGGGAAGTGCAAGTTGTGAAATACCGACAGCGGTCCACGCTGGATAGCGCTCGGGGAAGTACTCGTCCTTTACCTGCCCAAAGGCATGAACTTCACCCTGAAGATCCGTGTGGAAGGTCATCAACTCGACCACATCGGCCAGGCTTGCGCCTGCGGCCTCAAGGATGGTTCTCAAGGACTGAAACGCCAGATGGGATTGTGCCTGGATACCTTCGGCAGGAACCATGGACGCGTCGATACCGACCTGGCCGGACACCCAGATCATGTTCCCGACACGCGTCGCCTGGGAAAAATGGAAGGTGTCGTAGATGGCCTGGGTGTGGCTAGGATTGATCGATTGACGCTGCAGGTCTTGAGTACTCATGGCGTTACTCCTCTTATATTAATTGGCGGAACGTTGGGTGGCGGAAAGGATCTCCGGCTTTCAAGGTCGACAGCTCCTCACTGAACAGCACGCCCTGTTGCGGGTAACCGGCGGCGCTGTGCTCTGGCAGAGGTCGAAAGGTTGCGTCGTCTCCAAAGAAACGGAAGACGAAGGTATGGCGGTCCGGGAAGGCTGCATCCACCGGCGCACCGCCGTGTAGCGAACCAGGATGCAGCAGGACGATATCGCCGGGCTCGGTGGCCCACGAAATGATGTCGAACGCCTTGGGATTGTTCTGACGCAGAGCCTCAATGTCAGGCAGACGCGGCAAGGCATCGCCGCCATGCAGAGGTTGCGTCGGATCATTTGGGTCGCGAAACGTGGTGCCGTCGTAACGCGGCCCTATGTGTGAGCCTCGGACGATCTCCAAAGCGTTTTTCTTCGGGACCGATTCAAAACTGATCCAGGCATTGGCCCAGTGGTTTCCCGCCCACGGCAGGTAAGACGTGTCCTGATGCCAAAGTGTGCGAGATCCGCGCCCACCGGCCTTGAGAAATACTTCTTCGGCGAAATACCACACATTCTCCGAGCCCCAGAGCTGTGCAAACAGCTCGCCAAAGGGCAGGGAGGTCACCAGTTCTTCGAGACGGGCCTTGGCGACCGGATTCGCATTGTCGACGTGCGATTGTTGCTCAGTTCCGTCGAACATTCGGGTCGCATGAGGGCCATGATTCTCGACAGCCCAGTCGTAGGCTGCCCGGCACTTGGCCAATTGATCTTTGTTCAGAAAACCTTTGATCAGGACGGCCCCGTCTTCCAGGAACGCCTTTCGCACAGAGGGTTGCATGAGAGCTTTCTCCTCGAAAATGCCACTTGGCGATTTGGATGCTAGCAGTCACTCAGATTAAACACAACACCAGTTATGTTTAATCTATGACAGCCTATAATGTCTTCCCGCCGGGAGATTCCTAGAGCTAGGTAAAGGCGTGCGGGTAGCCATTGTATGGTTCATGGCAAGCTAGATCGTAGATAGCAGAGATGGGCCAAAATGAACGGGGGGCAGAGGCCTGCTTTCGGCAAATAGCGGTCGTTAGCGCCTTGCCCTGCTAGTGAAGCTCTCCGCAATGTCAGCCCCTTACTCGCTGATTCATACTTAAATAGGGTTTCAGAGCAATGCTTGGTGCATGGGTCGCTAGGAGCGTAATTTTCGACGGCGTCGCCAGACATTGGCCAATTCCTGTATGGCTGTCCTTGAAATCCGCGCACCAACCCATGCCGAAAGCCACAGATTTCACACAGCGTCGTGATTGCTGACATTCCTGGAAGCATTGTTCATGCAGACCGATTAGGTGCGACGGATGCGGCAAGATCAGTGCTAGACCTCTGAGATATCAAACGACTACTGGGCAGGCGATCTGCAAACAACTCCGGCAACGAAGAATTTCCGATCCCGGTATGAAAGCTGATGTGCATATTTAAATAATATTTTTTGGAGGATGCAGTGAGCAGAGTTCACTAAGGGGCTGATTGTTCGGCTGTTTCATATTTAGCTGCTTATACGCATATTTAAAAAATCTCGACAATTGGCCCCCACGTAAGAATACGCAGGGGGGATTTTTCCGGGAGTTCGTCTTTTGACTGCAAGTAACGCTGCATCGAGCCGCCGATCATTGTAAGCACCGCGTCGTTGATCGTCGCCCCGGGGGCCATGCCTTTGATTTGCTTCACGGTGGCGAGATCCAGCGTCACCGAGTCCCAGACACGTTGGGCTGAAACGCTCGCGTTGAATCGCGTACGTGGTACGTCGCCCTAGGATGACAACAATGTTTGAGCGAGCCGGCGCAGGCCGTGCGGGGCGAGCTTGGGAAGCACACGTCTCAGCGGCGCTGACCATGCGCGGCTTGCTCACCAGTGATCAAGGCGGCCTAGCAGGGTTGTTGTTCAACCGGCTATGCCAGATCGCAAGCGATGGAGCTGGAAACTCAAGGCGTCGCACATCCCACGGCACGCGCGATTGTCCAGTCAACCTCATCCCGCATCAGTTCGATCACGCGGTCCTGACCTTGGCTATAGACCTCCTTTGACAGGTAGCTTACAAAGTCCCTCAGCGATGCTGCTTGAAAGCCGAATTCGATAGCAACTTCGCCTAGCCGCGCAGGCCGCTCGGCCAAGCTGGGGAAGGCTTCGCCGCTACCAACCAAATCGGTGAATATGCGAAACAACGCTTCGGGGACGACCCGCTCGAAGTTCGGCTCGGATAGCTCAGCAACCATTTCCCTCGCCTCGACCGCTCGCCGGGAAATGTCTGGCAGAATGGCACCTGCGAGAGACAATGTTTCATCAATCAGTCTCGCACGAGTGCTACTGAAGGCTGCGAAATGCCGGATTTCATCTAGCTTGCGAGCAGTGCGCAACGCCCCGATCCGTGCTGCCACAGCTATATGAATTGATTCCGCATCAGTCATGGGCGCGGTATCGATGCCTGCCTGCCAGCTTTCAAAGGCCTCCGACAATCGGCCGAGACCTTCAAGCACACCACCTGCAATGTTCGACACCGCAGCCTGGACAGACGTCGGCGCATCGCCCGTAGCCGCAAGTTTCGCGGCACCTGCCAACAATTCGTCCAAGCTACCCTGGATGAGCAACGCTTCAGCATACAGGTCTGCAAAGCCGCCGCGCATGTGGTCGATGCCGAAGCTGGCGAGTGTCTTCATGGGGTCTGCACCGTCCGCCACAGCCTGAAGCTCGCGGCGCACGACCTCCCTCAGTTCGCGGTCCACAACGGGCCCGTCACCTGCGCCCTTTTTGGCACTCAGCGACGCGCTGCCAAGACGCCGCCGCACATAGATACGCGATTGTGGAGGCAACTCGTCGAGTGCACCGCGCAGCGACATGCCTGCTACATCGTCCCAACGAGCGTCGAGTTCGGCAGCGTCCTGTGCCAGCCGCAGGCGATGGTATAGCTCTTCCGTTCGTGAAATGGCATCGTCACTTTTTCCATAAAACTCGACTGCCGCCTCATTGATCTGTCTTGCAACCGTTTCACTAATCGTGGTGTCAAGATCGGGCAGCATCAGCGCTCGGACGTCGGCCCGATGCCAGAGCGCATTAGGGTCAGGGTCGGAGGGGGTCACCGAAAACAACTGGCCTTCTTTTCCAGCCTTGCGTATCAGTTGCTCCGCAACGTCTTTTGATTTGTCGATCTGGCATGGCCCAGCCAGTACGTGCGTGATCACGCCTGACGTAAGTCGCCGAACGAGCAAGCCAGGGCGCGCGACTTTGACGAGGTCCTTGTCACGGATACGTTTAAGCACTCGATCATACAAGTTTGCCTGAATGCGTTCCGGGTCATTGCGAAGGCTTTTCACCCAATGCTTAGGATCGAAAGCATCCTTGTCCTTTTCCATCAGTGAGACCGCTAGCCGAAGTGCCAGCGGCGAACGGCCTACCGTGGCTATCACGCGATGGAGGGCAGTCTCGTCGAGCGCGATACCTTGCCTTATCGCCTCGTTGGTTAGATAGGTCCTAGCCTCGCCGTCAGAAAATTGCTCAAGGTTGATTAGCAAATTGAGCCTATTAACTATCATTCTGTCAGCAGCGAAGCTTCTCGACACGCAGATCACGAACGGCAGTGCTCCCCCTTGCTGCATCTGCTTTGCGATATGGAAGATGCTGTAATTGGCTTCATCGTCCAAACCCAGTATTTGCTCCATGCTGTCGAAGATGAAGATTATCCGAGGAGGAGACTGATCAGACATACGGTTGAAAAGGCGAGCCAGCTCAGTGATCTGCTCGCCTCGCCCAAGATAGTTGCGGGTCGAGCGTGAATAGGAGTGCGATTCCAGTCCGTATTGTGAAGAGTTTGGCCCGTCGTTCAACAGTTTGTCGATCATCGCCGGCGGAAGCCACCGCCGTGCCTGTCGCATCAACTCGCCGGTAAGCGTGTCAAGGCTTGAAAAGTAGCCGTCGCGGTTTTGTAGATCCCGCCGATCAAAGTCGAAATGGAAAACCGCCGAAGGAAATTGACTTAATTTGGGCCCAAAGTATTTAACTGCCCGGCGCCACTGCCGCCCTAAAGGCGTTGGAGATGGGGTTGTTTCGCTATTGAGCAAATCAGAAACGAAACAGCTAACGAGCAGCGACTTGCCCATACCGCCAGGTGCTTCGATCGCGACGCCCGCAGCGTGGTCTCGCCAGAGTTTGTGCAGAGTTTCAAGATCTTTTTCACGCCCAACAAAGCGATGCAGGTCGGCCCCACCAAGAGCTAGCGTGAGGTCGAGTCGCTGGATCATGCTCTCCAACTTACCTTCAGTGACGTTTGGGCTCACGCCTGCGGCTACTGCGCAGCCGGTGGCCACACGTAAGGCAGACAACTGTTCGCGGTCATATATGTCGACGGAAAATTTTTCGCCATCGAGCATGGCGCGCAGCATTCGCTCGACAGCCGTGAGGGCAAATTCTGGCACGGCATTGAACGCTTTTCGGGCAGCTTTCACGCCAAAGCCTTCCAATGCGCGCAACCGTAGATCGCTTGGGATACGAAGTGCATCCGCACCGTCGCTGGTGAAGGCAGGTTTCGCAACGTCCTGGATCGCAATGGAAGTCAACAATGCGTCCTCACGCAATTTCGCGTCGGCTTCTCTGTGATTCGAATGCCATTGTGCGAGCAAGTCGCCAGAGCGGAAGCTCTCACGTACCGCTGCGGCCGCCCAAAGTTCGCGCGTAGGGTCTTGCGTATTGCTGATCGCTGCATCTAGGGTGCTCATGCTCCCACCTCGACCCGCAAATCGACTAGTTTGGCAAAAACCTCCCGACAAAGATCAGAGCCACTGTACTGTCGCGCGAGCGCTTGCGCGTTACCGATGCGCAGATCGAGTTCGGTCTGCTGAAGCGCCTTACGCCCCAAGTTGTTCAGTGCGATTGCCGCGTCGCGGATCTCGCTGTCGCTGAAAGGGGTGAGCAGCTCCTGCTGCGCCCTACGGCCCGGATCCACAGGCTCCGTGACTGCGTCTGGCCCGAGCAGGAAGATCACGCACTTGCCAAACATTCCCTCAAGCCTCTCTCGGCACAACAGCGATACGAATCTTTTCACCTCGGGCCTTAGATCCCGGTCAAGACTGTCGAAGACCAACCAATAGGGTTTGCTCCAATTGCCAGCAGCGCGAGCGAGACAGGCAGCGAGCTCCTCCGCGAAGCGCGCAGCCAAGGTGTCCGAGGTGGTACCGTCTGAAGTGGGCTTCTTGGCATCGGTGATCTTGAGATTGCGTACCAGCGCTTCAAACAGGACATCAAGCGTTTGATTGGCAAGTGTGGCGCTAACTAGGTCGAACTTGAGTGCCTCCGCTACGCCTGTATCTGCCACGTGCTTGATCAGATACCAGCTGTGGCTGCGACCCAATCCTCGTGCTCCGGCGACTTTGATGATGCTGACACCAGCCCCGGGCCCACCACCATAACTAATCGCGTCCTTTAGGTATTGACGCAGTGCACTGCGATTAACAATTGGCCTACCTTCCGCAAGCCGCGAATCTGACGGACATCCCATTCGCTTGAGCGCGTCCTGAGTCGCTTGAATCCGCACCACGGTCTCTTGCAAGATCGCGACCTCCGGACTTGCGCCTATCATGGGTATCAATCCCGCCAACAAATCCACAAGGCAGCTGCCATCACGCTTGATCCAGAAAAAAAAGTCGGCAACGATTGAGTCGATCGGCAGGGTGTCCGAACTGAAATCAGCAATGGATAAGTTGCTATAGTTCCTCAGCCAGTTGTTAAAGCCCCTTTGATCGAAGCACCGTAAAACGGCAAGCAGTGCCTTGCGTTCGTCCGGCAGTATTTCCATCTCACACCCCCACATTATTCGCGCGCGCATCGGCGAGAATTGCGCCCAACGGAATACCTTCGTTGTATGGCACTTTCGCAGGCCCGCCGCTCTGTCCGGCGTGGTGGATGCCGATCAGGCAGAGTGCGGCATCGAATACGGGCGCACCGGAAGAACCTGGTTCGGTATTTACGCTATGGCGAAAGCGAGTAGCGCCGAGGTTGAGCACAGATCCGAGGTCGATCTTCATCGGTTTGCCACCAGGATGCTGCAGTAGCAGCAGACCAGCATTCATCGCAATGGCCGAGGGGGCCGAAACGTCGATCCGACCACGCGGATCGCCGTCTGCCACGATAGGTTCTTTGGCCAGCTTCCGCTCGAGTTTGAGGATTGCATAGTCAAGTGCGCCGGAATCGGTGGCCATAGGCCCGTTAATCAGATCTTCCGACGCGTGGGGACTGAAGGCGAGCAGGGCGTTGGCCATCACGTCCAGCGCCGGAGTCGTATAGCCTGCACCGTTGCTTTTGTAGTCGAAGCGGCAAATTACCGGACCGGTCAATTTACCTTCGCTGCTAATCTTGGAGGCGATCACATGATGATTGGTTAATACCAAGTCCTCAGCGATCAGTGTTCCGGTGCCAAACCCGGCTCCTGTGTCGATCTGGCATACCGCCGCTTCAAGGGATGCTAGTTTACTTCGGAACGCATCGACGTCCTGATAAGGCGTGCCTGCTCGAATTAGTACTTCCAAGTCTGACAGTGCCGGTGTCACACCAAAGCCCACGGTGGCAGCTACCTGGCCGACCTCGACCACACTGGGGCGAGCATCTCGTACAGCCGCGATCAATTGCTCGGTAGTGAACCGAAGTTGGAAATAGTCAATGACTTCAATAACCTGGGTTTTCCAGGGCAAAAATGAGTTGGTAAATGTATTATATGGGAGGCCGAAACGCTGTAGCAGCAGTGACTGCATGTCAGTCTGGCTGAAACTTTCCTCAACGGCTCTTTTGAATACGCCCAGCATCGGGTGTTGAAGTCGCATGGCGCCTCCTAGATAGTAATATCTCCAGCGGCGACAAGTGCCTTCAACATCACTGCGGCACCGCATTGCTTAGAGATAGCGTTTTCGTCGTATACATGGTCTGCAACAAACTTGCCCTTGGTGTACTAGTTGGAAAAACTCCACAGGTAAGGGGAGTTGATCAAGTGTTTGTAGTACGAAAAACCATTGTAGCTTTCAAATCGATGTAGTGTGCGCGCCAGACTCCAATCGGGCTGATGCCCCATATTCTCGAATATGAGCGCATCCGTTGCACTTGCTTCCCAATCGTTAGGTGGATTCCAGACTTCTGGGCGACCGGCGGGATGCTGCACGGTACGGGCCGACAAGGGATCGCCATTGTGAAGGTGCGTTGCGAAATTGAACGTCCCTTCTAGTGCATGGACAATGCCGATGAACCACCAGGGCACGCCAGTGGATAGGGCTACCGGGGCATAGTGTGGCTTGTACTGCAATAGCTTTCTGCGGTGCCATTCGACTTGGGAGGCCCACTCCGGCCTGATGGACATGCCTGCATAAAGTGCTTCATAACGCTCCTTGAGATCTGCGAACTTGATGCTCTTGAAGGGGGGCAGCGGATGTGGGGGGGAGGGTTTTACTGCTGTGAGCGTTGGCACCGAAGCGACGGGCTTGCGTTGAGAGGCGAGATCCGCTCGGCTGAGTTCGTCATAGCGGCGCAGCAGTGCCGCAGAGCGCGCTGTAACGTCGGGGTCCCCGCTGTCCTGCAGCGCAGTCAACCGTTGGAGCAGCGGAGTCAAGGCAAGCAATGCCTGAGTGGCTGCATGGAGCTCAGCTATCGCCGCATCATAATCGATAGTGCCTGGAGCCACTTGTGACACTGTGAGGGGAGCAATTGTCGTTACCTCGTCCGATATTAACCAAGCGTTGGTCGAATCATAGAGGTCCTTCGTCGACATCACCGACACATGCATGTGGTGATTATGTGGGTTGGCGCCAGTATAGGGCCGCCACGCCCAAGGCGGTTGCCCACCTTTTGCCTCGGAGGCGCAGATTCGCCGATTCCAGATCATGTACTTGATCCGCGGATCGTGGCTGGTGCGCAGCATCTCTACGAGCTTGTTGCAGTCGCAGCCTTTGGCCGGATCATGGGTAAAGTCGCGCGCAGTAACTACGCCGACGCCTTCATCGGTGATCCAGGGATTGTGATCCGAACTGCGCGAGGCATGTGCGGCATCGCCGATGCCACCGTCGCTCGCCTTGCTGCGGCCGGGGGCCCATTCGTTGACTTGCTTTAAAAGCGTGTCGAGTGACCGCGCAACACGCCAACTGTTCACACCCGCCTCAAGCCCACCCAGTACAACGGGCGGCGACTCGGGGTCATTGTGCATATCGCCTTCGTTTTTGACTGAGTCGAGAGCCTTGGCCTTTTTGCTTTTCGGGATTTTCCCAACTCGATGCAGCTTGTCTCGATCTTTAGTCATTGCCACACCCGAATAGGTTGCTTTATTTCATGATGAGCGTTGCTTTAAGCGAAACCTAAATCAATACTCGAAAAGTATCGGCACGATATGGAGCATTCGCAATGAGCGTCTACCGAATTTATGGCGATAAACTACTGAGCAAAACTGAATTTGCCGATGCCGTAGCTGAGGCTGGCAATAACGCACTTGATCCAAACGTCTTTCTGACGAACGTTGCAGCTGATATCGCGCTTGTAGAGACTTCAGCGCTCGAAAATACAATGAATCCTGCAGTCACGCAGTTCGTGCCTATCGGTTTTGGCAGGCCGCTGACTATTCTAATACGAGAAATCTATACGGGCCGTTATCCATCTCGGGGCTTTCTCGGCAGCAGCACTAAACCGATGGCCGTCGTTACTGGGCTCAAAGACTATTCGGCTTATGCTGCAACAAGCCGCGCAGTGAACTTTTTAATGAAGGATGTAAAGCCCCATACCCGGTTTAAAGCACCACCTACATTCACTGATGGTACCAATGTTGTGGCCTATTCGCCGGCCGTGGTAACCGACTCCTTCCATTTCACTATCGAGATTGCTTTCGATAAGTTCGACGATAGCTTGTTCGACTTGGTATCGAAGGGGCTTGCCACCGCCGCCGGTATTCCGGTGCTCATGCCCGCCGCCGGCTACCTGCTGGCCGCAAGCGGCCTGGTAAAGATTGGCGCCAGCGTTGCTGACGGATTAATCGATGGCAAAGCGTCTTTCTCAGTCACGGACAGCTTCGACTTCAACTTGCCTGGTACTGCCGCCCCGGCTGCTGACTTTCGCGTCCTCTGTCATTTCGATGCCAATGGAATGACCTACGACCCGGTGCAAGGCCTGCTCAACCCGAATGGTACAGTCTACCAAGGCGATGAACCCTACGTAGTGATTAGCCTCGACGGTGCGGTCCGTAAAAATCTTGAATCCTTTTCTGCCGCTGTCGCCACAGCCGGCATCCTGAAGCAGTTCTTCAATATGCGTGATGGCGCAGAGGTCATATCAACGTCACTTATCGATGCGGTGAAACTCGCCAGCGATATGAAATATCGTGGTCAGGCGGAGGACCTGCAGAGACAGATCGAATTAGCAGTTGGGACCGAAAAAAATGAGTTACAGGCGCGGCTCGACGCAATTAACAAGAACATCCTGACCCAAACACTCAGGGTAGGAGCTGCGCCAAAGTAAACCGATTAAACGTCTGTTGCCACGCGACTTCATCAGGGTGGACCTGCAACCATGAACACGAAACCAACCACGACCTTCAACGATTTCGAGGACGCCGTTGACTTTGTCGATGGCCTCCTTGCCAAGCAACCCGACGCGTCCGAATCGGCACTCGAGACGCTTGTCGATTTCGGTAAGTTCGAAGGGATGCCTGCACAGATCGAACTGGACGATGATGGTCGCAGCGCACGACTTCTGCGCGCGATCACTTATTACAGCCCCAAAGGCCTAGATTGGCCGGTACCGGTTGGTGCTTGGCTCGACGGTGCATCTATCCCGCGAATCTTCTGGACAATAATTGGCGGGCCCTTCGAGGGTAAATATCGCAACGCTTCGATCGTTCATGATCATTATTGCATAGCCCAAACCCGCAGTTGGCGCGATACTCACCTTATGTTCCATGACGCAATGCGCTGTAGTGGCGTTGGTAAAACCCAAGCCACTGTTATGTACTATGCGGTTTATCGCTTCGGGCCGAGATGGGGCGTGGCTGGACTCGAATCGCTCACCAGTGCAGCGGACGAGATTAGAGACGCAAATGCGGATTCATTCGTGCAGGATGCCATGCGCATTGTAGCGGAGGAATTAGGGCCAGAGGCGGCATCCAAACTTGCAGACGCGCACACCATTTAACGAAGGAACATGCGCCGGGGAGGAACAGTGATCTGCAAAAAGCTCCGGCAACGAAGGACGTCAGACTCGATTCACACGCTAACGTTTTAAGGATTTCCGATCCTGGTATGAAAGCTGATGTGCATATTTAAATAAAATTTTTCTGGACGGCCCTGTTGCCCCTGTCGTATTTCAGCGACGCAACAAGAATGTCGTCTGATCGCAGCTCCTGCAACTCCTAACGAGAGTCAACTGTTGCGTAACGGATGTCGGCGATATACGACAGGTCATCCTTTTCGTGCCTACTTGGAGAGATGGCAATTTAGGAATATTTCAGCTCCGAAGTAGGAGAGGATGTTGCCGCAGGCCGAAAACTGACCCATTAGAGGCTGCTCTGCCGACTGAAAACGGACTTCGGTGTTTCAACTGCTTCTGCTCACTTTTCGAGCAGGAGAACACAGGCTGATCAGTATGGAATTGTTGGGAAAAATCCGGCGGATGTACTTCCGCGAGCAGCTCTCGCTGCATCAGATAGCCAAGCTTACCGGCTGTCGAGAAACACCTTCCGAAAATGGGTCAGAGCGCCCGAAGCCACTCAACCAGCGTACCCGCGGTGCGCAAACTTCAATCAACTCAGCCCATTCCAAGAGACGCTGGAACAAGCGTTGAAGGCCTATTCGTTCCAAGCAAAGCACACCCGTAGAAGCGCCAAAGCACTTTTCGAGCAGATTAACGTCTACCTAAAAGATGTGCTGATGCGGCTGCCAGCGCAACGAGTCGGTAAGATCGGGCAACTCCTATCGCATCAGTGAGTGTAGGCCTGGCTTACACGAGATGAGTTGGGCGTACGCTCACGGCTCTAATTAGATAAATCCATACAATCTGAAGCTGCGCAGTGCTGGCTGAAAGAACCTTTGACGGCCCTCGTACGCGCGCTGAAAATGATAAGAAAAAATTTATACTCAATGCTCAAAGTACGCCTGCGCTCGCGGCGCCCTGATACGTGAGCATCTCGGCATCTCCAATTGGAAGCTATTACAATGGATATGAACAACACGGCTTTAAATCTGGAATACGCAAGCAAACGCATCAAACCGAGCAAAGACACCATCTTGGTCATCGGCACAGGCATGAGTATGGGGCTGACCGATGGACAAGTCCCCCAGCTTGCCTGGACTGGGCTGATTCGAAGCGGATTTCGCTACGCTGTCGAGATCGGGAAAATCCAACAGGCCAGCGCTGAGAACTGGCTAAAGCTTTTAGACGGGTCGCCGACCACTACCGAGATCCTGCATGTGGCCGGTTTCCTGTCGGGTAGCCTGTCCAGCGGCGATGGTTACGATTACGCCGCATGGCTGACAAAAGAGTTCAGTGAAGTCGAGATTCACAACGAGGCGCTTGCCAATACCGTCAGGGCTTTATCGGACGCAGGGGTAAAAATTTGCACTCTCAACTATGACTCGTTGCTAGAGAATGTCACCAACCTTTCACCCGTGTATATGACCGAGTCAGATGAGGTCATCGAGTGGTTCAAAGGCGAGCGTAAAGGCATTCTTCACCTACACGGCCACTGGAAGAAGCCCGACACCTGCATTCTGAGCAGTGGAGATTATGAAACCACGATACAAAGCAGTACACGCAACTTCTTCCAGCAGCACCTGACAGTGTTTGAAAACCTAGTGTTCGTAGGTTGCGGAGGCACGTTTGAAGACCCCAATTTCGACAAAACGCTCGGCTGGCTGAGAAAAGAGCTCAAGTCGACCAAGCACTCTACTTTTGCACTGATCAAGGATTCAGAAGTCACTGCGCGTAAAGCGGATGCAGCATGGAAAAATATCGTCGAGCCAATCGGCTTCGGCACGAATCATTCGTCTCTTGGGCAGTTCCTTGATGGACTGTTCCACGAGGTTACAAGTCAGAACCATGGGGCGTACCCAGATCTGCGAGGCAACACCGCTATCCAACGTATGGAGCAAGGGCAAAAGACCGCCACCCTGGATGGCATTCATAGCCCGCTCCCCCCAGCACCTCAAGCTCACAGCGTCAGGCACGCCCAGTCATTCCAAGCGGAGCAGATCCTGAATCTCCACAGACGCTTGTGGTTGGCTGCTGACTGGGGGATGGAAGAAGATGAATTCATTTCCGCACTGATCGCGCGTATATCTAACAAAACCAACAAGGTTTATTCGGTAAACATTGGCAACTACACCGACAAAGCGTCCTTCTACCGCCAAATCGAAGAGCTTTTGGGCGCTTCATTCGAATCATTCTGTAGCACCTTGTCGCTCATTGACCAGCCTTACTTGCTTCTAAGGGACGTTCCGCTCGACACCTGTGACGACAAGGAAAAACTCCAAGCCGATCTCCTAAGCCTGACGGATATTCTTACTTCCTTTTGCCCGAATCTCCGGATGATTTTAATAAGTCGGAATCTGCCCGCCTGGAGAAACGAGGCGGTCGAGCTGACTGCTTTGGATGGTGCCGATACCAGGGCGTACATCGAGTCACACCTTCTCTACCAAGGCGGCTTGGGCAACGATGATTTCACGCAGCTTTATGAACACACCAACGGCGTCCCTCGGATCATCAAGGAAGCGCTGGATAAGCTTGTCGTCGCATCACTGGAAGAGATCATCAGTGAGCGAGGCAGCTCACGCATCAATCTGACGGGCCGCTTCGGAGACTCCATCAAGGCACTGTCAACTGCGAAGGAAATCGAAAAGCGCTATGCATTTTCTCTGCTTAAGAGCTTGGCTGCGTTCCCTTACGGCGAATACCTGGACAACATCAAGCGGGTCGATAGATCGAAGAAATATTCGATTGATCACGTGGTCATCCTCCAGCGAGAAGGTTTCATTTATGTGGAGGATCAGGACAGCTTCGGCCACACCGGCACCCGGGGTTCTAAAAAAAGGCTCATCGTCACCCGTCCTGTGAGGCAGTGGCTCGCCCAAGAGACGAAGCGCAAGGAAATCGCGAAGATCAAAAATCAGGCCTACCAGCTCTACTTCGGTGAAGATTGGGAGACCCTGAATCCCAAGCTGCATCATATCTTCAAGGCGAATGACATCAGCGAAAAATCGTCCGAGATCAACAACGCCAAGTACTTCATCGTTGAAGTCTTCGTCGAAGGCAAAACCAACGAAAGGTGGCGTACTGTTGGCATGGAACTCGCCTCGCAGTTCTGCGCGACAGTGAGCAAAAAATCTTATTACAAGGTCGTGCAGGACTTGTATATCGCGCTGAAGTCGATGCTAGATAGCTGGGATAAGGATCAAAAATACTGGTTCTTTATTTACTTATGCGCGCAGTCGATCCGGATGGTTGGTGACAAGGCAAATGCTGGTGAGGCACTCCAAATGCTGCTGGGGTGCCAGGATCACATTGATCAGCCAAAGCTGATAGGTTCGATCAAGCTGCATATCGCTATGATCTATTCAGGGAGGAAAGATCATGCCCAAGCTGTTGAGTATGCCACTCTGGCGCAGAAGCTGAGCAAGGGCAGCGTCGCGATGCAGGCCGCCCATATCGCGCTTTCAAACAGTGATCTCTCCACCAGAGAAGCTGATATATCAAAGATCCAGGCTAAGGCAAAAACCAAAGCAAGCACGCTGTACGCCAATATTGCGTTAGATCGTGCTGATGATCTCGAAGCTCCTGCCAGAGCCGAAATGCTCAAAGAGCTTGTCGAGTACTGTCACGAGAACAAAGACTTGTATAACCAAATCCGGGCGACGCTCGCCTACGCAGACTCACTTATGACAGTCCGCGGTTCGCTCGACGCTAATGAAATCTCCACGCTCATCAGCATTTACCACCATCTATACCATGACAATCTGACGCCACTACATTCAAAATGCCACCGCATCCTCTGGGCGGCTTTTGAGGTAAATAATGACTACATCAACCTGCTTCAGCTATTCAAGTACAGTTCACTCTACTGGCGGTTGCGTGACGAGCAGAAACCTGAGCTTGAAGCGGTGAATAAATTTAAAACTCTTGGCCTTCCCGAAACCATGCCCGAGCGTGATTCCGCAGTATCGTATTACTACGGAAGACTCGCAACGATCGAGATCTAAGCTTCTTCCGGGCTCGGCGATGCCGAGCCCGTTCTTTAGTCGCAGGCACATACGGTGTTTTCTGAATCATTGTGAACAACTGCGCGTTAGTTGGAGGGGCAGCGATTCAAACACTTCCGCCTCGGAGTCCAATGTCTCCGAATACGGTAGTGGCGACTCAGGAGGAACTGGGAACGCTTCGCGACACCAAGCTCGTAGGATTGTTCCTACAAGTGCCGTCGCATCGACCTCGCAGCGCCAATCATTGCGCGGCGCCGCATGCACAACGTCATGCGGTCTGCACGAATTCCGTCTCAGTATTCGAGAGAGCTATAAACTTGAAGGGGGGAGTACTGTGCAGCATGGAGCAGTACCAGGACTGGAGGGCAAAAAATAGTTATTCGTTCAGGAATTTCGGGCGGGGCAGCCGTTGACGACTCTTCTCACCCGGGAGCTTTCGCATTACTTCACGCAATCGCTCTGCAGGCCCTTCAAGCTCTTCTGGAGATGCTCGATTGATTGCGAAGATTAATTGTTCGCGCCTACGCTGCTTGCCCTCTAAGATTTCAGCAAGCTCTGCATCGGACTGGGCATAACCTTGCATAAATTCATTCCTGCAGAAGACAATTTAACACAGGGGTTGCCTAGCTATGGGGCTGGTGATCGGCGTCTGTTCGTGCTCACCCTGGGCATTAACGACACAAACCGATATTTGGCTACTCAGCGCGCCTTGAGATGACATGTGTTCGAGCCTAATCGCAAGCATGGTCGTAATTTTCAAAAAAATGCGCCATGAACTCATACCACCCATTTCTCCGACCATTAGGATATAGAAAGTGCCATGAGGATGAGCCGTACGCAACACCTACGAATATACTCGGCAAGCCTTCCACACTCCTCAAGCCTTCGAAATGTCGTCGCTACAATGCCCTCACTGGGCGGGAAAGTAGTGTTCGCGCTGCCGATCAATTAATCTCGCTGTGCTGGCCCTCGGCCACGTCTCGCCCACGAAGGAACGTCCTATGCAGCCCCATGATTCGATGCCGGCCGTGCTAGATCGGCAAATAGCAAACGAGCAAGATGACGCGTTTGGACACAGGCACTATGCCCAAGCACTACGCAGCCTGGTTGAATCCGAACGCCATCAACCTCCTTTTAGCATCGGCCTTCTAGGGGGGTGGGGCACGGGTAAAAGCTCGATCAAGGAGCTATACACGAAAGGCTTGGAGGACGACGCCGATGCTATGCAAGGAAACAGCGCTAGAAAGAATCGCTTCAAAAGCATCACCTTCAACGCTTGGCGCTTTGGTGGCAAGGACCAGGACATCAAACGCGCGCTGCTGCGCCATGTCTTTTTGGAGCTCGGAGGTGACGAGAAGACGCTCCATGACAAATTGTTCCGGAACGTGACGCACACAGAGCAGCAATGGAAAGGCTGGAAGGAGTATGGCCTTCAGCTATGGCGCGCCTGGGCAATGCCTCTGCCCGCATTCGTCATCGCGATGGGCATACTATTACTCTTCGTTTGGGCTGGCTTGCAGATTGCTCCAGCAGATGCTCCCATCGTCCAGTCCACGCTTGCACTGATACTGACGGTCTCCTACAGCTACATACTCAAACAGCTTAAACCCTCCAAGATCGATAGCTTTCGCTCAATCACTAAGGTTTCACTTCCTAGCGCGAGTGCTGAGCAGTACGAGGAAATGCTGCTGGAGCAACTAAAAGAATTTAAACAACCCTCCAAAGGCTTTCTGAGCAAGACCATTCCTTGCGAGCGCCTGGTCATTTTCGTCGATGACCTTGACCGACTTTCTGCCGAGGAGATGGTGCTCGGTCTTGATGCCGTTCGCGCGTTCATGGAGATTCCAACTGACAGACTTCCAAAAGGTCTTGGATTGGTATTCGTCATTTCCTGTGACGAGGCGAAGGTGGCTGATGCTCTTTGGCGCGGCCGCAGCCACAACCCGGAACAGCCGGGCACGGTGTTTAGCCACAATGATGCACGTCGATACTTGGATCGTATCTTCCAATTCCGCCTCGAAATACCACCACCTCCGCGCGGTGACATGCGTCAGTTCGCACTCAAGCATCTGCTGACATTTACAGACATTGCCGATGACCTTAACGGTAAGGTCGTAGCCGCTGAACAGCTGATTGAACGCATGATTCACGTGAACGTTGTCGACCCACGCAACGCGCTTCAGATCGTTAACGCGTTTGCTCAGTCATGGTGGCTGGCCAAGCGCCGAGAACAGGAGGGCGTCAATGGTCGTCCCGGTGGGTTGCATGATGGCGCTGTAACCGGATACCTGGAGTCGTTAGCTGCTCTCAGCGCAGCCAAAGTTAGCTTCCCTGATTTCTACCGTGATCTGCAGGATGATCCAGAGTTCCTTGATCGACTGACCGCGGTTTTTGTTAACGATCATCCAGTCTTGGAACTGCCCCTTGACGCTCAGCCTCTTTTACTTAAGCGTTATGTAATGTTGGAAACCGATAGCAAAGGGGGCAAGACCACAAAAATCCGGGAAGGATGCAGAGAGCTGCGGCAGTTTCTTTCCAGTCTGGTCGGTATCCAGTGGCCCGTTTCCCTTCAGAGTCTCCTGCTGCTATCTGAAGACCCTATCAGCCGCAAGTTCGGCTCGGGTACCCGCATAATCTACGGCCTGCTAGTGTCGGGCGATACCCGAGGGCTGATTGAACACCTTTCGCCGCGCGCCGACCAGATCATGCTTAGTGAAGATCAGGCTCGCCTGCTGCACCAGATGATCGGAGAACTGCACTTGGAGCCGGCAAGCCGGCGACACAACGCGATGCGTGTCGTGGCTAACCTTCTGAACGACCTGCCTCCCCGAACTGTACGGTTGGTAATCGGTCACCTATGCACGGAGTTGGCGGCGTCCAGTAACTTGAGGTCGATGGTCGGCGTGTCGAAGCTGGCTTCGGTTTTGCCACTTGCTAACAGCCAGCAACAGCAAATCGTAGCCGCAGCCCTCGTCGGCGACCTTTGTACAGAGGATGCTCCTTTCGGCTTGCGCCTCGAAAACATGCAGACACCGAGTTTGGATGTCGCTATAGACATGGCAAAAGCAGTAGCCGAGATTGTTCTCGCTGTGTGGAAGACTCAAGGGCTTCCTGCCCCCCAAGATCAAATATTCAGGCAGTGGCTCCACACGCGATCCATCACCGTCGACGGCATAGCGCACTCATTTCCATTCAGCTTACTGGAAGAATGGATCGTTAGTAATGAGGAAATGCTTCTCCACACTCTGGGCACGGACTACGCGACCTTGCTTGCAGTTGAGGTTGAGGCAGGCCGCGCTGCGGAGATCAATATCCCTAGGGCGGCGTTACGGATCGGTAAGCTTTTCGAGCAGATGGCGTTGGCTGGTGAGGAAAGTCGGGCTGAGTTGTGGCCGTTGGTTGAGCGTTACCTGAGCCTGACAGAGAATGACCTCAAAGCCTGTGCATTTACTGTCCTTGAGCAGCATCACAACCTGATGAGCCATCAAGTGCTCTCGCAATGCCTAAGGAAAATGACGGAACTGCTGATTAACCATCCCGATCCGTCCATGGATTTTGATCGGGGTTTTAGGTGGTTGGTACAAATGACGGCCAGCCGCCTCGATCATCTGTCCGAAGCAACCAAGGACAGCTTGCTCGAACTGATTGAAAACATCACATCTGATCCTTACGAGGATGACGCAGTTGCGCTATTCGAGCAATTGAAGCGTAGCGATGAATTGCTGGCCAAATCAGCGGAAGGGTGGGTCGCAACGCTGGCCGGTGAGCTACCGCTTAAATGCTGCGAAGCACTGTTAAAGAGCTATGTGAGATTGCCGGATGATGTAAAAATCTCAATTGTGGCTTACCTCGACAGCGGTTTCAAAACAGCTTCTCTACCTGCGCGTTTCGATGCCCTTTATCAGATAGCTGTTCGCGCTATCCCAAGTACTTGCTGGAATGAAGCAGAGCTTCAGAGCCATCTCCGAACGGCTCTCAGCCAACTGCCATCCCTGGTATCCAGAGCGTCTAATGAGCTAAGTGTTCTGCTCCAAGGGCTTACTCAGGTCTATTTGAATGCCGAGCCTCCGGTCGTTGCCTCAGGCTTGGAGAATGCTTTCGCCACCGCAGTGAGCTATCCAACGCAGCTTAATACCCTTCACAAATTCTTCGGGGAACATTGGCCTTCGAAGGACTCAGTCACGCCGGGCAACATACCCGAGAGAATTTTCAACGAAGCTGTGACAACCATGACCAGCTATCCTCAGGAGGCAAAGCGAGATGTACTGAACTCATTGCAGAACATGATCGAAGTTGGCATCGTCGCGCCGACCCATCAACCTGAATTGATAACTCTTGCCTGCACGGTGTGGCAAAAACATTCCGCTGAAGCAGAAACCTTTTTGGCGCATACGAAAGCGTCGTTGACCGCTGCCCAGGTCGCTACGCTGGCGGACGCCATAAACTGGGAGTTGGAGGAAGAAGTCGAGCGGCTCGAACAAATTTGGAATAACGTTTCGCAAGGATTAACTGCCGAAGAGCAACGAGCTGCCACTTTGTTGATTTTAGCCAAGGGGCAGCAACTCGGGAAGACTGACCTCCCAGATCAATGTCTCAGCATCTGGACGCGATCTCTGGGTATGAAGGCATACTCCGTGCTTGAGCAAGTGATGTTTGGCAATGGTGTCACAGACGCTACCCAGAGGCGCCTATGGCGACAAATTATTTCCTTAACGCAAAAACCGCCCGCGATGGCACTAGTCGAACTGGCACTGAAGATCCTGGAACAGGCGTCAGCGCCAGAGGTTAGCGCAGCGGTCAATCCCGAATTAAAGTCGATTACCCAGCACTTCACCGATCAAGCTGAGCGTTCAGGCGTAGCGAGCCTGCTGCTCAAGCATGTACCACGATGTCCGTCCATCGCCACTAAAACTAATCTGGCTGATCTGGCGCATAGCCTGGGGTCACCGGCGGTACTGAAAACGGTCGACGCCACATCGTTAACCGAAGACGACTTGAAGGCAATCGCTGAAAAATTTGGTGAAGGGAGAGACATGAAAAGCCTTCGTAAGCGATTTGATAAGGCGGGGGGATGAGCCGTTAAGTCCCCGAGCCCACAGAGCACCGGTGCAGGTGCGCATGTCCATTGGCTCAGTGTCGAGACAGACCGCGTTGATGCTGCGTTGAACTGGGATATTGACACGTGCACAGCCGGTCGGGTGCGAGGTTGGTTAACTCACTATGAGTGTCTGTTGTTTGAATGGGATTGCGATTCTTGCAAAAGCTGGAGAAAAGACGCTCGATTGGCATCGAACTTTAAGGCCTAAAAAACCGCTAAAACAAACGAATGGCGCTCGCAGTTAATTGGTTTCTATTTGCGAACCAGATTAGCGTCGATTCTGTAACACAGGGCTGCTCTGGCGATTGACTCATCGAGTCTGCATGCCGATAACAATTGAATAGGGATTGGTCGATACAGCCGACCTGTAAATCATGGCCAAGGCCAATAACCAATTTGAAAACGAGTTTCAATGAACCACGAAAACGTTGTTACCTTAGAACAAACAGCGGATGAGATGCGACGCCTGGCGAAAAAGGTCGAGCGCCGGTCTTCGAAGTCACTGGAGGCGATGAAGGATGTACAGCGCGATTGTCAGGAGAGAATCCAAGCGCTCAAATATGAGCTGAGCAAGGATCTCATCGACCAAGCCAACGCACCAGTCAATAGAGCTGTCAGTATCCTCACCTACGTCTTGGCTGCAGTTGTCATAGTCGGTGGTGTGTTCGCCTGGCTGACAGCCAATAACCTTGAGTCCACCTTGCAAACGCTCATGACAAAGAGGATCGAATCCTGGCTGTCGCTCGAAGATGAGCATTCGCAGGCCAGCAGGACACTCGATGCCTATCGGACCCGTGCGTTACTTGATTCTTACATGATCCAACTCGCTAGGCAGAAATCGCAGAACACGTCCATTGTAGATCTCAACTTCAAGGTTAGTGACAAAAAGCGCCTTATGGCGATCGTCCGCTCACCATCGTCTGACTACCAGGATTTTTACGACGCGCTGCGCTTGCTAGCAGTGGCCGACGGAGAGTGGGGGATTATCGTCGGCGAGAACGAGTTGGGACGTGATCTTGTCGGACTGATTAAAGACCCGCGCTTTGATTCGATGAGAAAGCTCGACATACTGCAGATCCTTTCGCGCAATCGAAACCTCATTGAGGTTGAAGCGGCATATCTTCAGGATAACTCGGCATTCGAGCCGCTTCGTTACCAGTCCTACCTCAATCTCAAAAATTATGATAAAAGCTCGCCTGCAGGTGAACTCGCGCTAAAATACGCTATCGGTCTTTTGCAAAGCAACGCCGTTCACAAAGTGGAGGACGCGCTCGAACATATCGCGGCGATCGATCCGTTTAATACCGACCTAGCAGCATTTCTTCTTCAGCTGCCGGAGCGCCAGCGCGAGCTGAGGATGAACTATCGCCTGGCAGTTGCCAAAGGGCTGATATCTCAGTTGCCTGCTCCGAGTGCCATGAGCTTATATCTACCTGAAGATAACGAGCCAGTGGACCGAGAAGCTATTCGTTCCACTGTCACGGCGCTAATCAGCGCTTTGTTGGACGATGGTCTAATGCTACGAATGGACAAGACATTTGTCGCAAGGCCTCATCTCGCGCTTTATTATCGCCAAGCCGATGGTGTGGCCGTCCCCAAGCAGTTTCCATTGGAGCGACTAATGGGGGACGAACAACTGATGCAGACTATCTACAAGAGTCAATATTCCAAGGGTCTAGAACGTTTTGCCCAGTTTTTCTCTGTAACAGACGGAGGCGAGGTCATCGTGCTGGCGAAATTGACGGTGCCTGCTGCAGCCCTTGGTCTCGCGACTGATCCATTATCACCCAGAGATATCGTCGGGCGGCTGGAATTCGCTCAGGACGCGAGACTCCAGTTTACTTGGAGAGACAGCCTGGGTGACTGGCAGACTAGAGGTATCGAAAATCTAAGGGAAGCGAGAGTGAGCATGGTGTTTGACAAAGACGCTATATCTTATCGCGACACGAGTCTAACTGACTGGATCTTCTGATTGCTCATTTTTCTCGCTGGTAGTTAGTGATAGACAACAGACGTCTACCGAGGAAGGCAATATACCGCCTAGTTGAAGACACTGATTACAGATGGAGCGCTGTTCTCAATTAGTATTTTGACGCCGTGATCAGGGGAGGGGAGAGTGGCGTCTAGTCAGGCTTATGCTCGTTGAGGTTGGGCAGGACCATCAGCGTATGTTCATCGTAATGAGGAAAAAATCGCTGCCATGCACGTACACCACCCAACTCGCCCACAGCTAGGATAATAGCCTTGTGAGAGGCCGTAAGCAGAGCGACTTGCCGCTCTAAATCTTCTATACGTTCGTCTTTCATTGCAAGACTGGCTATTAGCCGTTTTTGAGAGTTCTTTTTCGCTCGTTCTACCCATTGGTTTCGGGTTGTTTGCAATTGTTGATAGTGAGCAATTAGGTCTCTTCGAAATGTGTCCCGCGTGAGAGTGGAAACGGCGCCTAGATTCTCCATTCTACGCACAATGGCATGGGCAGTTATTCTCTCATCGTTTTCCAGCATGGAGTCAAGAACGCTAAGTAGATTGTCATCAAGATTAACCGCATTTGCGGTGCGGCGTACAGGCTTGCTCGGTGCTGGCATATTGACTCCGCTAGGCACGTAACAGGGCTTTAGCGCAAAAGCGGCTAGCCTTCAAATAAGTCTACTTGATGGACCGGTACCGACAAATCCGGACCATCTGGAAAAGGGTTTTCACCTGGTCGACATGCCAATGCTTTATCAATATTTTCTAACGTTTTTTTGGCATGATCCAATTGATTTGCTCTTCCGATACTATCACTCAATCGAGCCTCTATTTTATTAACGGCTAAGGCGATTTTTTCACGAAGCCCAAATAGATTTTGCTGATGACTTTTCAGATCTGTAACGCAAAGATGACGGCACCCGCCGTAACACTCTAAATGCTTTGGACAAGGATTGGTCATGAAACTGTTAATGCAAAATCCATAAGGCGTAACGTGAAACCCATCAGCTTCTCCCGCCAGAAAGAGAAATGCCGCCTCATCGCCCATTGTCGCCTGAATCTCTCGAAACTCTTCAACAATGGGACCGGATACCTTGCCACTTAGGATCATCGCTAGCACTTGCGAACCACCTATTGGCATAATATCAAGTGCCGTGTGCGGCAGATCCATTGAAGCAAGTTCTTCTAATAAGCTGCGGTGATCGTACCGGTACGACTGCTCAACACTACGACGGCCGTAACGCTTAGTTATAATCGTGTCAGCTACGCCCATCCTAAAGAGTTCACTATTTTGAACGTGACGAAAAGAATGACTATTTATTGTAAGGCCTTGGTTTTCTTCATTGCGCCCATATCGCTGAAAAAAAGTGGTGTTTGAAGTTTGACTTTTGTAATAGTGGCTTCGTAAGTCGACCGTATCGAGGATTCCAACAAAGCAGTATTTGCGAATATCGCATAGCCCATCATTTCTCCCTTCTGATAGTGCGCGGATGGGCGCAAGAAATAACATATTATGTGGAGGTATCAAGCCCGCAGCGGTGCGCAACGGCTTTAGAGGTGAGAGCTTGGACGGCATTCTTAATCTCACCAGCTGCTCTAACTCCGATATCTTAAAGTACCCCTTTCTGAAATTTACCTTACAAGGCACCCCGGACACTGTGCGAAAAGGAGTGAGCGATTCATACCCTCTACGCAGCACGGCGAAATACTGCCGCACGACATTCTTCACTTTTCCTCCTTGTTTTTTTAATGACAACTGTCGACTCTCAATTTCGTCCAGTACGCCAATGTCATAATTTTTTCTGTACTGCGCAGTTAATCGAACTTCGTCGTCATCTTCAAATACAAATGGATTGCCAGTCAAATACGGATAGAGGTCTGCCGCGGCCACCAACTCGTCCGGCTGAAAGTCAGCCAAAATCCGATTGGTTTGATACTGTTTCTCAAGAGTGGCGCGGAGCGGCTGGGTGAGCAAGAGCACCCGACTCAGAAAATCAGTAATAATCTCCCTGAACATCTCGGGAATGTGCTGTATATCTGGATGTAAGAGCTTGCCATCTTTATCCGAAATACTTCTTTTTTCAACAAAATATCTAAGGGCAATCGATGACGACATACCGCCGAACTCGCCTGCGGGAATTCCCTTTTTACTCAGATGAGAAAACTCCTGACACCAATCGACTGGTATAAGTGGTGTTTCGCCCATTCGCAACCCACAGAGCACAAGAATTTTGGCTTGCGCAAACCTCAACTCATCATAAAATGTCTGTGGATCTTCGGTAAAAACAATTCGGATCAGTTCCCAGAATGCATTGTAATCTGGAAGGCGCTCAGTGCGTTTGCGCTCCGAAAGGTTTTGTCGAAAATTAGACGTATCCTCGCGACTGTTACGGCGTTTGACGCTAACTGCAGGCAACAAAGGAGTGCGATCAACCAGACAATGAAAGTCAAATATATGCTGTACCGAATTTCTAATTCCTCTGGCCAGTTGACCAGAAGGCTGTAACAGTGATGCGTATTTAAGTGCAGTCGCAATGTGATCAACACTCAATTCCCACGGCTCAGCTTTGCCACAACAAGATGCAATGATACGAATGGTTCGGACAATGTATTGGCTCGCATGCGCTGCGGATACACCTTTCACATAAATATAGTGAATTGCGCATGCTTTGATTAAGTCCTGCCACGAGTTCGTAAGCTTCGCCCTTGCGATTGCGGGTACTCCTTGTGCCCTCCGCTCCGCGTTGATCAACGCCAGACATTTTATGTCGGTCCCAAAGTCCGCAAGCCAATAAGGGACTCGGGGATTATCTGCCATATGGAATAAGGGCCATCCCTCACCTTTTTTTACGGTTCCATCAGGTGCAGTCGGAATGTCCCAGTTGACGTCTTTAGACATTGCAAGAATTTTGTTTGCTTCAATAAAATCCCTAAAATTATTATTCATTATCGACGGCACCGTTTAACTCATCAATAATATTTTCCACCCGTTCTAAAACATCTTGCAGCTGCGAATAAGCGGGGGAATAGTTCTCGCCTCTGGATGCATTGTAAAATTGCAGTACAACGGGTCGCAAACCCTCAAGAACCTCTTCATGAATTTTTGCGTTCGTGACAGCTAGGAAACGATCACAGCCATAACATGACAATACCGGATTTTTTGCACAAAGTCCCTGTCCAAGGGTGCACATGCCAATTCCCGCTATCGGTATTCCGTGTGGCATGCCTCCTATTTGGTGTACGGGTAGTGCGTTCGATAAGTCCTCAGTACTGATCGTTCGGTTTCTCGCAATACGCTCAATTTTGCTATATATCGGAGAAATAGCCAGTGCCCGATTCACTCGTTCGGCCTGCGTCGGTGATGATTCAAAATAAACCAGCCCGGTCATTGACCAGCTGTGCCCCATGTATTCAGCTAGTTCTTCCTGGGTGGCACCTGCGTCCACCATACGTTGCGCAGCACTATGCCTGAAATCGGTGCTACTACGTCCATCCAACCCAAGTTCTGCGGTGAGTCTTGTTAGCGATGAGCCGACGCCTGATGGCGTCAGGCCAAACAAGGAATCGGTTAGAGCGCCGGGTGATTGAGGGTACGCTTGGTCCGTGGTTCGCCGGCGATGCAACACTACAAATATATTCGCCCACTCGCGCTTTATTTTTCGTAACATCGGGATAGGTGGCGTGCCCTTGCGTTGTTTTCCTCGAAAAAATCGCAACTGCACACTGTGGGATTTTTCAAAATTAAATATATTTAAATGTTCGATTCTAAGTTTTGCAATCTGCTTGGGGCGCATTGCAAGCTGATAGCAAATACATAAAATACAGGCACTGATTAAAAGGGATATTTTGACATTTCCCAAGTCATGTTTTGAAAGGTCATTGATCGAGTCCAGAAAATCAATAATTTTCCGGTCTTCATACGAATCAAAAAATACGTCACCGCTCCGGACACTGGCATACCTATCCACGGGATGTTGACGAAGTGACGCAATTCGGGGTCTGGAATCGTTATTCAGAACGCCCACGGATTGACTACAACAAAATAACAGTAGCGACTTTAGCGCGCATAGTTGATGGTTATTACACGCCGTAACTATTTCGCGCCGCCACTTAGCATCGACATTCAGGGGCAGGGTTAGCGAGAGGTCTAGCGTCGTATATATAAGGCTATTATCGAGCTTCTGAAGTGCCTGGAAATACATTTTGATGGTTGCGCCTGCCAATTCAGAGGCGGAACGAGCAAGCCACAACTTCATCAGGTGTATCAATTCCCCGTCAAAGGAACTGAAATCAAACTCTAGGAACTCACCATTAACCTCAAAGGACCATGCGTTTTCCTCGGGATTTCTTATGGTTTTCCAGCAGTCTGCAAAATCATCCCAATAACGGATTACAGAGGGCAGGGGAGGCAGGGGAGCCAACGCCTCTAGCAGTTTTGCGTTACCAAGAAAGCCCGACTGACTCCGCTGCATGCGTTGCTCCTTCATCTGTCCCTTTTAGGAGCGCAGATGGCTGACATGGACGTCAAATGCATGATTCCAAACGGTGGCTAAGCGATCCTCAAAAAAAGCTCGTGCGTACCGCCGTGGCATATCCGAGGTGCGGGCCCAGCCAAAAAAGGCTCGCAGTCTCTGGATTGCCATCTCGAGGTCGTCGCCATTTTCTACAAATTGATGAAGCCTGACAGTCGCACACGTATGCCTCATATCGTGCGGTGTAATGCGGCTGGCCCCGCGATACTGCTGAAGTGATTGGGAGGCTGGCCAACGCTGGCGGCACAGGCAGCTGCCGGGCGGCATTGTTGTTTTTTAGGCTGGGCTGTTCTTGGCGCGGATCACGCTGATACGGATTGTCGCCGACGTTCAGCCAGTTCACAGTTTCTACGGTCGGGGTGAAGCGTTTTTCGCTTTTTAATGCATCCATAGGCAGCACCAGGGTTTCACCGCGGCGTAATCCAAGATGCAACATTAGTAGGCACAATACGTAATTACGCCAGCGTAACGTACTGTTTCTAAAGGGATTACGTACCGAGTACGGATCAATGATCTGGTAAAACTCATCCAGCACTGGGCTTGGCAACGCTCGGACAATTTCTGCCGGCGGCGCGGGCGCCATACCCAGCGAGTCAAACAGCTTCTCCAGACGCTCCAGGCGCATGCTCAGCAGCCAAAGCATGTCAGGATCGGCATGACTTTTCACCAGGCGCTGAACACAACTTTTGACGAAAACGTAGGCCACACGCCAGTTGGGATGGTAGTTGGCAGCAGTCTGGGCACCATGATTTCTGGCCGTGATGAAAAACGTCTCAAGACAGGCTTCAAGCTCATCGAATTTGAGCTCCGCAATCAAGCAATCAAGGCAGTCAGCCTGGTATAGCCGTCTGGCCGACTGGTATAGCTGTTCGATCACGGACAATTGGGTTCGTAGTGTGGACGGCGCCAAGCTCGCACCGTCCAGTGCAGACCAGACTGTCGACCAATAGCGCGGTCGTCCACGGTCATCGGTCAACAACCAACCAACGAGTCCGGAGGGCACGGAAATGTCTTTCAAATGTACAACAGGCATAAGCGCAACAGCTGAAGCTGCTCCTTATGGGAGGAAGCGTTGCAGTTGAGCCTAGGTAATTTCCTGTGTAACGCAACACACACGAACATGCTCGTCTTACGTGTAATGTATATTATGTTAAATGATGTGTCTTGGCGGAACTTCCTATGCTGTTGTCCATTGTCACTAATCCCCGGTCGCCACATCCCCAAAAATCAGAAGCTTGACTGCCCATTATCACCCCCTCCCATACGTTGCGCTTTCACGAAACCCCGTTTCGGTACCTCACGCTTCGAATACTGCTTAGCGTTAGCGCTTAGTACATCTGCTAAACGTAGATCACCATTCAATGATTTTAACGCGAGGGTTTGCCAATGACGCCGGCCGTTCATCCCATTCCCGATTTTCCCTCCGTACAGTCACGGGCGACCTGATCGCGAAACTAGGTTTCCAGGAAACGTCCAAACCCCTGCACGCCCGATAAAGGAGGAGCTCGGTATGGCCAGACACAACATGTGAGTCGGCCGGGTCATCCCCACGTACATCAGCATCCTGTGTCTGCAAAAAATTCTGACAGTTTTGCTCGCAAAAAAACGATGAATTAGATCAAACGCGGTACCGCAGTGGCTTCGAGGAGGTACAACTGGTTGACGAGCATGAACTCGCGAACCGCCTCACGACTGCTCATTACAACCTCTCGGTGAGCGCGTGGATTGCGATAAGCCATCGTCACGGACTTGAACAAATTGGATTTACCCGCCTGCTCCCCTGCGTCCTGGTCATCCCAATGCAGCAACGATCGATTCCCTTCGAATGCGTGCGTGAAAAGCTGGTTGCTGCTCTTATCGTAGACCCCGATCCGGGTTCGAACGATATCTTCCAATCTTCGGAAAGCAGTCGTGATGGCGAAGTCCGGATTGTCGAGAAATCCAATCGATAGATCGATTAGTCGTTCGTCGAGCAGACCCAGATTCAATACAGCTGGAAACTCTTCAAGCAGGTGGAGGACATCAGCTCTGGCGCGATAGGACGGGCGCTCAATGTATTCATAATATCGGGAAGGTCGGACGGGCCTGGATTGAGTCAGGTTTTTCAGATCAGATGAGAGGAGGCAACCAGCTTCGCAACGACGATGAAATTCCTCATCAACATCGTATTCCTCAATATCCACCTTAAACAGCTGAAGCAACTCAATGGCAGTAGAAAGTCCTGTCGGGCCAGTTCCTGAATATCCCGATCTGAATCCAGGCTTGATCAATATTTGCAGATAGGGAGAGACGGTCAGCAGGATACTGTGCTCGCCTATTTTTCCGTCGAACCACGACAAAATCCAAGCCGCTTGTACATGTTCGCCCGCCCCCAGAACGCTTTTTAGTGCGTCAACGCATCGCTGGGTAACTCCGGGCGTACCATGATATTCGATACCCGCGAGTTTGTTCATGTCGATCTTTTTGCCCATCACCGCCCTCCGTCCGATTTTTTGTGCCGCTTCTTTTTTAAAATGTCGATGGAGTAATTCAATCCGCCAAACTCAACTGCTCAAAGGACAGCTCGCGCAAGCCGCTAGAGCCAAGAAGGTCGGAAAGCCTGGAGAAACTTGCCCAAATATGCCGCACTTGAAGTCGCCGGCCTTTTTCCATGAACATAGACCTATGAACATTCTCCAACGGCATTAACCATAAGACTACAGCAGCGTGCGGTTCCGAATGACTTATGAACATATGACATCGCCCATAAGTTCAATGATGTGTCTGTGAGGAACTTTATATGCTTGAGGTCAAACTCCACCACTTTCCGATTTTGCAGACGTCCAGGCTCTTCTCGTTGAAAGTTTTGCCCCGTCTGTACAAGAACTCCAGCTGGATATGCAAACATCACTTTTTGAGGCGCTCAAGCACGCTTCACCGATACAGCGGAACGTTTAATTGATGTTCGTTTGTGGCGGTAACAACCAATGTCGTTCGGTGGTCCATCCGAGAAAAACCTGAGCCCCCTCACTTTTCTGGCGGTTCAGGGTCAACGTGAGCCCGGAAGCTGCCACACGCAACCCCATAATTGCCGGTAGAAATCTCTCCCGGAATGCAATGGGTTGAGCCGCGAAATGAGCTTCGATGCTATCGATTGCGCAACGCCTCTCGGCGTCATCCTGCAAGGATAAATAAAACACCATCTGGCGCCAGGCATAAGCGGTATTTTTGAGCATCACCAAGCTTGAGTGATAGAGCTTGATTTTCATCTGCTGCCGCATGCATATCCATTGGAAGCACTCCTGAGCAAGTGAACCCAAGCGATGATGTAGCAGCGCTTTCAAACCGAGATCACCAAATAGAAGCGAAAGGTTTTGCGTCGTCAAAATCTGTTGTTGCTCGATGATCCTTCCGTTGGTTGCTGAATGCCATGCCCCCAAGGGTGCATTAGCCCGCTCCGCGCACAGGTTCGCCAATGCATCACTGGTATCCAAGTCACGCTGGAAATAGTTTCTGCTCTTTGATTTCGGCTTATCGGGAAGGATCGCCAGTTGGTTCGTGTCGATGTCGTAATAATGAGCGTAAAGGGTGCCATCTATCAACGAGGCCGCTCGCCTGGCTGCTTCCACGAATTTATTCGAAAAGGTTCCCATGAAAATGTCCGCCGCGACCTCCTCCACAAAAGGAAGATCCAGCTTCGCCGTGACAGCAAGCGAACCAAACTCCTGAAGTAGCTTGTTCGGAAGGATTGCCTGAGGGAAAGCAGCGAGGGTTGTTGCCGAGGATTCGATCAAGGCTTGTCTGGCTCCCTCAACGGCGACAGTGTGTGCCTCTCGTTCACCTTCAACGGCCGCCACCCAAGGCAACTCACTGATTTTGATTTGGCTCTGTAGGTTGAGCAGCAGCAATGAACGGCGTCGCTGAAAAGCACGATACGTTGCGATAGACAATGTGCGCAGTGTCGCATCGCGAAATCCAGCACTGCAGATTTCGGCCGTCATCGCTGGCAGTACTCGCGCCACGGTATCCCCAGATGTGATCAATCCCTTGTCAATCAACTGACTGATGGTTCCCTTTCGACAGCGCTCGAGGCGTCGGCGAACTGCGGGAGGAATGGCGACACCTGTTTTCAGCGAATATGCCTTCGCCTCCTCACTGGTAATTGGTTCCAACAGGGACGAAAAATCAGAGATGCCTTCCGAGCTCGTATAGCTGGTCAGACGCTGAGAAACCGCCTTGGCGATCAGATAATGCTCGGGCGCGGCCACCTGACGGCGCTGTATGGCTCGGCTCTGTAGATGATCTTCGGATTCGGGATGACCATGTTTGCACACGAAATCATTGACGATCCGCCGAATACGTCCGACTTGACGCCCTGTCAGCGAGGTTGGGTCACGGGAGCAGAGCCTTAGCAACGCGTACAACTCCCCTACCCGCCCCCTGAAAGGTTCAACGTTGAGGATGTCATTGCTACCGGTGGCATCGAACTGACTACTTAGCGCATTCGCCTGCTCAAGCCAGCCTTCAGGATATTGCCGACAAGGCCAATCATCCTGGTACGTTAAGAGGAAGAGCGAGATAGCTGCATCGAAGAGAGGCAACCGAGTCATGACCACATGTTTTTGCACCGCCAGACGCTGCTGCGCAGGGAGTTTTGAAAGCAGCTTTTTGATATCGCCGACATCGAAGATCTGCACTTCCACCGCCGCGAGCGGTAGCCCGTCAGAAGCCATTGGAAAGAAACGCAGTTGCTCAAAAAAAGGTGCGATCGACTCAATCAGTCTGCGTGCTTCCTCCGTGCGCTGCTGTCCCAACAGCCAAGCCACGTACAGTAGTGCTGCCTCTTCTGGTACATCGATCCGATAGTCGCTGTTCACCAGTTGCTTTTGCAGTGCTTCGATCCCCTCATCCGTAAGGTGCCAGGTGTTGAGATCAAGTCGTTCAAAACCAGGGCGGATGCCTGGGATTGAGGCGGCCAGCCGCCGCTCGTACACGGTCAGTGCACCACCGGCCAGATACTGTCCAGTGGCAAAACCACCCGTGGCTACCTCCAGCGTGACCCATTCAGGCACATCCACGAGTGGTATACGTGAGCCATACAGCGCGGTGCCTTGCACCATGTGTTCGACCACCTGCTGCCAGCGCTCAATCCGTTCGCGCGTTTTCTCAGTGTCTAGACCCGATGCGGTCAATGCTCGAGATAATTGAAAGACCGCATAACCGGCGTTTATGCCGGCCATTGCATCCGTTTCCCTATCGTGCCTGGACATTTGTCCTTCTGACCCTGCGATGTAGTGGGTCCGGGGGCTGGATTCGAACCAGCGCCCACCCGGTTAAGAGCCGAGTGTTCTACCGCTGAACTACCCCGGAACAGAGCGCGCATTGTCTACTCGCAACGAACGAATGTGAAGATTGAAAACGTTGCCGCTCGTGACACATATAGAGATTACTCCCGTTCGAAAATATTGGTGTAACTTCCTCCCCCCCCGCTGCAATGCCAGAGGCAACTGGATTTGCGCAGATAACCACTGTTTGCACCGCTGCGGTCTAAACAGTCGGTCATGAACAAGTTTTGGAGAGCATGCGCTTTGTTTTTCTAATCTAAACCTTTATTTTAAAAGGACTTATTGGAGCCATGAACATCTGACATCGCCCATAAGTTAAATAATGTGTCGGGACGGAACTTCTCCCCATGTTGGACGGCTGAACCGCAGGATATTCACTGCCTTGTCCCTGCTTGATCGACTCCGTGCCCCTTGGATCATTTTTTTTATAATGGACGCTCTTTACTCAGAAGCTACAAACCTCAACCTCCATTCAATTAATCGTACTTTCGTGTTCCGTGGCCAGCCAGTTTTCACAACACAGCCAATTAATCCGGCTTGGCGCCCGTGCTATCGACGCGCCCCGGAGACCCCAATCGTCAGCACAGTGATGCGCAAGGTGCACGGTATTACCTTCCATTTTCTCAATTATTTGTGGCGTGCCGGGGTTCGGGGGCAACCGGCGCCGGTCATGGCTAGGCCTCCGGAACCCCCACCAAATAAGAGTCTGGATCATGAGTTCATTCTGATTTTGAAGGGCTACGTTGAATCTCAAGGGTTGCCGACCAAAAAGGCGCTCCCTGATGTCTGCACGCTCACAGAAAGTCGAAGGTGGAAAGGCATGACTATCAGCGGTATCCAGGCCTTAATCCGACGGCATCGGGCTGCATCAGCTCTCGCGCGAGACGGCCAAGCTCGCATGCGTAGATCTTGTTGCTACCATCCATAAATCTCTGTTTGCCGTTCGCGTACATGCTGGGGCGACCTTCGAAGTTGAAGCCCCCTACCCGCTCTCCCAGGAATTTGAATGGCAGGGTGCGTTCCATCGATGTCAATTGTGATCCCTCCTGACCCTGATATCCCTTTCAAACCATCCGTACCACTGCCTCCAACTATGCAGAAAAACTCATCTGCACGATCAATTCCGGTAGTGGAGGCGGAGTGAATGAAGTTAAAGGAACCCTCTACCCCAATTCACCGTCCCCTTGAAGCTCTCCATCGCGATGTAGCAGCCCCTTCTTGATGCTTGGTCGAACGCCGCAGTAAAGGCTGTTGAAGAAATACCATCGATAGCTCCTGTATAGGACTTTTCCATGGAGCTGATCGACACTGGTAAGCCTGTTGTAATTTCGGGCGTGGGATGCTGTGGCAGCAGTTGATCGATCTCACTCGCTCGCTACGTCGGCAGGCGCGTCAGCACATCTTTGAGATACGCATAAGGATCATGCCCATTCATGCGGGTTGACTGAATCAAGCTCATGATCGCAGCTGCCCGCTTACCGCTGCGTAGCGACCCGGCGAACACCAGTTCGAGCGTCCAAGTGCCCACGGCCCTGCTGCAGCCCAAATGAGCGAATTTATCCTTTAGCTCGGCATCCCCCAAGAGATCCTGCGGCTTGCCAAACGAAAAGTCAGGCACTAAGGTAGCGCCCTCTAACGACTGGCCCTGGACTTTGGGTGAGCGGTAGCGGCTACAGACAAAAAATCAGATGGCAGCGCACCCTCCTTTGGCGAGTACTTCACCGCACAAAGATAGCGCTGTCCCACTGTCAAGGTGCCCGAGGCTCTATAGAGCTTTCCTTGAAAGTAACAATCACAAGAAAGGAAGCCCGTGATGACGAATGCTAGTGCTAGCGCGACTGTCACCAACAGTTTGGCAACACCCCACGCCCAACGGATGAGCACCTACGTGTTCGCGCTGTTTTTCATCCTCGGCAGCATCACCAGCCTTAACGATGTCCTGGTGCCAAAACTCAAGCACCTCTTCAGCCTCAGCTATACCGAGGCCATGCTTGTGCAGTCGTCATTCTTTTTTGCCTATTTCATTTTCGCCATACCCGCAGGCCTGCTCATTTCGCGAATCGGCTACATGAGAGCGGCCGTCCTCGGGTTGCTGCTGATGGCTGGTGGATGCCTGCTCTTCATTCCTGCCACCCAGTCCGCATTGTTTCCAGCCTTCCTCGGCGCCCTCTTTGTGCTTGCGATTGGCGTGACAACCGTTCAGGTCGTTGCGAACCCGCTGCTTTCACTACTCGGAACCGCCGCAATGGCCCCTAGCCGCCTCACCCTCGGCCATGCGTTCAATTCGCTGGGAACCACGGTCGCTCCCTATCTGGGTGCCATACTGATCCTGGGCTCCCTCAATGCAGTAGATACCTCCGCATTGTCGCCAGCAGAACTGACGTCCTTCCTGGCGCAGGAAGCCAGCGTGATCAGCAACACCTATGCAAGCATTACGCTCTTCATCTGCATGGTCGCCTTGATCGTCTGGCTGAAAAGAAATGAGCTGCAACCCTCAACAAGACCTGAACGTCTCAATCCACTCGCTGCGCTCGACCTTCTAAAGCAGCCGCGCTTTGCACTCGGCACCGTTTGCATATTTCTCTATGTCGGCGCCGAAGTCACGATTGGCAGCCTCATCACCGACTACCTCATGCTGCCGACAACCCTGGCCCTTCCCGCCGAAGCCGCAGGCAAGCATGTTGCCTTCTATTGGGGTGGCGCCCTGGTTGGCCGCTTTATCGGCTCGGCGCTGATGCGCACTTTCGCGCCCGGGAAACTGCTGGCCTTTGCCGCCACGGCAGTCATTGTGCTGTTGACGATCTCTGCCACCACACAAGGCGTTGTTGCCGGATGGTCGCTGCTGGCCGTCGGGCTGTTCAACTCCATCATGTTTCCGACGATCTTTACCCTTGCGACCGCAGGGCTCGGTCATCGCGCGGCGGAAGGTTCGGGCCTGTTCTGTTGCGCCATTGTTGGCGGGGCATTTATTCCGCCATTGACAGGGTATGCGGCCGACCTCTCGACGCTCGCGATGGCATTGAGCGTGCCAGCGACCTGTTATGCCGGCATCGCAATCTACGGTTGGTATGCCCGCGCTCCGAAGCACTAGCATTCCCTGGCGCGGCTAGCCCATTGGTAGAAGCTAACAATCAGATTCAACCGCTTGTTCGCCGTGCCAGGATCGAGCCCCAGCTCGCCTTGAAGTGGTCTAATGAAACTTAACGTCGTGTCCGGGATTAATTGACCACTACACTCAGTCTGATAATGGGCGCTGATGACCGAAGCTAAAAGTGGAGCACGGGTTTGGTAATTCGATGACGACCGAATCTTTATGTAATCCGCACGATCTGCCGAGGTCTGAGGCGTTCCAAAACGACTACCTGTTGAAGTTTCTGAGCGCAGAGTCCGAATCACGGTGACTTAACCGAACGCTTACGATTACCAGGGGACGTGTGCTGGACAATGGGATGATGACCTGAAGGCGGAGCGCGGCTCCGAAGCTGTCGAGTTTTGGCTTTTTGCGCAGTGACACCCGGGTAGCCGATCTGCTACATATCGGCAAGTTGGACTTGATCTCTACCATTTGATTTTGCACTGTACATCGCGGTATCGGCACGCCGAATGAAGGCGTCAAACGATTCTGATGGAATCCATGTTGCAACGCCGAAGCTACAAGTCGCCTGTCCAATATCATCAAATGGTAGGGTGTTTATTAGAGCTCGAAGCTTTTCTGCCAGCAGCCTTGTATCGTTCAGTTCGCTATCCGGGCAGATCAATGCAAACTCTTCTCCGCCTGTTCTGCACAGCAGATCGGTTTTGCGTGTTGCCGAACGTATTCGTGTGCACAACGACTTCAGAACGTTATCACCACACTGATGGCCCCAGCGGTCGTTGATGTGTTTGAAGTGATCGACGTCAAACATGATCAGCGACAGAGGTCGGTATTGCACGTTAGCCTCGATGAGCAAGTGCTCCATCAACTCTTCGAAGTATCGGCGGTTATAGACTCCGGTCAGGTGATCGGTAATGTTCAACAAACGCAAGTCTTGCGTGCGCTCATCAACCAGCAAGAGGGCGCGGGCGCGCTGCGTAATCAGCAAGTACACCATCAAGGTCAGCAGCAGCGACAACCCTGCTCCGAACACGACAATTAGGCTGATGGACAGTGCGTAGCTGTTGGCGACCAGAAATGTTGAGCTGGGTCGAAACTGGATCAAGTAATTTTGGTCGGCTACTTTCAGCAGCCGCTGCGTGTACAGCGCTGAAGGGGCCGCGGGGGCCAAGCTCTGATAAATGCTTTCCCCTTGATGCTGCGTGTCGATCAATAAAAGCTTCACGTTCAGTCGTTGCAGACTTGGTAATGGAATGCCTTGTTCCATCAAAGAAGCCAAGCGTACGCTGGAGACAACGAACCCCTGCAAATTATCATCGTTCAATGGAACCTCAGGGGGCTTCTGGAATACAGGTGCGACAAAGAAAACCCCCGATTGCCCATTGGTCATTTTCAACGGTTCCGACACAACTATTTGACGTGTTTGTCGTGCCTTGCTCATCAAGGCTTGGCGACCCGGGCGAGCTAGAATATCCATGCCGGGTATGATCTTTACGTCATCGCGCTTCAATAAGTAGAGCAATATCCAGTGTTCCGGCCGGCTGGTGAGGGGGACTCTTTCACCGGTGACGGGATTAATTTCATGATAAGAAAAATCACTGGTACCGTTGAGGAGCGCCTTAGCGCGAAACGTTTGTAGATCCTTCTCGAGAATCCTTGGCACCCAGCTATAGGCTTCGTCCTCTCCAACTAGAGGCGTAACAAATCCCAGAAACTCCTTTTCAGTGACATCGTCGGCGTTGATAAAGAAACGCCTCACAACGTCTAGTTTCAAGACCTGAGTATTAAAGCGTCGTTGCAGGCGACTGAATCTTTCGTCGACCTCCAGTTGAAAAGCAACGCTAACGGTACGCTGCTCTGCCCCTGCGAACAGAATCAGCACCAAGAACGTGACTGCCACCCCAGCTAGGCACACCAGACCGCAAAGGGTCACGTCTGATGCTTTGAGCGCGTTCTGACGAATAGACATCATTTTGTGTTCCTTGCTCATCGCCAAAAATAGCGTGCAGTGACCTGAAGTACTTTTGGAGTATCGGCACACTTGTCGTTATCTTTATAAATCAGACGTTAGAGCAAGGGGCTTATATTAAGGGCTCCAACCAGTTAACGGTTCAAATCTAGAGCTGTCGTGGCAAATGGGGCTGCGAACAGTTATAGACACGTTCGCCGACCCTCCGCAGGCTTCGGCCGATGTGCATGCGTCAGCCAGTCTGGCAGCGCTCAGGCGAACCCAAGCTTGTGAATGGCAAAGTCGCGCAACCCGCTTTTCTGGAGCTTACTCGATCGGCTGATTTTGGCCGGTTGCTACCCTTCGTGACGGGAAGCAACCAGCCATCAAGCGCTAAGTATTTTGCGACTTGAGCCAGCCTAAGCTTGCAACAGTAGTGCTGGAAGGACGGTATTCACATCCGATCCATCCTGTGTATCCACGATGTTCCAGAGTCGCGAACAATTCAGCAAAATTTAAGATGCCTGTCCCCGGCTCGTGGCGACCTGGGCAGTCCGCAATCTGTACGTGGACGGTTCGGTCATAAAACTGATCCAGAACATTTGCGGCGTCGCCGGTCAAAAGCTGTGCATGGTAAAGATCGAGAATCAGTCCAATACTCGGGAAGGCTTCCAGCACCCGTAGCGCTTTGCTGAAATCCGACATGTAGTACCCCGGGATTTCCTTTGGGCTTATCACTTCAATCAGGGGCCGCAACCCCCGATCTTCAAAATATTTGACTGCATATTCCAAGTTGCTCATGAAACTGGGCGCAGCTGAAACTTGTGCAGTAATCCCAGACATGACGTGCACATTTGAGCAGCCCAACACCTTTGCATACCTGGCGGCCAAGGCTAAACCTGCACGAAACTCTTCTTCCTTGCCTTGCAACGCAGCAATGCCCTTGGTGACTCCGGCCGGTGCAGCGAACTGGATCAGAGGTAGAGAATATTGAGTCAAATGTGCGGCCAATTGACTGGCTTCAAATTCATAAGGCGAAGGAAACTCCACCGCCTTGAATCCAGCAGCCGCTGCAGCTTCGATACGCTGGAGAAAAGGCAAATCGTTGAATTGGAAGCCGAGATGAGCATTGAACTTGAGCATTCAGTAAAAATCCGTTTTGAAAGAGGCAAGTCATCTGCCTGGACGCGAGCCTCGAGAAGGCGACAACACAGTTATCGCAGGCATATTAAAGAGACTCCTCCATCACGAAAAATATTATGTTGTGATTTTTTCCATCACTAATTGTTATGCTTTGGGTTTCGATCCGAGAATGACTGGTATGAATCTCAAAGCGTTGATGTGCTGCGTAGAAGTTGCGCGGCAAGGTAGCTTCACCAAAGCCGCGCAGAGCCTGCACATCGCCCAACCAGCATTGAGCATGGCCATTACTCGATTGGAAGAGGAGTTGGGCGTTACGCTTTTCAACCGCGCGGCACGACAAATCAACGTGACGGCTGAAGGAAAAAGCTTTATTGCCCGTGTCGAAGTCGCTTTGCTCGAACTAGACATGGCACGTCAAGAGCTGCGGGATCTGTCGCATTTACACAGTGGTGAGATTCGTCTCGGCGTGCCTCCCATGTTCGGGATCAACTACATTCCGCAGGTACTCAACGCCTTTGGCAAGAGATATCCAGGTATCGTGATGACGGTGATTGAAGGCAGTGCGGATGACATCAGCCAGCGCCTGGAAAGCCGTGACATTGATGTCGCCCTGCTGGAGTCTCGTCGAGTAGAGAGCGGATGGGACTCCGTTTTGTTAGGCACCGACGAGATGGTGATGTGCATGAACGACAGCCACCCACTTTCGCGCGAGGCTTTTATCGAGGCCTGGCGTCTGCAAGATGAGAAAATGGTGCTTTTTGACCAGACATTCCTGCAACGCCATATGTTCGACACCTTCTGCGAAGCCTCCGGAGCCCGCTATCGAATAGCATTGCAGACCAATTTCGTCTCACTGGTCATCAAGGCAACACTGGATGGAATGGGCGCCTCTACATTGCTGCGTTCCATTCAGCAATGTGTACCCGGCTTGCTGGGCATTCCCTTCAAACCGGCACAGATCATGAGTTTCAGTCTATGCTGGCGAGCTAACGAATATTTGTCTATCGCAAACAAGCGGTTTGTTGAGTTTGCTCAAACAACCGGTTTCTTCGGTAAAGACCCCGACTAACAGTCAATGGAGTTGAAACGCGCCAAGCCACCGATCTCGGCTGCGAGTCCGATGTAACTGCCCGTCCTGGTCGTCTGGTCGAACGCCGCAGTAAAAACTGTTGAGGAAACACCGTCGATAGCACCCGAGTAGCATTTCTCCATGGTGCTGATAGACACTGGTAAGGAGGTAGTAATCTCGGGGGTTGGGCTCAGGCCTATTGGTTTAAAATTCTTAGCAGTAAAAGTGGCTAACGCTTCCATTCACATCCGTCTCTATCCAAATGAGTGAGGTTCTGTTTCTACTCCCCCAGCACAGCACAGAGCCAAAAACGCTTTTCGGAGCTAAGCCTATTTCCATCTATGTGGCAGCAACTCCGAGGTGTCTTCACCGGACTCTTACTTCCGCGCATAGAGAAATGCAGGACGGAAGCCCTTGGCCTGGAACGCTTCCAACTGGCTAGGGGGCACACCGATCAGGATACACTCCTCGACCAGGGGGCTCAGAAAACGCAATATAAAGCACGCTAAGACAAATGCTGCGGCGGCCGCTGATGAATGTCCACCTCGCGCCATTCTTTAAGTAAGACTTGCCTCCGACGAGGGTAGCGCTCGGGCTTTACTCTCAAAGCAGATATGCGATCAGTCCTAAAGTGACGGAACTCTTGCCGTAGTTCGCACCACCCGGCAAGCATTCGAGCATGATCAAAATAGCCCAGCGCAACGGGCCAAATCGTTCTCTCTGAACTAGCTCCCTTCAGATCTAGATACTTGATTATTACCTTATGCTCGACTCGAATGGCCCTTCGAATCTGCGACAGATCGATGGCCTCTAATTCTGTTTGATCCCCTTTGCCAACCACCAATGAATTGGTATCAAGTGCGGTCCGCAGGTCTTGGGGTAAAACAGAAGCTATTTTTGACAATGCTCCTTTTGCGGCACTACTCAGTTGAAGGTCAGCACGCTCGGACACCCAGCGAGAACCCAAGACAAGGGCCTCTATTTCCTCCTCGGTAAACATCAATGGCGGGAGCATAAAGCCGGGGCGTAAAACGTAACCAAGTCCTGGCTCGCCTTCAATGTTGGCACCTTGCCCCTGAAGCGTTGCGATATCTCTGTAAAGCGTACGAACGCTTATCCCCAGTTCTTTGGCCAAATGATTGCCAGTCACTGGAAAACGATGGCTTCGCAGGGTCTTAATCAGATCAAATAATCTTTCGGTGCGAGACATAAGTGGCTTTGTTGGTGGTGTGATCTCAACGAGATGCTGCCATCATTTGGCAGCAAGTCAAAGAACTGATTGCCATCAACCTCTGGGGAAGACTACTGAAGGCCATTTGGATCATGCTAATAGCGATGTTCAACGGAAACGACCTGATAGGAAGAGCTTTCCTGGCAGGCTGATGAGAGCAGACGCAACGCACGCATCACTACTGACACTTTCTGTCAGTATGCAGGAAGACAATGGCAGTGTTGATCACTAAACAAGGAGCTAAAACCATGCGTCTTCACTACCATCCCGCATCAACTTGCAGCCGCCGAGTGCTGATGGCCGCACATTACCTCGAAATCAAAGTCGATCTCGTGCTGGTGAATCTGTTCAATGGGGAGCAGAACTCTCCTGAATTTCTGAAACTTAACCCGAATCATCGGGTTCCGGTTCTCGAACATGATGGATTTGTTCTTTGGGAATCTTACGCCATCATGCAGTACTTGGCGAATATGACCCCTAGCCAAACTATTTATCCCATCGAACCCCGCGGCCGTGCTGACGTTAACCGCTGGCTTTTTTGGTGTGGGCAGTATTTCATGCCGGGCGTCGGCATTCTTAACTGGGAGAACTCGATCAAGTCTTTGGCTGGAATTGGTTCGCCCGACCCCAGTGAGGTCGCTCGCGGAGAGCGGCTTGTGACTGAAGCTGCGAAAATTCTTGATGCGCACCTTAGTAATCGAGAATGGATTTGCGACACCGGTCTTTCACTCGCCGATTTTGCTATAGCCGCGCCACTAGCTGACCAGCACAGCGCCAAATTCCCCGTAACTGATCTGCCCAATCTCCAGCGGTGGTTCATGCAAATCCAGGCGCTTGAGTCTTGGAAGAAGACGGAAGCAGGTGCTCTGTAAGCTAAAGGCGTCCGGTTGGAGCAATGCCTAACTAGGCGTCAGGCATTGCCGTCAGGATGTAGTCCCATTGAGCCTTTATTGACAATTGACGCACTCAATAAAGGCTCAATGATTCTTTCTTGAAACATTGGTGAGGGAGACGCACATGTTTCGACGACCTCACTGTTCGGCCAGGTGTTTCTCAAGGTTGCCTGAACTCTGCGACTCTGGACATCGTTAACCTCGTGAATGACTGTCTGCAAAGACGAATTTACTTCGTAGGTTTAATCCAACTCACTGATGCAGACCACTTTAGGCTGCGTCATGTCCTCATAGGCAAACCGGACACCTTCTCGCCCCAGACTTCCGTACTTGAATCCACCGAAAGGCATGGCATCAAAACGATAATCGGAAGAGTCATTGATCATCACGCCACCGGCTTGAATTTGCCGCGCCAATTTCAAGGCCTTGGAAAGATCACGTGTGAAGAGTCCCGCATGCAAGCTGTACTCCGGAGCGTTGGCCAGAGCAACAGCATCATCCAACTGGTCAAAAGGCTCCAGGATGACAACCGGCGCGAAGACTTCCTGCTGCCAGATACGACTGTTATGGCTTACACGCTCCAGTACGGTCGGCGCATAGCTTCCCACTTCGCGATGGTGCCCACACAGAAGAACGGCCCCCTCGGCCAGTGCTTCATTCACCAATTGTTCGGTACGACGGGCCGCCTGTTCTGTAATCATCGGGCCTACATCCGTTGCTCGCTGGTCAGGATCACCCACTACCAAGGCACGCGTTTGGCTGACAAAACGCTCACGGAAGTCCTCATAAATTGAACTATGTACAAGGATGCGTTGAGTGCCGATGCAATTCTGCCCTGCTGCCCAAAAGGCGCCAGACACGCAGGACTCAACAGTCGGTTCGATATCGCAATCTTCAAGCACGAGAACCGGGGCATTTCCTCCCAGATCCATCGCTAGCTTCTTCAACCCTGCACTACGAGCGATGGCCTCACCTGTGGCAAAACCGCCCGTAAAGGAAATCATCCGAACTTCACGAACCTCCACCAATGCTTTACCCAGATCGACGCCACCGGTCGCCGGGGTTACCACAGACGGAGGCAGACCCGCTTCCACCAGGCACTCAACCAGCTTGAGAGCAGACAACGGTGCGAGCTCTGAGGGCTTCAGGATCACAGCATTACCACCGGCGATGGCCGGGCCAAGTTTATGGGCGACCAGGTTCAGCGGATCGTTGTAGGGGGTGATCGCGACGATAAGCCCCAACGGTTCCCGAGTGAACCAGCCTTGGCGCGATTCGGAGCCTTCATATGCCTCAAATGGAATCACTTCCCCGGCGTTACGACGAGCCTCTTCCGCCGAAAGCTTCAGCGTATTCACACAACGCTTCACTTCCTTCTCTGCTTGTCGCAGCGTCTTCCCCGCCTCTGCAACAATGAGTTTGGCAAACGCTTCAGCCTCAAGCTCTACACGCCGGGCCGCCTCCTCAAGGATGCGTGCACGCAGGTGACGAGGCATTGCCGCACTCTCACGCACGCCAATTCGCGCGCGTTCCAGCAAGCCAGGAACTGCGGCGGCATCGAGGCAAGGGACACTGCCCACCAAGCGACCATCGAATGGACTGAACACATCAATCTGTTTGGCTTCAACAAGCTGGATACTGGCCATGCTGGATACGCTCATGACTATCTCCTGTTATTTGCCGTGGGCGGAGTGGATGGCGACGATGTCAGACAGCAATGCGAAGGCTGTTTCGATGCGCCCTGCCCCAGGCCCGGACACCGTGACAGCTCCCAGGAGTTCGGTCTTGAATGACACTGCATTCGTAGCGCCGTTGATTCCGGCAAGAGGATGTGAGTTCGACAGTAAGCGAGCCTCGACACTCGCTCGAACCGAGCCATCCGCTTCACGATCGGCTGAGCCAATCAGTTTCCAGCTCGCGCCATTGGCACTTGCCTGGGCAATATCTTGTGCGCTGATATTGCTGATACCCGAGCACGCTACATCGCTGACATTCAGTCGTGCGTTGAGCAGTTCGTTGGCCAGGATCACCACCTTGAGGCGTACGTCAAACCCTTCCACATCGGCGGTTGGATCTGCCTCGGCGTAGCCGAGTTGTTGCGCTTGTACGACGGCATCGTTGAACGCCAGGCCGTCTTTCATCCGGGTGAGCACGTAGTTGGAAGTGCCGTTCAGGATGCCTTCGAAGCCTTGCACATTGGCACCCGCCAGAGCCTGCCTGGCCAGACGAATCACGGGGGTGCCACTCATCACCGCCCCCTCGTATTCGAAGGCGACCTGGTTGCGCCGGGCCAACGCCTTGAGCTCGGCACCGTGCAGCGCAATAGGCCCCTTATTGGTGGTCACTACATGAATGCCGCTTTCCAAGGCCCAGCGGCAAAAGGTAGTGGCAGGCTCGCCATCCACCGGATTGGTAAAAGTGGCTTCAGCGATGATGTCTGCACCGGAATGCTTGATCACGGTTTCGTTGAAGGCCTCAGCATTGCCGCCGCGCAGTTGAGCGAATGCGCCCTTCTCAACCGGCAGCGCCACCAACTGCTTTGCATCCAGACCGTCTTTGGCAACGATTGAGCCGAGGAACAGATCGGTGACACCGACAATTTTAATGGTGAAGCCGAGGGCCTCTTTCCACTCGGCATTACAATCGGCGACCAATTGGGCGAAGCCACGGTTCACGCCACCAAATCCTACCAAGGCAATTTTGTACTCAGTCATAAGCGTTGTTCCTATATTGATGTTGTTCGTTAGGAACATCCTAAGAGCCGGGCTTTGGCAGTTGAATATGGCAGAGTGCTGTATTAATTGAGCGTTTTGCCCAAGCACGATGTTGTCAAAACACCGCAGAAAGGACGAACGATGTCACGGTGTTTTCCACCCCCGGCATGGCCGCGATTTCCTTCCACACGAGATGGACGCGTTCAGGTGTGGCGGCATTCACACGCAGCATTAAATCGAACTCACCACTGAGTACTTCACATTGCACGACTTCGGGAATGGAGCGCAGCGCAGTCAGTACTTCTTCGCCACGCATGCGGTCGTAGCGGTAGACAAAGATCACCGCGCTGATAAGCGACGTAGGCCGCCGCGACTCACCGAGAAGAACCGTATAGCCCTGGATCGCACCGTCGCGCTCAAGACGCTCGATGCGCTGGCGCACCGCATTGCGCGACAAGTTGATCTTGGCACCCAGTTCGATATGGGCTATTCGCGCATTGGCGGTAAGTTCGGCCAGTATGCGTTCGTCCAACGGATCTAGAATGCGCTTCATGCAGACCTCTGCAGCGCCAGACGAAGAGCCTGGCACAGACCGTCAAGATCGCCCTTGGCCAGGTACGGTGGTTGCGCGCGCACCTCGACAGTGCTCGGAACGCTTGCTTGCCAGACGCCCAGTTCGGCCAACAGCGCCGCTGACTTGGCCGGCGCAATTTGCCCGAAGGTGACCATCGGCGCGCCCAGGCTGCGTCGATGAAGCCTGCCGGCCAGTACACCGACAGCGGTGTGAGGATCGATGGCCGAGCCTGTCTCTCGGAACAGTTCGACTACTTCATCGCGCACCTGGGATTCGTGTACGGCATAGGAATCGAAGAGTACTCGAGCACGCAGCCATTGCTGGTTGCCGATGCTCATTTCTCCGCAACTTTCAAAATGCTCCATCAGTGCTTTTGTTGAGCAGCCATCGTGCTCGTAAATCTCCCAGATAAACCGCTCCAGGTTGGAAAACAACGAGAAGTCCATCGCCGGCGACACGGTTCGATTAGTCATCCGGGTGGAGTACCGATTGCAATGAAAAAACTGGTGCAGGGCATCATTGCTGTTGGTGGAAATGATCACCTGATTGATCGGTAATCCCATTTTCTGCGCAATGTAACCAGCGTAGATTTCGGCCGAGCTGGCAGCTGGAACGCTAAAGCCAACGGGACGCGAGCCACCGCCCAGTTGCAAGGCTGCGTGGAAGTAAAAAACGATCTGGGCCAGGACGCCGATCCAATTGGTCGAGTTGAAACAGACCGGCAACACTCCATCCAACGGCCACTCGCGCAAGAGTCGGGAGACCAGCGTCTGGCAATCATCGAAATTACCGTCAACCGGAAACAGCTGAACCCGCTGCGGGTCGGCTGCCTGCAAGGCACTGAGTTGCTCAGGTGCAAGCCCGTCGCGCGGATACAGTATTGCCATGCGGGCGGCCGGGCAGTTAGCAAAGGCTTCAAGCGCCGCGACGCCGGTATCACCGTTAGTTGCACCGACCACCAACGCTTCTTTACCGATCTCCTTCAGGAAATGGTCGACCAGGCGCGACTGCAATTGCGCGGCGAAATCCTTGGAAGAACCGGTCGGACCATGAAACAGCTGGAGTATCCACTCGTTGTGCCCGATTTGCTCAAGCGGCGTAATAGCGCGGTGCTTGAATTGTTGATAGCTGTCACTGAGCAAGGCACGCAGGGTGCTTTCGTCTATGGAAGAGCCGACAAAAGGCGAAATCACTCGCCAAACCAACTCATCAAACGGCAGCCACGACCAGCCAGCAATCTGTTTCTCGGTAAAGACAGGCAAACTGGCTGGGACATAGAGACCACCATTTTCGGCGAGCCCCGACAGAACCACACTGCGAAAATCAGCACGCATGTCGCCGCCGCGAGTGCTTACATAATCCATGGCAACTCCAAATCAGTTTTACAAAAGGCGATGGGCTTGAGCCACCAGCCAGGTAGAAAAATGTGCGGCATCAGGCGAGAGCGCTTCGTTCTGTTCGTGCACCAGATAAAAGGATTCGCTTGCCTCGATTCGGTGATTGAATGGCGCAACCAATTGCCCGCTCTTAAGCAAATCCTCGACCACGGAAGACCGTGCCAGCGCAACGCCCTGCCCCAATTCGGCCATGCGGATCGTGGAAATCAGCGTGTCAAACTGAAGGCCACGGGAGTAGTCGACGTCGTCTGCACCAACTCGTTTTAACCAGTAACCCCAACCTTCTTCGTACCCCAACACATGAAGCAGAGAATGGTTCATCAAGTCGCGTGGCTCATGTATGGGTGAGCTGGCCATGAGCTTTGGGGAGCAAACAGGCTGAAGGATGTCCCAAGTCAACCGCTGAGCGTGCAAGCCCGACCACTCACCGCATCCCCAGCGAATCTCCAGGTCATCCTCGCCGTCCGGTTCTTTCACCCAAATATTGCTGATATATCGAATATCAATCTGGGGATACTCCCGACAAAAATCTGCGAGTCGGGGGGCCAACCAATAGTGAAGAAAGGAAAGGCTGCCACGCACCTTCAAATGTCTTCGATTGCGCTGGCCGAAAATCTCGTTTGTGCCGACTGCAAGGCGACTGATCGCGTCTTGTACGACAGGCAGGTACGACTGCCCTTCCTCGGTCAAGCCAAGTCCTCGAGGTAAGCGCTTGAACAGCGCCACACCGAGGTGACTTTCTAACTGACGGATCTGCTGACTCACAGCCCCTTGAGTCAAATGGAGTTCTTCCGCCGCGTGGGTAAAATTTAAACAACGCGCCGATACTTCGAATGCCCTCAACCAGTTCAAGGGTGGTAGTGACTTTTGACTCATCGGCGCAACCTCATCAGGGCTTTAACTATGCTCAATCATTGCCTGAGAAACTCACACGGTGCCAGAGGAATGAACAGCGGCGGCTAAAGCCAATCGCTCTGCTCTCTTGTTTCGAGTGACCCAGTAAACGAAATAACACCACGCGATAAAGGGCAGTCCGAAGTAAAGTGCCACTCGCTGCTCAGGATCAAAAGCGATACCCACACAGGCCAGCAAGCAACACAACAGTGCACCGATAGGCACCCATGGATAGCCGCGTACACGGAAATGCAGGTCTTCAACTCGTCCGCCATTAGCAACGTATTGACGACGGAACGCGATCTGGCTGGCAGCAATGCTCATCCACACGACTACGACCGCCAGACCGGAAATGGACACCAAGGCCAAGTAAACCGTATCAGGGGCAAACACACTGCTGAGCAGAGAAGCCACTGCGCCCGCCATACTAAGCACGATGGCGTTCACCGGTGTGCCACGACTGGAGAGCCTGGCGTAGCGCTTAGGCATATGTCCTTGATCGCTCAATGTCCACAGCATGCGCGATGCTGCATACAGCCCCGAGTTAGCGGCGGAAATCAGTGCCGTAAGAATGACGAAGTTCATAATGTCGGCAGAGTATGGGATGCCAATCAGCTCAAACACCATGACGAACGGACTTTCTACAAGCCCCGCTTGCTCTCGTGGCAGTAACGTCGCAAGGACGAAAATGGTCCCCACGAAGAACAGCGCCAAACGTACCACTGTCGTGCGGATTGCCTTGGGCACGCTAGTTTGTGGATCTTGCGCTTCACCTGCCGCAATCCCGATCAGCTCAGTTCCCGAAAAGGCGAAGGAAACAGCCAGGAGGGTCATTGCAATGGGTAGAAATCCGGTGGGAAAAAGCCCCTCACGTGTGAAGTTGGAAAGTCCCGCACCCTGCAAACTCTGTACTTGAATAAGACCGAAAATTGCCGCTCCGCCGATCACAATGAATGTGATAACGGTCAGCACCTTAATCAGCGAAAGCCAAAACTCAGTCTCCGCAAACCACCGAACGGAGACAACATTGCTTGAGAACACTGCGATGGCAAATAGCGCGCTCCAAATCCAGACGGGTGTATCAGGAAACCACCGAACCATCAGAATGCCCGCAGCTGTGAACTCTGAACCGATAGCTACTGCCCAAGTGAGCCAGTATAGCCAGGCCACTGTATAGCCTGTGCCTGGGCCCAGGTATCGCGTTGCGTAACTACTGAAAGATCCGGTTTCTGGCATCTGTACAGCCAACTCACCGAGACAGACCATGACTAAATACACCATCACTGCACCGATGATGTAAGCAATCACTGCACCGAGTGGCCCTGCCTGATTAACCGTGTAACCGGAGGTAAGGAATAACCCCGTACCGATCACACCGCCCAGTGCCAACATAACGATGTGGCGTGTTTGCATTTCCTTTTTGAAACGCGAGTTTGGGTCGGACTGATTATCTTTAATATGCGTGGACATAGTTTTATTCTCATGAAATGTGCGGACAAGCGTCCTTGTAACTGGCGGTTGGGCAGTACAATTTAGTTGTCGCTGGATTTTATTATTTTCATTCTTCATGAAGGGCTTAAGATGAATCTCGAGCGTCCTGCCCGTATTCAGGCTTCTACCTCAATGAAACGTTGGGCATTATCAGCGTTAATGTTTGCATCACCGTGTTTAATTCGCACTAAAGCGAAGGCTTGTTTTAGGTCAGCCAATAAATCTGCTGAATCTTCAATACCTACGGACACTCGAACCAAGCCTTCGGAGATTCCCAGTGCCTGACGCTCTTCCAAAGTATTTTCCACGTGACTGGTCGTCCGAGCCGGCCCATAGATGGTCTCGACAGCGCCCAAATTACCCGCCCGATGCGCATACCTGAGCAGCGGCAGCAAACGAGTCACTGTGTCCATGCCTCCTTTCAGCACGAAGCTGACGATGGCTCCGAATCCGTTCATTTGCGAACGAGCGATGTCATGACCTGGATGTTGAGGCAGCCCCGGATAGTTCACCGACTCAACCAGCGGTTCGGTACAGAGGTACTCGGCCAAAAGCTTCGCGCTCGCCTGTTGCTGGCGAACACGCAGAGCCAGAGTCTTGATGCCTCGGATGATTAGATACGCCGAAAAAGGATCCAGCGAGGCACCATTGATTTCGCGGTAATGGCGAACTTGAGACATCAAATGCTCGGCGCCGCAGACCACACCACCGAGGACATCACCATGACCGGACAGGAATTTGGTCGCGCTGTGTACAACCACATCAACGCCTAAGGCGAGCGGGTTCTGATTCAGAGGCGTCGCGAATGTATTGTCCGCAACAACCAAAGCGCCCACTCGCTTGGCCGCTGCCACAAGGCGCCGAATATCAACGATTTTCAGCGTTGGGTTCGTGGGTGTTTCCAGGTACAGGACGTTGCAGCCTTTAGCGATCTCCTGCTCAAGTGCCACGGTGTCGAGCGTATCGCAAAGGGTTACCTCCACCCCCATGCGTGGAAGAAACTCCTCGAAAATCTTGTTCGTACCACCGTAGCTGTCACGCGTAGATATCACACGCTGCCCAAAGGACAGGAAGGTGTGCAGTACACCGCTGATCGCGGCCATTCCGGTACTGAAAGCTACGGCCGACTCTGCGTTTTCGAGCTCACAGAGTTTATCTTCCAAGACGGAGACAGTGGGATTGCTCATCCGGCTGTAAATGAAGCCGGGCTCCTTTCCCAATGCCACGTCATACCACTTATCGATATCGTCATAGCCATAGGCAGCACTGACCACGATGGGTGTCTGCGTCGCATTGTAGGGATGTTGAACCTGCTCTCCTCCCCATACCACTCGAGTCCCCATCCCAATGTCTGAAGCCTGGACGGCGCGTTTCTTATTTTCCATAAAGTTCTCTCGCATCAAGGGAAACACAGCCGTGTTCCAAGTGGGCTTGGGAGGACTATATGGAAAGCTCATGCTTGTGAAAAATCATGATATCCGGGAGTAAGGGGTACTTTTTTTAATGGCTGGGTACCGGGTGCCCTGACCATCCATTCACATGCCCATGCGCATTGAGTGAAGTGAATTACCTATGACAGATGCCCTCTTTGCTGCGCGCCCTTCCCCACTACACGTGCTGCCATCTGCCACCAATCGAATAGCTTCCCTGACTGCCCGGCAGGCAGCATACGGAACTGCTAGTGTTAATCCGCATGCCGTCAAAGTCCCTGCAGTCGGGTGGGTGTGAGCCGCCGTTTTGTTCATGACCGAGTGCTGCACCTGCCGCTGCTGTTCGTTGGCAGTGGTGTAACCCAAGATCTTCCTAATCCATCGAATGGCGCTTAATCCAGGAGAAAAATCATGGCGAAGGTACTGGTTCTCTATTACTCAATGTACGGTCACCTCGAAACGATGGCTGGAGCAGTGGCCGAAGGCGCACGATCCGTACCTGGCACCGACGTGACGCTCAAGCGTGTTGCTGAAACCATCCCGGCCGAACAGGCAGCAGCCATCGGCGTCAAACTTGACCAGAAGGCACCGGTGGCGACACCTGACGAGCTGGGCAATTACGATGCAATCATCTTTGGTACACCGACGCGCTTCGGCAATATGGCGGGACAGATGCGCACGTTTCTCGACCAGACCGGCGGACTGTGGATGAGCGGCGCGCTGGTCGGGAAAATCGGCAGTGTCTTTGCATCGACCGGCACCCAGCACGGTGGCCAGGAAACCACGATTACGTCGTTTCACAGCACACTCCTGCATCAAGGGATGGTCATCGTGGGTGTGCCTTACACCTGCGCAGGGCTGACCAACATGAGCGAGATCACCGGCGGTACGCCCTATGGCGCGACCACCCTGGCAGGCGCTGACGGTAAACGGCAACCGTCAAAAAATGAACTGGATATTGCGCGTTTCCAGGGTAAACACGTCGCTGAGCTTGCAATCAAGATCGCGGGTTAACGCAAGCACCTGAATGGGCGCGTATTGCAGGACACGAGCTAGCCTGTGTAAGGCCGGGGCGGACTTCACCACCGCGCCGCTGATACTCGCGGGTGGCTTGGCGATTCTAGAGAAAGCCTTGCGCGTCGGGAGTCATTGAAGACGACGTAAGCGTTGTTGGATTCAGAGGAGCGACGTTCCAGTGAGGTCGCTCCTCATTACCCATGTCGCTCATACACCTCCAGCTCAAGCATCGCGCATACAACATTGCGGCAGCGCACCTGCGGGTTATCGATAGCACCTCGTAACACACCTCAATGATGAAAAACCGCTCCCACAGAGCCATCGCTCGCCACCGGAGCGAGCGTCAACAATCTGTTACTTTTTTGAAACACCTTCTCAACCGCTAATCAGTTAGTCCGGTTTTTTGACACATCCCCGATATGCGGTCATAACTTTTGCACTCCGCTGGGTCAAACCACGGTGGCTGTCGATGGAATATTGGCATCTTCCGAGGTTCTTGCCTGATACGGAGATAAGCTCATGATTTTCAATGTACAAAATTTTGGCGCCAAAGGAGATGGCATCACTGACGACACAGCGGCGATACAACGTGCAATTGATGCGGCGGCCGCCGCAGGCGGGGGGCAGGTTTACGTGCCGACCGGAACCTATATCGTTTCGGGAGGAGTGGAACCTTCCGACGGTTGCCTGATGCTCAAGAGCAACGTCTACCTGTACGGCGACGGCATGGGCGCTACCACCGTCAAGGTGGCTGACGGCTCCGACACCAAGATCACCGGCGTCATCCGCTCCGCCTATGGCGAGGAAACCCACGACTTCGGCGTCAGCAAGCTCACCATTGACGGCAACCGTGACAACACTACGGGCAAGATCGACGGTTGGTTCAACGGCTACATTCCCGGGCAAGCAGGCTATGACTCCAACGTCACCCTCGACAGCGTCGAGATCAAGGACTGCTCGGGGTACGGTTTCGACCCCCACGAGCAGACCGTCAACATGGTCATCAAGAACAGCGTGTCCCACGGCAACGGCCTGGACGGTTTCGTAGCTGACTTCCTGAGCAACAGCACCTTCGAAAACAACGTCGCCTACGACAACGACCGGCACGGTTTCAATATCGTGACCAGCACCCACGACTTCACGCTCACCAATAACGTTGCCTACAACAACGGCGGCAATGGCATCGTGGTGCAGCGCGGCAGCGAGAACATCCCCTCCCCCAGCAACATCACCATCACCGGTGGCGAGGTGTATGGCAACGGCGCCGAAGGGGTGCTGATCAAAATGTCCAGCGAAGTGACGGTCAGCG